>JBKQSL010000404.1:0-26767 GCA_052143655.1 Streptosporangiaceae bacterium | reverse complement strand
TCCCGGGGTAGCCCGGGCGGTGGCGGGAGCGGGGCTGTACCTGGCCGCCCTGGCGGTGCTCAGCGTCGCGGCGGGGGCCTTGCTCCGCCACCCGGCCGCCGCCATCGCCGCCATGGTGGGCGTCGTGCTCGTCCTCCCCGGGATCGCCGAGGCGCTGCCGGACTCGTGGCGGAACCCGGTCACCGAGTTCTGGCCGACCCAGGCCGGAAGCCAGCTCACCAGCGTCCACCCCGCCGCCCACACCCTCCAGCCCTGGCCCGGCTTCGGCGTGATGTGCCTGTTCGTCGCCATCGTGTACGCCATCGCCTGGACGCTGCTGGACCGCCGGGACGCATGACGGCGGCCAGGGCGCGCCGCTATACCCACGACCCCGGCCCCGTCGCAGGCAGTGACCAGTGAGCCCTGACCAACGCGAATATCCGCCCGTTCGGTATTCGATACGGGGCTCAGGCGACGGGGTCGGCCGAACACCGAACGGGCCGATCTGTCGCTATGGAGGCGCTGTCGGTCCGGTGCTCGTGCCGATGGGCGATCATCGTTGCGTCAGAGTTCCGCTGTCCATGACCGGGCGGCCGGGTCGCGCGAAAAGGCCGGGCCTTGACGGCGCGGGTCATGCGAGGATGCCCGGCATGTCTGGTCGCGCCCTGAGCTTCGGAGGGAGGGCGGAAGCCTGCGGGCGATTCCGGCCGGGGTATCCCGCGGAGCTTTTCGACCTGGTGATGGCGTACGCGGGTCAGCCGGTCCGGACTGCCCTTGAGGTTGGTGCCGGGACAGGCAAGGCAACCCGCCTGTTCGCTCAGCGGGGGTCACGGTCACCGCGACCGAGCCTGACGGGGCCATGCTCGCCGGGCTGCTTAAGCACGTGCCAGCAAACGTCAAGACCGTGCGAGCCGCGTTCGGGGACTTGCGACCGGGCGAGGGCTACGGGCTCGTTTACGCGGCGGCGGCGCTGCACTGGACGAGCCCGGAGGGCCGGTGGCCTCGCATGGCCGCGCTGCTGGAGCCCGGTGGCGTGCTTGCCTCGTTCGGCGGGCCAGCCAGGCTGGCTGACCCGGCTGTGGAGGAAGCTGTCCGCGCGGCCCGGGCGCCGTTCCCTGACAGCGACGAGGTTCCGTCTCCGGATGGGATGCCACCGGGACATGACATGCAGTGCCCGGGCACGGAACTCCAGCGGTCCGAAGCGTTCGCCGATGTCCGGCAGGTCGTGATCGGGCGGCGCCTGACGATGAGTGCCCGCGACTATGCTGGCCACCTATCGACCATCTCGGCTTACCCCGGATTGCCGGCCTCGGAGCAGGTACAGGTATGGAGCAGGTACAGGTATATGGCCAGATCATGCGGGTCCTGCCTGAGACGGTCGAGGTAGCCGCCGGCATCACCGTCCATCTCGCGCGCCGACGCCGCGAGCGGCAGTGCCTCGGTAACCAGATGCCCGCCCGCGAACGGCAATCCGGACATGCAGGTTACGCCGAGTAACTGCAACTCGTGACCATCGACGCGCCCTACCCGCCGATCGGCGCGGCAGTCGATACACGATCGACGCCCTCAGAGCCCGCCCAGAATAGGCCGATCGGGTGCCCGGGTGACCGCCCATGCGTTCGTCCCTGTGGGGCGGCGGGAGGCGTTGTTCATGCTTGCGGCGAGGCGGGCGCTTGGCGGCGCGATCCAGGCTGGGATCACCCGGCGCAGCTACGGCATCGATCGTGACCCTGGGATCGGTCGGGCCGGGTCGTCCCCCGCCGAAGCACACCCAGGGACGGGCGCTCCGTCCCGCGGCAGTGCAGATGCGGGACGGAGCGCCGGCGGTCAGGACAGTTAGCCGACGCTGCCTGGCGGTGCAACGGTCCCGGCGCTCCAGGTAGTGCTGCCGTTTTGCGCGAAGTAGTCGTACAGGCTGCCGCCCGGACCGGTGGCGGTCATGTCGACGCCGCCGCCGTTGAGGACCATCGCCGGAGCGGAGTAGGTGGTGTCCGGGCCGGCGACCGTTCCGGCGTCCCAGGTGTCGCTGCCGTTGGGGGCCCAGTAGATGTCGAGCGCGTTGCCGTTGCCCTGGACGGCGATGTCCAGGCCGTTGCTGTTGAGGATCATGGCCGGGGCGGAGAAGGCCGTGTTCGAGCTGGCGACATTTTCGGATGTCCAGAAGCCCGAGCCGTTGACTGTCGAGTGCAGGCTCAGCGCGTTGGCCGGGCCCTGGGCGGCGATGTCCACGCTGTTGCCGTCGGCGACCATCGACGGCGCGGAGAAGGTGGTGCCCGCCGCGGCGACGGCCGCAGGGTCCCAGTATCCGGTGCCGACGAGCGCCGCGTAGCACTCCAGGCTGTTGCCCGGGCCCTGGACGGCGATATTGACGGCGTTGCCGTTGAGGATCATCGACGGCGCGGAGTATGTAGTGCCCGAGCCGGCCGGCGACTCAGAGTGCCAGGCGGCCCCGGCAGTACCCCAGTAAAACGACAGGCTGTTGCCCGCGCCCATGGCGGCTACGTTGATGTTGCCGCCATTGAGGATCATCGACGGCGCAGAGTAAGTGGTGCCCGGGCCGGCAACCGTCTGAGAGTGCCAGGTGCCGGTGCCGATGGTGGCCCAGTAGAGGTCGAGGCTGTCGCCTGGTCCCTGCGCGGCAATATCAATGGTGCTGCCGTTGAGGATCATCGACGGCGCGGAATACGTGGTGCGAGACGAGGCGACCCTCTCGGCCGTCCAGGTACTGCTGCCGTCGAATGCCCAGTAGAACGTCAGGGTGTTGTCGGGTCCTTGGACGGCGATGTCGGTGTTGCCGCCGTTCAGGATTATCGATGGTCCGGTGCTGGCCGCCGCCTGAGCCGCGGTCGCGCCAGCTGTCATCAGCACGACGGCGAGAAAAGCCGCGACGCGGGAGGCGATACGCCTGCCGTTCCGGACGGGGCGCTGGCTCCCGCGCCGCAGGCCCAGCCTGACCGCCAGGTTTGTCACTGAATGGATGTTGCTCATGTTCCTCTCCCCCGCCGCAGCGAATATCTGCCTCCGGCTGATGCCGGCGGCGATTTAGCCTGGCCCGCCGCACCCTGGGATACATGGAGACCACTTGGACATCGGCTGGATAACTCATGGACGCGCCATTGCCGGCGCGCGGCAGCCGCGGACATAATCGGCGGAGGGCGGCCCCATGTACATGTTCGGCACCTGTGAGCTCGATCTGGCCCGCTTCGAGTTGCGTCGTGGCGGGGCGGTGGTGCACGTCCAGCCGCAGGTATTCGGCGTGCTGCGCTACCTGCTGGAGCATCGCGACCGGGTAGTGCCCAAGGCGGAGCTGCTGGACGCGGTGTGGGGCGACCGTTTCGTCAGCGACTCCACGCTCTGCAGCAGGATCAAGGCCGCACGTCAGGCGGTCGGCGATGACGGTGCCTCCCAGCAGCTGATCGCAACTGTCCGCGGCTTCGGCTACCGGTTCATCGGCGAGGTGACCGGGCAGCCGCCGGACTCGGCGCCCCCGCCACGCCTGGGTGCTACGGCGCGGGACCAGGAAATCCGGTACTGCCGCTCTCCCGCCGGGGTCCGCATCGCCTACGCCACCAGCGGATCAGGCCCGCCGCTGGTCAAGGCGGCCAACTGGCTGACCCACCTGGACCTGGAGCGCGACAGCGTCATCTGGGGGCACTGGATCGACGCGCTATCCGCCCGGCACCGGCTGGTGCGCTACGACGAGCGCGGCTGCGGCCTGTCCGACTGGCAGGCCGGCGAGTTCACCCTGCAGACCTGGGTCGAGGACCTGGAACTGGTCGTCGCAGCGGCCGGGCTCACCAGCTTCCCCCTGATCGGCCTGTCCCAGGGCTGCGCCGTGGCCATCGCCTACGCGGTAGCCCACCCCGAGCAGGTAAGCCAGCTCCTCTTGGTCGGCGGCTACGCCCGCGGCCGGCTGATCCGGGCCCAGACCGCCGAGGAGCGGGAAGAAGCAGCACTGGACCTCCAGATCGGCCGGGTCGCCTGGCGCCGCGACGATCCCGCCTACCGCCAGGTATTCGCCGCCCAGTTCCTGCCCGATGAGTCCCGCGAGACCTGGGATGCTTTCAACGCGTTGCAGCGGGCCACCACCTCCACCGAAAACGTCGTGCGCTTCCTCGACACCTTCGCCCGCATCGACGTGTCCGCTCTCGCCACCCGCGTGCGCTGCCCCACCCTGATCATGCACGCCCGCCGCGACCAGCGCGTGCCCGCCCAGCAGGCCCGCGAACTGGCCGCGCAGATACCCGGCAGCATTCTGCGCCTAGTCGACAGCGGCAATCACATCCTCACCGCCCGCGAACCAGCCTGGCCCGTGGTCGTCCACGAGATAGAACGCTTCCTCCCCTGAAGCCCGGTGAGGCGCCACGACCCGGGCAAGCCCGCGCCGGATATCTCGCCAGGCCGTCCGAATGCCGTCCGAACGAGCGCCACAACGCCCGGGACCGACCCGCGCGACCAAAGGGTCGCCGGGCATGCCATCAACGATGAAGCTGACCACAATAGGACGATCTGCGCGGCGAAAAACGACCGCGGTGCACGGCCGATTCAGACGAATAATCGGCAGGGAGGATGTGGGTAGTGCTTCCGGCCCCGGCCCTGCTTCCGTGGTTTTGCGGTGGTGTGAGCGTAGGGTCGGACGCCTGGGTCCCGGCCTGACCTCCGAATCGGCTGACGCCGCTCGGGCTGTCCTGCGAAACGATCTGTCGGCCGGGTCCCAGGTTTTATGGCACCCACCGGCGCTGCCGGTCTGATCTGCCCGTCCTGTGCAAGAGGCCGGGGTTCACAGGTCGGGCGGCCAGCGGGTGCGTGCCACCCCTTCAACCAGAGAAAAGAGATGGCATTGACCATCGTAGAGACACCCATCACCGGCGGAGTGGACACTCACGCAGATACGCACGTCGCCGCGGCGCTGAACCCCATCGGCGGGTTACTCGGCGTTGCGGAGTTCCCGGTCACCCCGGCTGGCTACGCGGGCCTGCTGGGCTGGCTCGGCGGGTTCGGGACCGTCTGCCTGGTCGGCATCGAGGGCACCGGCAGCTACGGCGCAGGCCTGGCCCGCCACATCACGGCCGCTGGCGTCCGGGTCGTCGAGGCCGGCCGCTCCGACCGGCAGGACCGGCGCCGGCAGGGCAAGTCCGACCCGCTCGATGCCGTCAGCGCCGCCCGGGCCGCGCAGTCGGGCCGGGCCCGCGGCGCGCCGAGAGGCCGGGACGGCTCCGTCGAGGCGATCCGCGCGCTGATGGTCGCCAAGCGCAGCGCCCGAGCCGAGCGGACCCAGACCGTCAACCAGGCCAGATCCCTGATCGTGACCGGGCCCGACGACCTGCGGGCCCGGTTCGCCCGCCACACCGTAACCGCCCTGGTGGCCCAGACGGCCGCGCTGCGGCCCCGCCCCGGCGACACGGTGGGCTACGCCACCCGGATCGCGCTGCGCGAGCTGGGACGGCGCGCCGAGTTTCTCGATAGCCAGCTCGAGCGCCTCGATGAGCTGATCGTCCCGCTCGTCACCGCCCGCGCTCCCGGCCTGCTCGCCTTATACGGTGTCGGCCCCGACACTGCCGCCCTGCTGCTGATTGCCGCCGGGGACCATCCTGAGCGACTGCGCTCGGAGGCCGCCTGGGCGCACCTGTGCGCTGCCGCCCCGATCCCCGCATCCTCGGGCAAGCGCACCCGCCACCGCCTCAACCCCGGCGGCGACCGCCAGGCTAACCACGCCCTGTGGCGGATCGTGATCACCCGGATGAGCTCCCATCCCCGACCCGCGCCTACGTCGAGCGCCGCACGGGAGAAGGAAAGTCGAAGACAGAGATCATCCGCTGCCTCAAGCGTTACGTCGCCCGCGAGATCTACCCCAAGCTTCGCGCCGCCGCTGACTGACGCCCCCAGCTCCGGGGACGGCCTGACCCGCTAATCGGCTGCCGCATCCCTGCTGGCCTTCGAACGATTCGTCGGCCGTCCCCGGCCCCATTCCAGCCTGCTGGCCATGTGACCTCCTAAGAGCTTGCCCTCCGCCGCGAGTGGCCCCTCCCTGTCCTGTCCGCCGCCCAGCAGTCGCCCAGTCCGGCACAATCCTCATTCGCCGAACCCAAAGAAAATAGGTCATCGAAATGTCATCCAAGCCCTTGACAGCCCATAGGAGCATCGTTCTGTTGACGTGGACGGCGCAGGACCCGTAGGGGCTCGTCACTCTCCGTAGACCCAGCCACGGGCAAGCTCATGCTCTCGTCGAGCCTGACCCAGAACCTGTTCCCCAGACGGGAATCGCTGTACCGCGCCTACTGTGCAGCAAACTCCCAGGTCACGAGCTCCTGCATTGCACGGCATTTGCCACTCAAATGCCACTCAATCGAAGGAGGTACACGGTTCCATATTCGAAAAACGCCCACCACCTGGAGCCCCCTTACGGAATCGAACCGTAGACCTTCTCCTTACCATGGAGACGCTCTGCCGACTGAGCTAAGGGGGCACGGCCAGCGCCAAGGGCGTCGGACCGAATAGCTGCACAACCTGCCGGGCTCACACCCGCCGGTTTGCGCAACCGCCAGGCGAGCATACACGATCGGGACCCGGCCGCGTGCCGCCGTCGACAACCGGGTCAGGCCGCCGCCCGGAACGCCGCGACCACCTGCGGCCAGGCTCCCGACAGCGGGTCGATGACCTCGAAATGACCGGCGCCAGACAGGATGTCGCACTCGGCCCGGTCGCCCGTGGCACTGGCCTGGCGGGCGTAGTCCAGGCTCATCTGCACGGGCACCCGGTCGTCCGCCGAGCCGTGAACCAGCCGTAACGGGATCCCGACCGGCAGCAGCCCGGCCGGGTCGGCGGCCGCGTACCGATCGGGGTGCTCCGCCGCTGAGCCGCCCATCAGCGCAACTGCCGCCCCGGCGCCCAGGTCCTGCCGCTGGCAGGCGGCCAGCTCGCAGACGGCCGCGAGGCCGATGACCGCTCGGGCGGGCGACGGCGGGGCCTGCCACGGCGAACCTGGCGGGAGGCGGTGGCGGCTGGCGGCCCACAGGGCCAGATGGCCGCCCGCCGAGTGGCCGGCCAGCACGAGCCGCCGTGCGTCGATCTGCCGGTCCGCGGCCGCGGCGATCCCGGGCAGCGTGCCCACCGCCGCCGCCACGTCGTCAAACGTGCCGGGCCAGCCGCCGCCGCGCTGGCCGACCCGCCGGTATTCCGCCGCGCAGACTGCGAATCCCTCCGCGCACAGGGCTGCCGCCAGCGGGCCGGCATGCGCCCGGTCGTAGGCCGCCCGCCAGAACCCGCCGTGCAGGAAGATCACCAGCGGCCAGCTGGCCGGCCCGGAGCCGGTCGCGCGGCCAGCGGCGCCCGGCAGCCGCAGGTCGGCGACGTGCTCGGGATCCGGCCCGTATCGCAGCACATAGTCAGGCGGCCGGGCGGGCCTGGTCAGGACATCCCGGGAAGTCACTCCGCTCCCTTCCGCGGCATGCGCCAGCCGCATTGTCGGCCACGCTCGGGTTCCGTCTTCCCGCGCTCGGGACCCACCCCTGCGCCCGGCGCCATCCGGCCATCCTGGCGCAGGTCTCAGCGCTGCGCAGAGCCATCCAGGCGCGGGCGGAAATCCGGGCGCGGGCCGCCGCATCGAGCCGGGCTGGCGTCACGCGAGCGCATTTCGCGCGGCACGGCCCGGATCCCGGCCGATGGCAGGTGTCAGACCATCGCAGCGGGGAAGGCCCTTGCTCGGCATGCATATGATGACAGTAATGAGGAGGGGATCGTCCCCTACGGGGACCTCAGCGCAAGCGTGGCGACGCCGATGAGCTCATGGCGCGTCGCATGGCGCATGCTCGGAACCGCCGGATGCGCAGGCATCATCTCGTGCGGTCTGGTAGGTCCCGCCATGGCCAGTACCGGGGCTGGTGCGGTCACGAAGGCCACTGGCGGCGCGCATGGCGCGGCCGGGCCCGTCTGCGGCACGCGGACCGCAGCTGCGACAGCTACCCTGTCGGGAACCCGTGCCCGCCTGCTCACCGACCATCTAGCGCGAGGCAAGCAGCACACTCGGCCCGCACGCCAGCGGCACGCGGTCGACAGCACGTCGGCCAGCGCCAGCCCGAAGGCGGGCAAGAGCGCGACCAGCGGCCCCTTGCCGAGCAAGTCCGCTTCCAGGAGCCCGTCGCCGAGCCGCAGCCCCAAGACATCCACGAGCCTTAAGCCGTCCAAGAGCCCCAAGCCCAGCAAAAGCGCGTCGCCGTCGGCTGCCTCCTCGCCGTCCAGGAGCCCGAGCCCCAGTCCGAGCAAGAGCTCCACGAAGAGCAGCAGCCCATCCCCCAGCAAGAGCCCTAAGCCGAGTAAGAGCCCCGCGCCGTCCAAGCGTCCCGCGCCGTCCAAGAGCGCCACGCCGTCCAAGAGTCCCACGCCGTCCAAGAGTCCCACGCCAAGCAAAAGCCCGAAGCCCAGCAAGAGCCCTAAGCCCAGCAAGTCACCGAGCCCCACCGCCGGGAAGTCCCAGCTGTGCGTGTCGGTGCAGCCGTTCTCCAGCGGCTCGAAGGTGCGGCCCGGCCACTCGGCCAGCTATGCGATCTTCGTCTGGAGCAGGCACGGTGCCAGCAAGAACGTGACTGTGACCCTCACCGCGAACCGGTTCCGGCATCTCGGCGCCCCGGCGTTCTCTGTGTGTCCGGCCGGCAGCGGAGCCACCTGCACGATCGGCGACCTGCCCGCCCGGCAGGCCGATGAGCTCCAGGCGGCAATCCCGGTGCAAGCGGGCGCCTATCAGGACGAGCAGGTGCGGCTGACGGCCAGCGCGACCGCCAAGGACGCGGACGGCTTCACCGCAGCGGCAACCGTGCGGGTGAGCAAGCCGGCCTCTGGCCAGGCCACGCCGACGCCAACACCGAGCGCTAGCTTCCCGACCGTGGGCTCCACGACGCCGGCGGGCACCTCCACCGTAACGCTGCCCGCCCCGCAGCTGCCCTCGGCCACCGCCGGGGCCAGCAACCCGGCCGGGCTGTTCCCCACCGTCTCACCTGGGCACAGCACGAGCGCGCCCGCCGCCAGGAACCCGGCATCCGGGTCGGCCCGGAGCAAAGCCCGGCGACTGCGCGCCGAGACCGCGGCAGCGACGCTGCCGCTCCCCCCGCGGCTGATCGGCGGTCAGCTGCTCGGCCTGGCCATCCTGGCCGGCGCCATTGCCATGGCCGTCGCCCGGCTCTCGCTGCGCACCCGGGGCCCTCAGCAGGGCAGCGGTTCCGGCGATGGCGATAAGGGTTAGGGCGACGGAGCTAGCCGTTCTTAGCCGGGCGCTCTAGCAGCGGCCGGAACAGTCGCATCTCCTGGCCCAGGGCCGCTGCGCTGAGCGTCGGCGACGCCAGCACGCCGAACGTGTCGCCGTCCGCCCAGGCACATTCGGCGAGACTACCGTTGCGGCTAGGCGCGCAGGCGGCCGCGGCCCCGCTGGCCGGACGGCCAGCGCTGGTGGTGGCGGCGCCTGGCAGCTTGCCGATGAAGCTGGAGACGAACGAGTTTGCCGACGCGCCGGAGAGGTTTCCTCCGATGAACAAAATGAGTGGCCCGGTCCCGCCGGAACCGTCCTGGTAGACCGCGTCGACCACGTGCGACGCCTCGCCGCCGCCACTGGTCACGATGCTGTCGCGCAACTGCGCCACGTTGGTCTGCCCGGCGATCTTCGGTGACTGCTGGTAGGACCCGAGGCGCTGCCGCGTGACGATGCTGTAGGCGGTGTTGCTGCCCGAGTTGAGCACGACCGCGGACGCGATCACCGCGATGACCACCAGCACGCCGACCGCCAGCCAGACAATCTTGACGGCGCGGCGCGCGCGCTTGCGACGGGCGGCCCTGGCCTGGCGGGAGGCGACAGCCGCAGCGCCGGCGGCTGCGGCAGTGCCGACCGCGGCGGCCTTCGCCGGTGCCTGCGCGGCCGCGGCCCGCCGCGCCGCGGCCGCGGCGCGGGTCTTGGCGGCGGCGCGGGTCTTGCCGGGGGCACGGGTTTCGGCAGGTGCGGGAGCCTCACCAGGCGCGCGAGTCTCGGCGGGTGCGGGTGCGGGTGCCTGGCCGACGGACGCGGGCGCCTTCCCGGCCGATGCGGGAGCCTCGGCGGGCGCGAGGCCGCCAGCGGATGCCGCGGCCATGGTGGGCCCGGCGGAGACGGCAGCGGGCCCGGCAGCGGCAGCAGACTGCCCGGCCTGGCCGGCCCGGGCAGGCTTGCGCAGCCGCAGCGCCTTGCCGGTGCGTGCAGCCTTGCCGGGGCGCGCAGGCTTGCCGGGGCGCGCGGGCCTGGCGGGCTTGGCCGTCGATGCCGGGCGAGGCGCCGCGGTCAGCGGGCCGGTTCCGGCAGCCGCCTCAGCATCGTCTGGGCTGACGGCTCCCCCGGCGTCTTCGGGGTAGCCGACCCGGCCGACCGGGGCTTGATAGCCGCCTGCGGACTGATCCGGGCCGGACCAGGCGTCCTGCACCCAGGGCTGGCTGGCTGTCCGCCGGCCTGCCGGCCCGGCCGCAGCCTGGTCGCCCGGCTCCGCGCCGGCCCAGCCCTGGTCGGTCCAGCCGTAGTCATCCGGGTGCTGGCCCGGCAGCCGCGGAGCGGTCGCTGCCTGGTCTGGCTCGGGTGCCCAGTGCTCGTCCGGCCAGCGCTCGCCGGGCCAGGCCGGCGCGACGGGGCCGCCGCCCGGCTGCTCGTGACCAGCCCAGGCCTGAGGCTCGTGACCGGGCCAGGCCTCACCAGCCCAGCTCGGGTCGGCCGACTGATAGGCGGCCGTATCCGGACCAGCCCAGTCCTCGCCGGACCAGTCCTGATCGGAGGGCGCCGGGGGCGGCCAGGCTTGCTCGGCCGAAGCCTGCGCCGGCGGCTCGTGACCGGCCCAGGCTTCGGAGTGCCAGCCCTGACCCGGTGACTCGTGAGCGGCCACATCCGGGCCAGCCCAGGTCTCGCCAGCCCACTGCAGGCCCGTCGGCTCCGCACCCGCCTGGTCCTGACCGGCCCAGGGCTGACCTGCCCCCGGCGGGCCGACCGCCGGAGCACCGGGCCACGCGGCATCAGCTGGGCTGGGCTGCTGTCCGTCAGCGGTTCGCCGGCCGAACTTGCGGCCGGGCCGCTGGGGACTGGACTGCTGGCCACCGGGCTGCGGCTCGCCGGGCTGCGGCTCGCCGGGCTGCGGCTCGCCGGGCTGCTCCTCTGGGCGCCCCGGCCGGGTCCGCCTGCTCTCCGCCTTGACGCGCTTGCGCTCTGCCTGGTCCCGCTTGGCGGTCTCGCGCGCCTGGCGTTTGCGCCCGGCCGACGCGGTCTTCTCCGCCTCTCGGGCCTGCCGTTGTTCCTCGGCCTCGGCGCGCTGCCGGGCGGCCTGCTCGCGCTCCGCCGCTTCCCGGGCCTGCCGCTGCCGCTCGGCCTCGGCGCGCCGCTGGGCGGCCTGCTCGCGCTCCTCGGCCTCCCGGGCCTGTCGCTGCTGCTCAGCTTCAGCGCGCCGCCGCGCGGCCTGGTCGCGCTCGGCCGCCTGCTGGTCGCGGCGCCGCTGATCGTCCTGTGGCCGGTCCGCCAGGCCGCCGGACCGTCGCCCTCCCCCGGGCCGGCCGTCCCAGCTATTCGGCTCCAGGCCGCGGTCAGCTGCCCCGGCTCCTGCCGAAGCCGTGCCCCCGCCCAGGGACCGGATCCACTGATAGTCCTCGTCCTCTTCGCCAGCATCCTGGCCGAACCCGCCGCCGGCCCGTCCGCCGGGCTCAGCGGCCTTCCGGCCGCGGAACCGACCAGAGCGGCCCGAGGCCGGCGCAGGCCGCTGCGCCGCTCGCCGCGGCTCCGGCTGCGACTCCGGCTCCGGCTGCGACTGCGCGTCCTCGTCCCACGGCGGCGTGTACGGCTGCCCGGCGGCCCACGGCTCGGCGCCGTCCGCCGCGTCCCAGCCCGGGCTCGCGGCGCGCCAGCCGGGCGTCCCGGCACCACGATCGGCAGCACCCGGCTCCTCCGGCGGCCATGCCTGATCAGGCGGCCACCGCAGATCCTGGTCATCCTGCGGCGATCTGATGCTCATGAGCTGTGCAACTCCTGACGCTTGCGTGCCCGTGCCACTCGGCCCTGCGGCCGGTCCGGCCCGGAGGTCACTCCATCATGCGGCAGGGTCCAGGCCGCCCGCATGCGATCGGCCGGCCTGGACCCGGGGCCTGCCAGCTGCGCCGTCGCCGTCCCGGCCGCCGCCAGCCGACCGGATCCAGCTCTTGCCGCCGGGCCGTCCGGGACGGATGATCCAGGTAGAGGCGCTTGGGGAGGCCATGTGGCGAAGCGATTGACTGCGCTGGTCCGGGGCCCGTCGCCGGTCGTGCCGCGCGACTTCCTGTGGGTGGTGCCGCTGTGGTACGGCTGCGTCGCCGTGGCGATCAGCCTGTTCGGCCGGCTGCCCTCCTGGTACCTGCCCGCGGCGCTCGGCACGCTGCTGCTGGCCGCGCTCGTCCAGCTCACGGTGCTGCTGACCATGCGCGACAACGCGTTCGCGGCCGACGCCAACGGTATTACGCTCGGCCTGCGCGGCGGCGCCCGGCGGCGGCTCGGCCGGCGCCGCCGCCAGCTGTTCCTGCCGTGGGGGCAGATCCGGGAGCTGTACGTCGCCCGGCGGCACTACGGCACCCGGCTGGTGATCATCATGAACCCGGACGCGCCCGCGGCCCGGCCGCCGAACCTGGCCGCCTCGATCGTGGCCACCGCCGTGACGCTAGTGCTGCCCGTCGCCTACCTGGTGCGCTGCCCCGGCCTGCTGCGCGCGCGCCGTGACCCGCCCCGGTACAGCGTGCCGCTGCAGGAGATCGGCGTGCAGCCGCTGCACGCTGTGCTGGCCGAGCTGGCCGGGCCGGCGGGCGTGCCGGTACTGCTGGCCCCGCGGCGGGTGCCGCAGCGGCGGGCAGCCGCGCCGCAGCCGACTGCGGTCCGCCTGGCGGGCGGCTCAGCCGGCCAGGGCCCGGGACCGCAGCGCCCGGTCGACGATGTCCCGCCGCTCGACGATCAGGCGGCGCAGCCCGGGGTCCAGGTCGCCCCGGCCAAGGAACGCGTCGATCTGCGCTAGCAGCTGCGGCGACGCGGCCCAGTACGGGAACAGCATCTGGCCCAGCAGGATCCGCGGCATGTCCGCGCGGGCCGCCCACAGCCCCGGCAGCGCGTCGAAGTACCGCTGCGTGTAGGGCGCAAGCAGGTCCGCCTGCTCGGGCTGAGCGAACGCCTGGGTCACCTCGATGATGAACTCCGAGCTCAGCTCGGTGCCGCCGGTCAGCAGCTCCCAGGCGGCGGCCTTCTGCGCGGCGTCGGGCATCGCCGCCCGGCAGGCCACGGCATGCCGCCGCCCGGCGTCGGTGGGATCGCGCTCCAGCTCGGCGTCGACCTGCGCATCGCCGGCCTGGCCGGTCGCGGCCAGCCGGCGCAGCAGGGACCAGCGCAGCTCGGCGTCCACCGACAGGCCCGGCATCTCAGCGCGGCCGTCGAGCAGGCTGGCCAGCAGGTCAAGCTGCTCGGGCGTGCTGGCCGTCCAGGCGAGCAGCTCGGCCCAGGCCAGCTGGTGGTCGCCGCCTGGCTCAGCCGCGGCCAGCAGCCGCTGGGCTGCGGCGGCGAGCTGCCGCTGGCCCTCCGGCACCCAGGCGGGATCGGCGGCCTGGCGCAACAGCTGCGCGGCCACCATGTGCAGGATCTGCAGCACCGAGACCGACGGCTCGCTGGCCATGCCGCCGGCCAGCATCGTCACGAAGGCCGGCAGCGACATCTCGGCGTGCTGCACCATGTCCACGGCAGCGGTCCAGCACACCGCGCGGGCCAGCGAGTCGGTGAACTCGCCGATCGCGCCGGTCACCGTGACCAGCGAGCGGGGATCGAACCGGACCAGCACGTAGCCCAGATCACCGTCGTTCAGCAGCACAAGGTCGGGCTGGGCCAGCCCGGTCAGCTCGGGTACCGGCGTCCGCGGCCCGGTTACCTCCACCTCGACCCGGCTGGTGCGGGCCAGCACGCCCCCCGACCGCTGGTACAGGCCGATCGCGATGTGGTGCGGGCGCAGCGTCGGGTGCTCCGGCGGCGCCTCCTGGAGCACCGCGAACGAGGTGAACGCGCCGTCCGGGCCGGCCTCGAACTCGCTGCGCAGCGTGTTCGGCCCCGCGGTCTGCAGCCAGTCCCGTGACCAGCTGGCCAGCTGCGTCCCGGACGCCGCCTCGACCGCGCGCAGCAGGTCGGCGAGGGTGGCATTGGCCCAGCCGTGCTCGGCGAAGTAGGCCCCGATCCCGGTGAAGAAGGCGTCCAGGCCCGCGTAGGCGGCCAGCTGGCGCAGCACCGACGCCCCCTTGGCGTAGCTGATCCCGTCGAAGTTAGCGACCGCCTCGGTCAGCGTGGCCACGTCCGCCGCCACCGGGTGCGTGGACGGCAGCTGGTCCTGCATGTAGCCCCAGGTCTTGCGGCTGTTGGAGAACGTGGTCCAGGCGCCGGTGAACCGGGTGGCCTCAGCGCAGGCCAGGGTGGCGCAGAACTCGGCGAACGACTCGTTCAGCCACAGGTCGTCCCACCACTTCATCGTGACCAGGTTGCCGAACCACATGTGCGCCATCTCGTGCAGGATCACGATGGCGCGCAGCTCGTACATCATGTCGGTGACCTTGGAGCGGAACAGCATCTGCTCGGAGATCGTCACGCAGCCGACGTTCTCCATCGCCCCGGAGAAGAAGCCGGGCACGAACACCTGGTCGTATTTGCCGAACGGGTACGGCGTGCCGAACAGGGCGGTGTAGTAATCGAACCCCTGGCGGGTGACCAAGAAGATGTCATCGGCCTCCAGGTAGCCGGCCAGCGAGGCCCGGCAGGCCACGCCCAGCGGGATGACCTGCCCGTCCGCGGTGGTGTGCGACGTGCGCTGCAGGTGATATTCGCCGGCGGCGACAGCCGTCAGGTAGGTGGAGATGCGCGGCGTCGGCGGGAAATGCCAGACGGCGGCGGGCGGCGCGGAACCGCCAGGGCCGGCATCGCCGGAGCCGGGCACCGGCTCGGGCTCGGGCGCGGGCTGGTTGGACAGCACCGTCCAGTGCGCGGGCGCGGTGACATGGAAGGTGAACGCCGCCTTCAGGTCGGGCTGCTCGAAGTTCGCGTACACCCGGCGCGCGTCGGCGGGCTCGAAGCTGGTGTACAGGTACACCTTGCCATCGGCGGAGTCGACCGCGCGGTGCAGCGCGGTGCCGTCGCGGGAGTAGGGGCAGTCGGCGAGGACCCGGAGCTCGTTGCGGTCGGCCAGGCCCGGCAGCGGGATCCGCCCGTCCGCGCAGCTGGCGGGATCGAGCGGCACGCCGTTCAGGGTGATCTCGCGCACCTCGCCGGCGACCAGGTCGGCGTAACTCGGCGCGCCAGGCTCGCGGCAGGTGAACCGGATGACCGACTGCGAGCTGAACACCTCGTCACCGCGGGTCAGGTCCAGCCATATGTCGTAGGACTCCACCCGCAGCAGCCGAGCCCGCTCGGCTGTCTCGCTGCGAGTGATCTCCGCGGCGGTCATCAGTGGCCTCCTTCGCCCAAGAGCAGGCCGACCGTACCAGAACGGGACCCGCCCGCCGTATCATCGCCCACACCAGCCGCGCACCGGTGCGCGGCTGCGGCGACAGTGGCGGTGACCGCCCGTTATGCCAGGAAGAAAGGACTCCGGCCTGATGGCACATGAGGTGAGGGGCGTCATCGCCCCCGAGCTGGGCGCCAAGGTTGAGGTCACGACGGTGGCCGTTCCCGACCCGGGCCCGGGCGAGGCGCTCGTGGCGGTGCAGGCCTGCGGCGTCTGCCACACCGACCTGCACTATCGCGAGGGCGGCATCGGCGAGGAGTTCCCGTACCTGCTCGGGCACGAGGCAGCCGGCCTGGTCGAGGCGGTCGGCGAGGGTGTGACCGAAGTCGCACCCGGCGACTTCGTCATCCTGAACTGGCGCGCCGTCTGCGGGCAGTGCCGGGCGTGCCGCCGCGGCCGCCCCTGGTACTGCTTCGCCACCCGCAACGCGGCCCAGAAGATGACCCTCGCCGACGGCACGCCGCTGTCCCCGGCGCTGGGCATCGGCGCGTTCGCCGAGAAGACCCTCGTCGCCGCTGGCCAGTGCACGAAGGTGAACCCGCAGATCAAGCCGGAGGTGGCCGGGCTGCTGGGCTGCGGGGTCATGGCCGGCCTCGGGGCCGCGCTGAACACCGCCCAGGTCACCCGGGGCGACTCGGTGGCCGTGATCGGCTGCGGCGGCGTCGGCGACGCGGCCGTGCTCGGCGCCAGCCTGGCCGGCGCGCGCACGATCATCGCGGTCGACGTGGACGACCGCAAGCTGGACTGGGCCCGCCAGTTCGGCGCCACGCACGTGGTCAACTCCACCGAGACCGACCCGGTCGAGGCGATCCGCGAGCTTACCGAGGGCAACGGCGCGGACGTGGTGATCGAGGCGATCGGCCGCCCGGAGACCTACACCCAGGCGTTCTACGCCCGCGACCTGGCCGGGACCGTGGTCCTGGTCGGCGTGCCGACCCCGGACATGCGGCTTGAGCTGCCGCTGCTGGACTTCTTCGGCCGCGGCGGCGCGCTGAAGTCGTCCTGGTACGGCGACTGCCTGCCGTCGCGGGACTTCCCGATGCTGACCAACCTGCACCTGCAGGGACGGCTGCCGCTGGAGAAGTTCGTGTCCGAGACGATCGCGCTCGACGGCGTGGAAGAGGCGTTCGCCAAGATGGGCCGCGGGGAGGTGCTGCGCTCGGTCGTCGTGCTGTGACGCAGCCGGGCAAAGCGGCACGATGGGCGGGATCACTCCCGTCGTCGCGCTGGACGGGCGGCCGGTGGGCGACGGCGCGCCCGGCCCGGTCACAATGCGGCTGACCAGCCTGCTCGCCGACCTGACCGGCCGGGCCGGCACTCCGGTGACGGACTAGCAGCCGGCCGGGGCGGGCTGGACGTGATGGCGCACAATGGGCAGATGAGCGACACCCGTGCGGTGCCCGCGGTCCCGCTGCGTGGCGGCAGCGCGATGCCCATGGTCGGGTTCGGCACGTGGCCGATGCGCGGACGGCAGGCGCACGCCGCGGTCCTCACGGCCCTGGCCGCCGGGTACCGGCACGTCGACACCGCGACGATGTACGGCAACGAGCTGGAGGTCGGCCGGGCGGTTGCCGACAGCGGCCTGGACCGCGGCGAGGTGTTCATCACCACGAAGCTGCGACCCTCCGACGCCGGCCGCGAGCACACGGTGCTGCGCAGGTCGCTGCGCGCGCTCGGCACCGACTACCTGGACCTGTGGCTGGTGCACTGGCCGCAGCCGCGGACCCGGCTGCGCCAGCAGGTATGGAATGAGCTGTGCCGGATCCGCGCCGACGGGCTGGTCCGGGAGATCGGCGTCAGCAATTTCGGCCCGGCCCAGATCGACGAGCTGATCGCCGACAGCGGCGAGGCCCCGGCGGTGAATCAGCTGCACTGGAACCCGCGCCGGCATGACCCCGCGGTCCTGGCCGCTCACCGCGAGCGGGGCGTCGTGCTGGAGGGCTACAGCCCGCTGAAGGACACCGACCTGGATGACCCGGTGCTCACCAAGATCGCCGCCGGGCACGAGGTCAGTACCGCGCAGGTAGTGCTGCGCTGGCACCTGCAGCACGAGATCCCGGTGATCCCGAAGTCGGCCGACCCGGGCCTGATCGCCGCCAACCTGGACCTGTTCGGCTTCGAGCTCACCCCCGGCGAGGTGGCCCAGATCGACGCACTCGCGAAGTCGGACTAGCGGAGGCCGGGGGGATCCGGGGGCTCGGCTCCCGGACAAGCGCAGCTAGCGCTCGTGGGACGGGTCGTGGATGAGGACGACCGGGCAGCGGGCGTGCTGCGTGCAGTGCTGGCTGACCGAGCCGAGCAGCGCGCCGGCGAAGCCGCCGTGCCCGCGGCTGCCGATCACCAGCAGGTCAGCATCGGCGGCCGCGTCCAGCAGCACCCGGGCCGCGTTGCCCTCTGCCACCTTCGGGGTGACCGTGACATTGCTGGCCGGGTCGACGACCTTGGCGATCGCCTCGGCCGCGGTCTTCTCGGCGACCTCGGAGAAGTCGATGTCGGGCAGCGCGGCCACCGGGGCCCAGCCGTAACCGCCGACCAGCGCGGGGAACTGCCAGGCGACCACCGCCTGCACGCTGCCGCCGGTCAGCTCGGCCTGGTGGACGGCCCAGCGGAGGGCGGCGAGGGAGGCGGGTGACCCGTCGACGCCGGCCACGATCCGGAGAGCGCTGACATTCTGTCCAGTCATTGCCTGCCTCCTGCCCGCATGGCTCTGCTTGGTACTTTCAGCGTGCTCCCGAGGAGCGGCCGGGCAGCAGAGGCCTTTCGCCTCGGCTGCCGGGACCTTCGCCCGGTGCTGCCGCAGCGTCAGCCCAGCCCGGGTCAGCGCAGCTCGCGCCGGGTCAGCGCAGTCGCGCCGGGTCAGCGCAGCTCGCGCAGGAATGGGTCGCGGGGCTGGGACGGGCTGATCCGCACCCGGACGCCCACCGCGGTGACCCCGTCCGGCCCGACAACCACCGGGTTGAGGTCGATCTCGGTCAGCTCGGGCAGGTCATCGGCGAGCCGGGAGACCCGCAGCAGCGTCTGCGCCAGGCCCGCGGTGTCCACCGGCGGCGACCCGCGGTGCCCGAACAGCAGCGGCGCGGCGCGCACCGACCTGATCAGCTCGTCGGCGTCGGCGTCGGTCAGCGGCGTCAGCCGAGCAGCATGATCGCCGAGTATCTCGGTGGCGACGCCGCCCAGGCCGAAGATCACCAGAGGGCCGAAAACGGGCTCCTGGACCACTCCGATCAGCGCCTCGACGCCGCCGGACAGCATCGGCTGCACCAGCACCCGGCGCAGGCTAGGCCCGAAGTCGGCCGCAAGCCCGCGGTAGGCCTGGCTCACTTCCTCGGCGGTCCGCAGGTCCAGCCGCACCGAGCCCGCGCCGCGCTTGCGCGGCTGCCCGTCGGCCTCGGCCTTGAGCACCACCCGGCCGCCGAAGCCCGCGGCGGCCCGGACCGCCTCCTCCTCGGTGGCGGCGCTGACGGTCGCGATCATCGGGATGCCATAGCACGACAGCAGCTCGGTGGCCTGGCTGGCGGGCAGCCAGCCGCCGACCGGGTTCGCGGTCAGGAACCCGGCGATCAGCGTCCGGGCTTCCGCCGTGCGCAGGCCGGCGAAGTCGGGGATGCGACCCTGCTGGCGCACCTGCCAGGCCTGGTAGCGCACCGCATGGCCGAGCGCGCGGGCGGCGCTCTCCGGATAGGCGTAGGCGGGCCGGCCCGTGACGCCTGGCCCTCGCAGGCCCGCGGGGCCCGGGCCGGGCTCGGCCGGCGGCTCCGGCGGCTCGGCCGGGCCATCCTCGGCGGGGCGCAGCAACTGCACCGACTCGGCCTGATCCAGCAGCGAGACCACCACCGGCTTGCTGATCGCCGCGGTGGTGATGGCGAGCCGCAGGTCGGTGATCGCGGTCGGAACCGACACCACCAGCACGGCGTCGACGCCGTCGTCCGCGGCCACCTCCTCCAGGCAGGTGCGGAACGCGGCCGTGGTGACCCCGGCCGTGGTCTCGACCGGCCCGGTGAGCTTGGCGCCCGGCGGCAGCAGCCGGCGCAGCCGGCGCCGGGTCGGCGCACTGAGCTTGACCACCTGCAGGCCGTGGTCGCCGCACGCATCCGCGGCCAGCACGCCCGCGCCGCCGGCGTTGGTGACGATCGCCACCCGGTCGCCGGCCGGCAGCGGCTGGCAGGCGAAGAACGCGATGGCCTCGGTCAGCTCGCCCAGGCTGTCGGTGGCGATCACGCCCGTCTGGTCGAACAGGGCCTCCTGGGTGACCAGCGGCGTCGCCACTGCAGCCGTGTGCGAGGCCGCGGCGCGCTGGCCGGCCGGCGACCGGCCGGCCAGCACCGTCAGCACCGGCATCTGCTGGCCGACCCGCCGGGCGGTGCGCGCGAACTTTCGCGGGCTGCCGAAAGACTCCACGTACAGGATCGCCAGCCGGGTCACGCCGTCCTGTTCCCACCAGGTCAGCAGATCGTTGCTGGACACGTCGTACTTGTCACCGGTGGAGGCGAACGAGGACACGCCGATGCCCAGCCGGGACAGGTGCTCGATCAGCGCGATCCCCACCCCGCCGGACTGGACGACCAGGCCGGCCACACCAGGCTCGGGGCGGGTGGCGGCGAACGTGGCGTTGAGGCCGATGGACGGCACCATCACGCCGAAGCAGTTCGGCCCGATCAGCCGCATGCCGTAGCGGCGGCAGATGGCCAGCAGGTCCGCGCCCACCTCGCCCAGGTTGGCGGTGATGACCGCCAGCCCGCGCACGCCCCGGCGGCCGCAGCGCGCAGCCGCGTCCGCCACCGCCGCGGTCGGCACCACGACCACCGCCAGGTCGACCGGCTCGGGCAGGGCATCGATCGAGGGCACGCAGGAGACGCCCTCGACCGACCGCGCGTGCGGGTTGACCGCGTAGATGCGGCCGGCGAAGCCGCAGGCGACGATGTTGCGCAGGATCGCCCGGCCGATCGTGCCGCGGTGCCGGCTGGCACCGATGACGGCGACCGAAGACGGCTGCAGCAGCGGCCGCAGGCTGGCCACGTCCGCGTAGCTTTCCCGGGAGGCGACGGTGCTGAGGTACTCGGCCAGGTGAATGTCGGCCTCGCTGCCCGGCAGCGGGAACGTCAGCTCGACCACGCCGTCGGAGTAGTGCCGCCGGGCCGGCAGCCCGGCGTCGGCGAACACCCGCAGCATGGGCGAGTTGTCGGCCAGCGTCTCCGCGGTGAAGGCGACCAGGCCCCGCTGGCGGGCCAGCGAGACCAGGTGCTCGAGCAGCAGCGTGGCGATGCCGCGGCGGTGCATGTCGTCGGGCACTGCGAAGGCGATCTCGGCGACCCCCGGATGGTCGCCGGGCCTGGCTGCGGGCTTGCCGCCGGGCTTGCTGCCGATGGGCTCGTAACTGGCCACCCCGACCAGCCGCCCGCTCTGCCAGGCGAGCAGCGCGGCGTGCTCGGGGCCTGGCGGCCGGCAGACCCGCTTGGCCTCCTGCTCGGCCGCGCGCGGGTTCAGGCTGAAGAACCGCCGGTACATGTTGTCGGCCGACATGGCCGCATGCATCTCCCGGACGGCGCCGGTATCTTGCGGGGTCGCGGGCCGGATCTCGACCGTGCTGCCGTCAGTCAGCAGCGCGAACGCTACCGGTCCCGCTGTCGCGGTGTTCATAACGCGGCCTCTCCGGTCGGTGCCACCAGGACGACGGGGCACCGGGCGTGCTCGCTGCAGTAGCGGCTCACCGAGCCGTGGATCAGGTGGCGCGCGTGCTCGCCGGCGTCCGCGCCCAGCACCAGGATGTCGCCCGGCCCGGCGGCCAGCGCGGCCAGCGTCACGCCAGGGTCGGCCTCGGGCGTGCGGATCGTGACGGGCACATCGGCGGGCACGCCGCCGACCGCGGCGCTGAAAGCCTGCCGGACGTACTGGGCGGCGGCCGCGCGCTGCTGGGCGGTGTCGAGGTACAGCACCACGTGCGGGTGCGCGCGGCCGCGATGCTGACGCCGCCGGCCGCCGTGCCTGGGCAGCGCAAGGCCCCAGGCGCGGACGGCGACCAGCGGCACGCCGGCGGTCCTGGCCATGCCTACGGCATGCTGCAGCGCGGCCAGCCCGGCCCGGGAGTCATCGACCCCGACCACGATGCGGGTGGTGCCGGACGGCCCGGGCACCGGGACACTGTCTCCGGACCGCCCGGTGGCGGGCCACTGCACGACTGGCTGCCGGCTGGCCGGAGCGGGCTGGCGGCTGGCAGGAACGGCCGGGCTCAGCGCGGCCACCTGTCGCCTCCCGCCCGGGCCGGCATCCGCACGGCCCGCGTCCGCTGATCCGCGCAGACGTCCACCGGGCAGTGCGAATGGGCCAGGCAGTACGGCACGACATCCCCCCCGGGCGAGTCGCGGCGCTCGGCGCGCGCGCTGCCGCCCAGGACCAGCCGCTCCGCGGTGACGCTGAGCTGAACCAGTACCCTGCCCGGCTCGCCGCGGGCCACGGTCTGCTCCGGGGCTACGCCGAGCCCGCGCGATGCCAGGTACCGGGCGCACATGTCCAGCATCTCAAGGCCGACCGACTCGGCGGCCGCGCTGGCCCGGGCGGGTATGACGTAGACCATGTCCAGGCTGGCATCGCTCATCCGGGCCAGGTAGCCGGCCCGGTTCAGCGCGGCGAGCGAGTTGGGTGACCCGTCGACGCCGACCACGATGCGCGCACGCCCGCTCGCGCGGGGGCTCGCGAACCTCATCTGCCCCGCCTCCCTCGCATCAGGCCTGCCTTCTCCAGGCTGCCGTGCTGGCCCGATAGCTGGCAGGAGCACAGCGGCCCGGATCGCCGGGACCTTGGACCCGAACCGCCGCGCTGCGGTGCAGAGGCCCAGTCTGCGGCCCTGCGAGCAGCGCCACAGCGCGGGCGCGGCGAGGACTGCGCTAGCTGCTGCTGGCGTCGCCGCGGCGGCGGCTGGCCGGGCGGCGCCGCGGCTCGACCCGCAGGTCGGCCGCCGCCCGCCGGGCCGTCGGCTGGGTGCTGCTGGACTTGCCCAGCTGCAGCAGCATCTGCGCGTGCCCTGGCAGTCCGAGCCGGGTGCGGATGAGGGAGCGGACGGCGGGGATCTCCAGCGGCTGGGTGTGCAGGCTCGCGAAAACCCAGACTGATGCGGCGTGCGTGAGTACCCGGTTCATGGCCTGCCCGGCGCGCAGCCAGTCGGCCGGATTGTCGGCGGTGGTGATCAGCACGGCGGTGGCGGCTGGCGGCGGCCCGCCGGTGGGCAGCATGCCGATGCCGCGGCCCATGTCGAAGTCGCGCTGCGGGAGCCTGCCCGGTGTCACGGCGCTCGAGGCCGGGAAGGCCTGCGCGGGCACGCCGTCCCGGGCGGTGCTGCTGGCCAGCCTGCTCCACCGGCGCGCCTCGGCGCGGGCGATCGGGTCGATCTCCTGGCGGCGGCCCGCCGCCGTCACCAGCGCGGCCAGCTGCTGGTACTGCCCCTGCTGGTCGATCAGCGCGAGCGCGGCCCCCTCGGCCAGCGCGTCCTGCTGCAGCGCGGCCAGCAGCCCGTTCGGCAGCGGATCGGGACTGAACGGGCCACGATGGGTGTGCCGGTGCGGGACGGCGGCCAGCAGCCGCCGCTCCTGGTCGCTGATCGGGGCCGGGTCGCCCAGCATCACCCGCGCGACGACGCTCGGCCGGGCCGGATCGGGCAGCAGGTCCACGACCGGCTGGCAGCCGAGCTCGCGGACGGCCAGCCGCAGGCCGAACAGTGCGGCACCGCAGCTGAGCAGCATCTCCCGGCCGGCCTGGTCGCCGCGCAGCCGCCTGCTGCGGTCGCTGTGCAGCTCGATCGCGTACTGGCTGACCTGGAAGCGCCAGGGCTGGGTGTTATGCACCGACGGCGCCCGGGCGGCCGTGGCTATCATGGCATCAACCCGGTCGGCAGGTATCGGCACCACCGGCCGGCGGGACCGCGGGTGCGGTCCCGCCGGGAGAACGTGATGCTCGACGGGTCGCGTGATCTCGGTCATAGCCCTCACCTGCCTGCGCGTTCGTAGCCGTCAGAATCACCGCAGCTGGGAGGGCTCACTAGGGTCTTTGTGCCTATCTTGGGTATCGTGCCCGCTGCCGGGGCACATCACAGCCAGGCACCGGGCGGACGGGGCATCCAGGGCGAACCAGGGCATCCGGCGGATACGGGTTACGGCACGAAAAAGCCGCACGGCGGGCCCGGAGGCCCGCCGTGCGGCTTGCCGTCGCGCTGATGCTGGCAGGCTACTTGGCGGCGGCCTTCTTGGACCCGCCCATGCCGAGCATGGGCGAGGTCGCCTGGAGGACATCCTCGGCGAACTTCCGCTGGCTGGCCAGCAGCTGCTCGGCGAAGTCATAGGCGCCGGCCACCAGGTCCTGCGGCCGGGGCAGCTTGTCGCTGAACGGGACGCTCACGTCCGGCAGGTCCGGCGTCATTCCCTGGATCGTGCTGGCCCAGGCCTGCAGGGCGTCGATCACGGCGGCCTGGCTCTTGCGGATCGTGCTCAGGATCTCGTCCGAGACTTCCTGGCCGACCTTACGGGGCTCGGTCATGGTTCCTCCTCAGGTGCTTAACTTTAGGTGCTTCACTTTCAAGTCCTTGTTGCTAACTATAATGAGCGCTCGCGATTGATTTGTCAAGCGTTTTGGTAATGCGTCGGCCCGGCGCAGGCCATCCAGCCGGTCAGCCGCGGACGTAGTCGCCCGGGGCGTCGCCCGCCGCCGGGTAGCGCTCGCTGCCCATCGACGGCGGGTCGATCAGCTCGCCCGCCCGTTCGTTCGACCATACCGTCCAGTCGTCCCACCATGACCCGGAGTGCCTGACCGCGGACGCCTGCCAGTCGTCGGCGCTCACCGGGTTGCTCTCGCCGGCCTGGTGCCAGGCCTTGGGCCCGGGCGGGTTGACGATGCCGGCGATGTGGCCGCCGCTGGACAGCACGTACCGGACGTTGCCGCCGAGCAGCCCGGTGGCCTTGTACGAGGTCTTCCACGGCACGATGTGGTCGTTGATCGCGCCGACCACGTAGGAGTCGTTCTTGATGTCGCGCAGCGACAGCCGCTGCCCGGCCACCTCCATGGAGCCCTCGGCGAGCGCGTTGGCCATGTACAGGCTGCGCAGGTAGAAGGAGTGCATCGCGGCCGGCATCCGGGTGCTGTCATTGTTCCAGGCCAGGATGTCGAAGGCAGGCGGGTCCTGGCCCATCAGCCAGTTCGACACCACGTAGTTGAAGATGAGGTCATTGGCGCGCAGCATGTCGAAGGTGCCGGCCATGTCGCTGCCTTCCAGGTACCCCTTCTTCGCCATCTGCTTCTCCAGGCGGGCCACCGTGCGCTCGTCCGTGAAGGCGCCGAGCGCGCCCGGCTCGGTGTAGTCGAGCATCGTGTTGAGCAGCGTGATCGAGCCGAGCCGGTCGTCCCCGGTCTCGATCAGGTAGCTGGCGAGCATCCCGGTCAGGGCGCCGCCCAGGCACAGGCCGATGATGTCGATCGTGTGCGACCCGGTGATGTTCTCGATCACGTCCAGCGCGGCCTGCGGGCCGTGGATGAGGTAGTCGTCCAGCGTGACGCCGCTCATCGAGGCGTCCGGGTTGCGGTAGGAGATGGCGAAGACAGTGCGGCCGTGCTGCACCGCCCACTCCAGGAAGCTGCGGCCCGGGGACAGGTCCATGATGTAGTACTTGTTGATCCACGGCGGGCTGCCGAGCACCGGGATTGCGTGCACCTGGGGTGTCTGCGGGGAGTACTGGATGAGCTCCATCAGGTGGTTCTTGTAGACGACCTTGCCCGGGGTGGCGGCGAGGTTCTCGCCGACCGTGAACGCGCTGGCGTCGACCTGCCGCGGCCGCCCGTTGTTGGTCATCAGGTCGTCGACGAAGTTGTTGGCCCCGGCGATCAGGCTGCCGCCCGCGGTCTCGAACGCCCGCTTGAGCACGGCCGGGTTGGTCATCAGGTAGTTGGTCGGCGCGATGGCATCGAGCAGGAAGGTCACCGCCACCTCGACCTTGGCGTCGTCGAGCTCGTTGCCCTGGCCGGCGGCCACCATGTCGGTCGTGAGCCGGGAGGTGGCCAGGTACATCTGCCGCAGCGCGAAGAACGCCGGGTTGTCGGTCCACGTCGGATCGGCGAACCGCTTGTCCCGCGGCGTCGGCACCGGCGGCTCCATCTCGCTGCCAAGCCACCGCGCCGCCGCCGCCGGCGCGATCCGCGCCATGCTCGACCAGAACCGGACCGTCGCCGCCGACACGTCGGCCGGGTGGCTCATCGCCCGCGCCAGCACGGCGAGGGTGGCCTGGCCGAACCCGGCCATGTCCAGCGCCCCGAACTCATCCGCCTCCGGGGCGATCGCGGCCGCGGCCGCCTCGGCAGCCTGCCAGGCGATCTCCTGCTTGGGCATCCTGTCTACCTCCGGTCCTCCGATGTCGGCCGCCGCCAGCCACGGCGGCCCGGGGACGCTCAGCGATCCCGCAGGCACCGTGTCCGGCGCCTGCGGGCGCCGGACACGAAATAACCCTGCGTAATCAGATGACGACGGTGCCCGCAGGCGGGCCGGACCGGGCCGCCTGCGCGCAGCCCGCTGCGGCCGCGGGACGTCGCGCCGGTCACCGGCGCGCCCGCCGCCCGGGATCGCGCAGGCGCGAGTCCGGCACCGTCATCAGCTCAGCGTCCCTTCATGGCGGCGCACGGCAGTTGCCAGCAAGCAGCCGACGCCCCTCTTGAGCATCAGGCAGCGGGCCGGATCCGGCAAGAGGACGAACGTCCTGGCCCTATCAGCCCATCCGCCCCTCACGCTACGTGCCCGGCTCCGGTGATACGAGCCGATCATCGGCGTGACCTACTGGACGTTCCGGCTCATGATCGGCTTCGGCCTGCTATTGGTGCTGCTGGCGCTGCTCGGCATGTGGCTTCATCCGCGGCATCGCGCCGCCGCTGACGGCCGCCCTGGCCGGCGCGGGCGCGGCCACCGTGGCACTGCTGCTGCTGGTGCCCGCCGGGCGGACCACGCTGCTGATCACCCACGATCTGGACGGACTGGACCAGGTCGACGAGATCGTCGTGCTGGACCGCGGCCGCGTCACGCAGCGAGGTACTCACCGCCAGCTTCTTGCGGCCGGCGGCCCGTACCGGGAAATGTGGGAGTGCCAGCAGGCCAGCGCGGGCGCCGGCCGGCCTGCGGCACGAATCTGAGGAGGGGCCGATGACGAGGATGGCCGCATGACCTGCACGCTGCACGTGGCCTGGGACGACCGGCTGACCGGTTACGACTTCGGCGGGGATCACCCGCT
>JBKQSL010000403.1:0-2624 GCA_052143655.1 Streptosporangiaceae bacterium | reverse complement strand
CGCCGGCCCGCTCCAGTTCCTCGCGGCCGTAGCCGCCCGACAGCACGCCGACGCCCAGCGCCCCGGCCCGCCGGGCGGCGAGCATGTCCCAGACGCTGTCCCCGATCACCATGGCGTGCCGCGGCTCGACGTCCAGCAGCGCGGCCGCGGCCAGGAACAGGTCCGGATCGGGCTTGGCGTGCCGGACCACGTCACGGGTGATCATCGGCGCGTCCGCCGGCAGTCTCAGCAGGGCGAGAGCATGGTCGGCGGTGGCCCGGTAGCCGCTGGTCGCGATGGCCCAGCGGATCCCGTGACCGGTCAGCGCGGCCAGCAGGTCCGCGGCGCCGGGCAGGGCGCGCACCGAATCGGCCCTGGCCAGGTACTCCTGCGCATGCGCTTCGGCCAGCAGCGCGATGTCGGCTGCCGACAGCGTCCGCCCGGTTTCCCGCAGCAGCGCGGACACCAGCAGGCCGCCGCTCATCCCGATCCGGCGGTGGATCCGCCAGACTGACAGGTCGATGCCCAGCCGGGACAGCGCCGCGCGCCAGGCGAGGACGTGCTGGTACACGCTGTCGATCAGCGTGCCGTCCAGGTCGAACAGCAGCGCCGGCGGCGGGTCGCGATAGGTCGCCACGCTGGTCATCGTCTCACCCCCAGCGCAGCGTGACCCTGCCAGGAGCGGCCGAGCGGGCAGAGCCGCCTTGTCACGGCGAACATCCGGGACATACGCACTGATGGCGACGCCTGCCTGCGGAACTGGCCGCGCGGCTGACGTGTCGAGTCACGATTAGCTACTCACGCTCGGCTACCGTCGGTAACAGCGGCAAGCGGGACAGGAGCAGGGGTCGTGACGAACACGCGGGGAGCGGGCGCCGTGGCCGCGCTGCCAGCCCGGCCGGCCGGGGCGCCGTCGGCGCCGGGCAGTCAGCTGGTCCGGGCCGTGCTGGCGGACGAGGCGCCGCTGATGCACCTGGCGGTGCGGTCAATGCTCGCGGCTATGCCCGGATACTCGCTGGTCGGTGCCGCCGTCAGCGTGACCGCGGCCGAGCAGCTCATCCGGCGCCTGGCGCCCGGGCTGCTGATCTGCGACGCCTGGATCGCCGCGGAGAGCGGCACGGCGCTGTGCCGGTGGACCCGGCAGGTGAGCCCGCAGACCACGGTGGTGCTGCTGTCCAGCCGCGACGACCCGCAGCTGGCCCGCGCCGCGGTGTACGCCGGGGCCCGTGGTTACCTGCTGAAGTCCTCTGCGCCCGAGACGCTGGCCGTCCGGCTGGCGCAGGCGATGGCCGGTCATCAGGTGCTGGACGAGCGGCTGGGCCGGGGGCGCGCAGCGCCGGCGGACAGCGTGCTGGACCGGTGCGGGCTGAGCCGGCGTGAGCGCGAGGTACTGCACGAGGTGCTGGCCGGGCGCTCCAACCGGGCCATCGCGCAGCGGCTGTGCATCGCGGAGGACACGGTGAAGAGTCACATGAAGTCGATTTTCCGCAAGCTGGGCGCCAGGGACCGGGCGCACGCGGTCGCCCTGGCGCTGGGCAGCGCCCCGCCGGAGGGAGCCGCCGCGCCCGCTCTGCGGATCCCGCGGCCGCGCCGCGCCGCGGGCCGCTGACGGCCGGTGCCGCGGGCCGGTGTGGCCGGTGCTGTCCTGGCGGCGCGCGCCCGGTGACTCCGGTGCCGCCCCGGCGGCGCGCGCCCCGGCATAACTCCGGCTGCTGCTAGCCCTGGCCGCTGCCGCGAACCGGACCGGGCTGGCAGGCCGCCCGGCGGGCGGCCCGGGTTAGCCTGTTGGGCGGCGCGCAGTCACGCGCGCGGTGCGGCAGGAGGTATGCCAGGGCATGGCCGGCTTCGGCTCGTTCGTCGCGCTCGGCGACAGCTTCAGCGAGGGGGTCGGTGACCCGCAGCCCGATGGCCAGGGCTGGCGCGGCTGGGCGGACCGGTTCGCCGAGCGGTGCGCCGCGCACGTTCCCGGGTTCCGGTACGCCAATCTCGCCGTCCGCGGGAAGCTGCTCACCCAGGTGCTGGCTGACCAGGTACCGCTGGCGGCGGCGATGGCGCCTGATCTAGTCAGCCTGGCGGCGGGCGGCAACGACCTGCTGCGGCCGCGGACGGATCCTGACGAGCTGGGGGCGAGCTTCGACGCCGCGGTGCTGGCGCTGACCGAGGCTGGCGCCCAGGTGCTGGCCTTCACCGGGTTCGACCCGCGGGCCTTCCCGCTGGTGCGGATGGTCCGCCGCAAGGCGGCGGTGTACAACTCGCACATCCGGGTGGTCGCGGCGCAGCGCGGCCTGCTGCTGGTGGACCTGTGGTCGATGCGGGTGCTGCACGACCCGCGGGAGTGGCGCGAGGACCGGCTGCACATGGCGCCGGACGGGCACCGCCGGGTGGCGCTGCGCGCCTGCGAGGTCACGGGCGTGCCGGTAGCGCAGGACTGGCGCGAGCCGCTGCCGCCCGGGCGCCCGGCGAGCGGACCGGGCGGTGCCGCCGCAGGCTGGCTGGCGCACCGGCGCGGCGACGTCCGGTGGGCCCGGGTGCACGCGGCGCCGTGGGTGTCGCGCCGCCTGCGCGGCATTTCCAGCGGCGACGGCGTGTCGGCCAAGCGTCCCGAGCTGCGGCCGCTGTAGCCGCCCGCCCGCGGGGCCAGCCCG
>JBKQSL010000402.1:0-13046 GCA_052143655.1 Streptosporangiaceae bacterium | reverse complement strand
CCGGCCGGCTCCGGCTCGATCTCCGGCCGCGGCACCGGCGGCGCCGGAGCCGGCGGCCGGGCGGCCGTCGTGGCCGAAGGGAGTTCGGTGGTGGTCATGGGGGAATCCTCGCTTCGCGATCGGGCCCTGCGGACGTCAAAGCGCTCCGCACCACCGTGGGCAGGGGCCGATGCAAGTACGCTTACGTAACCGTAACCTACGCGACCGTAAGTCATGCAAGGGCCCAGGGAAGATTTTCCGAAATTGCGGTGAAGCTCACGCCGTCGGGGTCGGCTATCACGGCTGCCTGCGCGTCGATGCGCTGCGCTGCCCAGGGCTGTACCGGCAGATCGAGGGCTGGGCTCAGGGGGCCATGGCGGCGGCTGCTGCCGTTCCGGGCGCGGGCACCGGTAAGCCGGCATCAGTAGCCTCAGCTCCCGGGGGAGGATTTGAACCTCCGTTGGCAGAGCCAAAATCTGCAGTCTTGCCTGGCTAGACGACCCGGGATCGGCGGAGCACGACTTACTGTACCGGCGACGGCGAGCCGCGGCCGGCACATATCCGGCGGGCCCGGCCTGCCTTCGCCCGCCTTGGGAACGCGGTTAGCGGCACGGGGGCAAGCACAGGACGAGTTCCGGACGAAGCGGGGCGATCGGCCGGGGACCGGCCCGCGATCAGCTATCCGGGCGGTATCCTGCGGAGGTCGGGCGCGTGAACCGGCAGGCGGGGGAGCCGCCCACGGCCCGCAGCGATACCGAGGAGCCCATCGGAGTGAGCGTCAGCGGCCCGGCCGCCGTCATCATCCTGGCGGCCGGCGAGGGCACCCGGATGAAGGCTCCAGTACCCAAGATGCTGCACGAGGTATGCGGCCGGGCGATGCTGGGGCACGTTATCGACGCGGCCCGGCAGCTGCATCCCGAGCGGCTGATCGTCGTCATCGGGCACGGCGGCGGCCAGGTCGCGGATTACCTGGCCGTGCATGCGCCCGAGGTGGTCACGGTCGTGCAGGAGCGGCGCGGCGGCACCGGGCATGCGGTCCGGATGGCGATCGAGCAGGTCGGCCCGATCGCCGGCACGGTGGTGGTGACCTACTCGGACACACCGCTGCTGCGCGGCGAAACGCTGGCCGAGCTGGTGCGCGGCCACCAGCGGGCCGGCGCCGCGGTGACCGCGCTGACGGCGCTCGCGCCTGACCCGGCGGGCTACGGCCGGATCATCCGCGATGACGACGGCGCGTTCGCTTCCATCGTCGAGGACGCCGACGCGACGCCGCAGCAGCGCCAGATCCGCGAGATCAACTCCGGCATGTACGCCTTCGACGGCGCGCTGCTGGCGGACGCGATCAAGCGGGTGCCGACCGACAACGCCAAGGGCGAGGAGTACCTCACCGACGTCGCCGCGATCGCGCGCGCGGACGGGCACCGGGTGGCCACCGTGGCGTGCGCCGATTTCGACGAGGTGCTCGGCGTCAACGATCAGGTCCAGCTGGCCAGGGCCCGGCGGCTGATGAACCAGCGCCTGCTCGGCTCCTGGATGGGGGTCGGCGTGACGGTCGTCGACCCGGCCAGCACCTGGGTCGACGTGGGAGTCACGCTCGCCGCCGGGGCCCGGATCGAGCCGGGTACCCAGCTGGAGGGCCGGACGGCCGTCGCGGCGGGAGCTCACATCGGGCCGGGCTGCCTGCTCCGGGACACCACAGTCGCGGCCGGCGCCACGGTGATCCAGTCCGTCTGCGAGTCCGCGGTCGTCGGCGCCGGGGTCAGCGTCGGCCCGTTCGCGCACCTGACACCCGGCACCACGGTGGCCGGAGACGGCCGGCCTGCGGGCATCAGCGCCGCGGACACCAGCGCCTCCCCGGCGCGGCACCCCGAGGGAGAACAGCACCAGTGACCGGCATCACCGCGTCCGGCGAGAAGAAGATGATGCTCTTCTCCGGCCGGGCCTTCCCCGAGCTTGGCCAGGAGATAGCAGGCTGCCTGGGCATCGAGCCCACCGCGACGACCGCCTACGACTTCGCCAACGGGGAGATCTTCGTCCGGTTCCTGGAGTCCGTCCGGGGCAGCGACGCCTTCGTGCTGCAGAGCCACACCGCGCCGATCAACCAGTGGATCATGGAGCAGCTGATCATGGTGGACGCGCTCAAGCGGGCTTCCGCCAAGCGCATCACCGTGGTGGCGCCGTTCTTCGGCTATGCGCGGCAGGACAAGAAGAACCGCGGCCGGGAGCCCATCTCGGCGCGGCTGATGGCCGACCTGTTCCGCACCGCCGGGGCCGACCGCATCATGGCGGTGGACCTGCACACCGCGCAGATCCAGGGCTTCTTCGACGGGCCGGTAGATCACCTGTTCGCGCTGCCGATCCTGGCCTCCTACCTCGAAGGGCGCCTTGACCTCGCTGAGGTCACCGTGGTCGCCCCGGACGCCGGCCGGGTCCGGGTCTGCGAGCGGTGGACGGACCGGCTGGGCTGCCCGCTGGCGATCATCCACAAGCGCCGCGACCCGGACGTGGCCAACAAGGTCAGGATCCTCGAGGTGGTGGGCAAGGTCGCCGGCCGCACGTGCGTGCTGGTCGACGACATGATCGACACCGGGTCCACTATCGTGAACGCGGCCGAGGCGCTCTTCGAGCAGGGCGCCGCCCAGGTGATCGTGACCGCCACCCACGGCGTCATGTCGGGCCCCGCCGTGGACCAGCTGAAGAACTCGGGCATCAGCGAGGTCATCGTGACCAACACGCTGCCGATCGCGGCGGAGAAGCACTTCGACAAGCTGACGGTGTTGTCCATCGCGCCGCTGATCGCGCGGGCGATCAGCGAGGTGTTCAGCGATGGTTCCGTGACCAGCCTGTTCGACGGGCACAGCTGACCATCCGGGCGGCGGCCGCCGTGGTCAGGCGGGCCGGCGGACCGTCAGCCAGGACAAGCGCCAAGTAAAAAGGTGACCGCCGTCTCCGTCCCCCCGATGCAGCGGAAGGAGACAGCGGCCACCAGCCCCCCGGTCCGCGGACTGCGCCCCCGCGATGCTGTCCGCGGCACGATCCCGGCTGAGCTGCCGCTAGCTGAGCCGCTCACCGGCCACAACCTGGTAGCCCTGCGGCTCGCGCCAAGCCTGCAGCCGGGCAGTTGAGCGGCGGTTAACTCTCGATTGCGCGGCCGTCCCGGCTCAGCGAACCGGCAATGAGCAGCCTGATTAAGCCGCCTTTTGGGCGATAATTGAGTCACCCGCGCCGGGGTGCATCCCTGGCGGCGGCGATAGCGGGCCTGGCGAGCATGGCGGCGACAACGGGCCCGGGACGGGACGGCGCAATGCGGTTTCGGATCCTCGGTCCCCTAGAGGTACGCACCGGCCAGGGCTGGAGCGGCATCGGCGCGGCGAAGTGGCGCGCGCTGCTCGCCACGCTGCTGCTGAACCCAGGCCGCGTGGTGCCGACCGAGCGGCTCATCGCCGAGCTGTGGGATGACGATCCGCCGGAGAAGGCCGCCAACCTGTGCAGCGTGTACGTGCTGCGGGTCCGGCGGCTGCTGGGCGACCAGCACGGCCAGATCGTGACGACCCGCGCCCCCGGCTACCAGCTCCAGCTGGGCTCAGGCGACTTGGACGCGCGGCTGTTCGAGGACCTCGCCCGGCAGGGCCGCCAGTTGCTCGCGGCGGACGACCCGCAGCAGGCGGCGGACGTGCTGGCCGACGCACTGGGCCTGTGGCGGGGCGGGGCGCTGGCGGACGTGCCCTCCTCCGCCCTGGTAGACGCGGAGGCCAGCCGGCTGGAAGAAGCCCGTCTCGCTGCCCTGGAGCTGCGGATCGAGGCGGACCTCGGCTGCGGGCGGCATGCGGTGGTGATCCCCGAGCTGGGCAAGCTGTGCGCCGACTATCCGCTCCGGGAGCGCCTGTGGGTGCTGCGGCTGCAGGCGCTGGACGGGGCGGGCCGCCGGGCCGAGGCCGTTGCCGCCTACGGGCAGGCCAGGGAGGCGATCGCGGACGAGCTCGGGCTGGACCCGGGCCCCCGGCTGCAGGGCATCTACCAGGAACTGCTCACCGCGCGCCAGCGGCCGCCGCGGCCCCGCGCGCAGCCGCCCGCGGCGAGCCCGGGCCGCGGCCCGGATGCAGCGACCGCGAGTCCCGGCCAGGCTGGTCCCGGCCATCCTGCGCCGGACGAGCCCAGCGCCGAGCCGGCCGCGGGCGGGGCGGCCGCCGAATCAGCGCCGCGCCCGCCGGAGGTCGCCGTGGCGGCGGGAATCCTGGCGGGCGCGCCCGCCAGGGGATCGCCAGCTCCCGCGGCGGGCAGCCCTGACACCGAGGCCCCTGACCTGGTGCCGCCCGCAGGGGGTCCGCCTTCAGGGGACGCGCCCGGCGCGCAGCCGGCTGTCAGGCGGCCGGCCGCTCCGGGAGCGCCGGCGCCGACGGTACCCGCCCCGCGAGTGCCTGTCGCGAGCCCGCCCGCCGGACCAGGCGGAGCAGGGTCGGCCACCGTCCCGGCCCAGCTGCCCGCCGACGTGCCGGATTTCACCGGCCGGGCCGATCAGCTGGCCCGGCTCTGCCGGCTGCTCGAACCGCAGCCCGCGAACGGCGTCACCGCGGCACTGCCGGTCGCCGTGGTGGCGGGGGCACCCGGGCTGGGCAAGACTGCCCTGGCGGTGCGCGCGGCGCACCTGCTGCGCGCTGCCTACCCGGACGGCCAGCTGTTCGTGAGCCTGCGCGGCGCGGGAGCCCAGCCGCTGCCCCCCGACGAGGTCCTGGCCAGGTTCCTTCGTGACCTTGGCGTGCCGGTGGCCCGGATCCCGGAAGACGCGCAGGAGCGCGCGGCGATGTACCGGACAGAGCTGGCCGGCCGCCGGCTGCTGGTCGTGCTGGATGACGCCGCCGACGCCGCCCAGGTGCGGCCGCTGCTGCCGGGCAGTGCCGCCTGCGCGGTCCTGGTCACCTCCCGGCACCGGCTGGCCGATCTTGCCGGGAGCCGGCTGCTGGACCTGGACGTGCTCGACCCGGACGAGTCGGCCAGCCTGCTCACGCGCATCATCGGGGAAGAGCGGGCGGCGGCTGAGCCGGGGCCGGTCCATGACGTCCTGGCGGCGTGTGCCGGCCTGCCGCTGGCCATCCGGATCGCCGGGGCCAGGCTCGCGGCCCGGCCGCGCTGGAACGTGCGCACGCTCGCCGTCCGGCTGGCCGATACCCGCCGCCGGATGGACGAGCTGGCCACCGGCGATCTGGCTGTCCGGGCGTGCTTCGAGGTCAGCTTCAGTGACCTGCGGGGTCGTAGCCGGGGCGGCGGCGTCGGCCCGGACCGCGCGTTCCGCCTGCTCGGCCTGTGGCATGGCCCCTCGATCAGCCTGCCGGCCGCGACGGTGCTGATCGGCGGAGCGTCGGCCGACGACGTGGCGGACGCGCTGGAGGAGCTTGTCGACGCGCACCTGCTGGAGTCCCCGCTGCCGGACCGGTACGCATTCCACGACCTGCTGCGGTTCTACGCCGCGGAGCAGGCTGCCACCAGCGAGCCAGCCCAGGACATGCAGCATGCGGCCAGCCGGGTACTGAGCTGGTATCTGCGTACCGCTGACGCGGCGGCCGCGGTGGTGTCCCCGCACCGGGACCGGGTGCCGCTCGGGCCGCCGGATCCAGCCTGCGAGCCGCTGTCCTTTGAAACGGCCGATGAGGCGCTGGCCTGGTGCGCGGCCGAGCGCGCCAATCTGGTCGCGGCCACCCGCCAGGCGGCGGCGCTCGGCCTGCACGACATCGCGTGGAAGCTGCCGGTCGCGATCATGGTGTGCTTCGACCTGAATGGATACCGGGCCGAGTGGATCACCACGCACCGGATCGCGCTTGTCAGCGCGCGCGAGGCGGCCGACCGCCGCGGTGAGGCCTGGGTGCTCAACAACCTCGGCATGGTGCTGTCGCAGCAGCGCGCGGCCGAGGCGCTGAGCATGTTCGAGCAGGCACTGGTCATCTGCCGAGAGATCGATGACCGCAAGGGCCAGGCCCGGGCGGCGAACAACCTCGCCTTCAACTACCGCTTCCTGGGTCGTCATCGCGAGGCGGCAGCAGCGCTGCGGGACGCGCTCGCGGTGCAGCGCGACGCCGGGGACCGCTACGGCGAGGCGGTGGCGCTGTGCAATCTCGGCGAGGCGCATATCGAGCTCGGGCACATCCGGGAGGCGGTGGCCCAGTCGCAGGAGGCGCTGGCCATCGCCCGCGAGCTCGGGGTGATCCGCCTGGAGGGATACGCGCTGTACAACCTGGGCCGGGCCGGGCTGAGCTCCGCTGATCCGGCCGGCGCGGCGGACCTGCTCGAGCAGGCACTGGACCGGCACCACGCGGCCGGCGACAAGTACGGCGAGGCGCAGGACCTGCAGCGGCTCGGCGCCGCTTATGCCCGTACCGGCCGGGCGGAGCAGGCCACGGCATCATGGGAGCGTGCCTGCGGCATCTTCTCCGGGCTGGGCGAGGATGCTCAGGCCGCCGAGGTGCAGTCGGAGCTGCGGCGGCTCAGCGCCAATCCCGGGCGATTCCAGGCCCGGGCCTGAGCTGTTTCCCGGAATGGCGGCTAACGGCCGATTAAACTGCCAGTTGCCAGATATAGCTCATAGTCAAGACCAGCTTTCCGCTGGTCATGTCCGCCAGGGGGCGACAATGGGAGCACAGGGCGAGCAGGCCACGCCTGACCCGCAGCACGAAGTCGAGCCGGACCCGCAGCACGAGGCCAAGCCGCGGCCTCAGCACGAGGTACAGCCGGACCCGCAGCACGAGGTCGAGCCAGACCCGCAGCACGAGTAGCGGACCCGGCGACCTGCGGAACCCGGCCGGGCGCGCGGCTGCCAGCCGCGGGCCCGGCGGTGCCGCAGCGGTAGCGGCCTAGCCGCGGCAGATGTCGGCTAGACTTTGCTATCTCTGCGCCGGGTTCCGCGGGGCCCGGGGATTACCTGTGAGCTGAACCAGCCACATCGTCGTGCAAGGAGTGCACCGTGTCCGAGGTACGCATCGCCGCGCAGGCGCGCACTGAGTTTGGCAAGGGCGCCGCCCGCCGCGAGCGCCGGGCGGGCCGGGTGCCTGCCGTGCTTTACGGCCACGGCGCGCAGCCGCGTCACGTCAGCCTGCCCGGCCATGACGTGCTGCTGGCGCTGCGCACCGCCAATGTGCTGATCCGGCTCGAAGGCCTGGAGGGCGGCAGCCAGCTGGCGCTGCCGAAGGCGGTGCAGCGCGACCCGATCCTCGGCTCAGTCGAGCACGTCGACCTCATCACCGTCCGCCGCGGCGAGAAGGTGACCGTGGAGATCCCGGTGACCGTCACGGGCGACATCGCCCCCGACGGCATGCTGGACCAGCAGCTGGTGCAGATCGCCGTCGAGGCCGAGGCCACCAACATCCCGCGCGGCATTGAGGTGGACATCACGGGCATGGAGGTCGGCGCGGCGGTGCACGCCAGCGACCTGGTCCTGCCGCAGGGCTCCTCGCTGGCCGTCGACCCGGAGCAGCTGGTGCTGCATGTGATCAGCTCGCCAACCGCCGAGCAGATCGCGGCTGACATCGGTGAGGAGGCCGAGGAGCAGGCGCCGGAGGGCGCGCCCGCGCCCGCGCCCGAGCAGCAGGCTGAGGCCGCCGCCGAGGACGCCGGCTGACGCCCAGCCTGACGTCGTGGGTCCGGCGCCGCCGGGCCCGCAGTGAACCCGGAGACGAGCCCGGCATGGCCGACGACCGCTGGCTCATCGTCGGCCTGGGCAACCCCGGTCCGCAGTACGCCAGCCACCGGCACAATGCGGGTTTCCTGGTGGCCGGCGAGCTTGCTGCGCGGATGAGCGTGACGCTGCGCCGGGACCGGTCCCGGGCGCTGGTGGCCACCGGGCTGCTCGCGGGTGTCCCGGTGACCCTGGCCGAGCCGATGACCTTCATGAACGACTCGGGCGGCCCGGTGGCGGCGGTCCGCAGCTTCTACCGGATCCCGCCGGACCGGATCGTGGTCATTCACGATGAGCTGGACATCCCGTTCGGCAGCATCCGGGTCAAGCTCGGCGGCGGCGACAACGGGCATAACGGGCTGCGGTCGGTGACCTCCGCCTTGCACACCCGCGACTACTACCGGATCAGGTTCGGCATCGGCAGGCCGCCTGGCCGGATGGCCCCGGCCGACTACGTTCTGCAAAATTTTTCCGCGGCCGAGCGCAAGGAGCTTCCGTTCCTGCTGGACCAGTGCGCTGATGCCGCAGAATCCCTGCTGCGGCAAGGCCTTGCGGCCACCCAGAACCAGTTTCACTGAGCTGCGGCCAGGCGGTTTGGCAACCCGCCCAGAACGCTTAACTTGCAGTTAATCATCCGTAAAGCCCCCGAACCGGACATCTGTCCCGCTAAAATACTGCGCAATACGGGGGGATTGCTGTCAACCGCACCACATAGCAGTGCGTCTTCTCAATGTCGGTGGAAGGTGAACAGAAGGCGCCTAAGCGGTGACAACGCGGCGTAGCGGCCGCGAGCGTCCCTGGCGCGCGGGGATCGATCAGGGAAGGACGGTGGCGCGTGGCTGGTCAGACGGCGATCGGCGGGCACCGCCGGGCTGACCGGGTCGTCGCGCGCCTCGCGGCCCAGGACTCAACCGCCTGGACCACCGGGTACCTGCGGCAGGCTGTGGCGGGCGACGGCATCTGCGCCCTCGCCGCCGGGCTGCTGGCCTTCCAGCTGCGGTTTGACACCAAAGGGCACTATCCGAGCCGGTACCTGCTGCTCACCGTGGCGCTGCCGGTGTTCTGGCTGCTCGCGGTCTGGCTGGCCGGCGGCTACGACTCCCGGTTCATCGGCGTCGGCTCCGACGAGTTCCGGCGCGTGCTCAATGCCGGCGTGTGCCTGACCGCCGGCGTCGCGGTCGTGTCCTACGCCACCAAGACCGAGGTAGCCCGGGGGTACGTCGTCGTCGCGCTGCCGTCGGTCACGCTGCTTGCCCTGCTCTCCCGGTTCACGCTGCGCAAGCGGCTGCACAAGCTGCGGCGGCTGGGCAGCTGCATGCGCAAGGTCGTCATCGCCGGGCACGCGAACGTGATCGCCGAGCTGGCGACCATGCTGCAGCGCGAGACTTATCACGGCCTGTCAGTGGTGGCGGCCTGCACCGCCGGCCCGGACGGGCACGAGGAGATCGCCGGGGTGCCGGTAGCCGGCCGCCTGGACAGCGTGCCCGACGTGGTGGAGCGCTTCGAGGCCGACACCGTGGCGGTGCTCGCCTGCCCCGAAATGAGCGGCGTGCGGCTGCGCGAGCTGGCCTGGACGCTGGAGAAGACCGGCACCGACCTGTGCGTGGCCCCCGCCCTGCTGGACGTGGCCGGCCCGCGGACGACGATCCGGCCGGTGGCCGGCCTGCCGCTGCTGCACCTGGACCACCCCGAGTTCACCGGTGCCCGGCGGGCGCTGAAGTCCGGCTTCGACCGGGTGCTGGCGCTGTCCGCGGTGCTGGTCCTGTCGCCGCTGATGCTGGTGATCGGCGCGGCGATCCGGCTCGGCGACGACGGGCCGGCCCTGTTCCGGCAGACCCGGGTGGGCAAGGACGGCCGGGACTTCACGGTGTTCAAGTTCCGCACCATGGTGACTGATGCCGAGCAGCGCAAGGCTCAGCTCGCCGACGCCAACGAGCATGACGGCGTGCTGTTCAAGATCCGTAAGGACCCCCGCGTCACCCGGCTGGGCGGCCAGCTCCGCCGCTGGTCGCTGGATGAGCTTCCCCAGCTGTTCAATGTCGTCCTCGGCGACATGTCCCTGGTCGGCCCCCGGCCGGCGCTGCCGCAGGAGGCTGCGCTGTACGGTGACCACGTGCGGCGCCGGCTCGCGGTCAAGCCGGGCATTACCGGCCTGTGGCAGGTCAACGGTCGGTCGGACCTATCCTGGGACGAGTCCGTGCGGCTCGACCTGCGGTATGTGGAGAACTGGTCGTTCGTGCTGGACCTGCAGATCCTCTGGAAAACCTGCTCGGCGGTCGTGCGCGGCTCCGGAGCCTACTAGCCTGCTTGCGTGGCTAGCCCAATAGGGAGCTTGTGTGAACTCTGCGCCCATGCCCGATGACCACATGCTGGCGCGGGACCTTGCTGACGCGGCCGGCCAGCGGCTGGTGGCCCTGCGCCAGGCGCGCGGCGACGGCGACGCCGCGACGCTGCGCCGGGACGGCGACCAGCAGTCACATCAGTTCCTGGCCGGCCAGCTGGCCCGGATGCGGCCCGGCGACGCCGTCCTGTCTGAGGAGGGCCGTGACGACCGGTCCCGGCTGTCCGCGCGGCGGGTGTGGATCGTCGACCCGCTGGACGGGACGCGGGAATTCGGCGAGCCCGGCCGCACCGACTGGGCCGTGCACGTCGCGCTCTGGGAGGACGGCGAGCTGACCGCGGGCGCGGTCGCGCTGCCCGCGCAGGGTCGGGTGCTGTCCACCGCCGCCTACCGTGATCACGCTGGCCCGGGCGTGGCCGCGGCCGGCGAGGCCGGCGGGCGGCTGCGCCTGCTGGTCAGCCGGTCCCGGCCGCCGGCGGTCGCGGTCGCCCTAGCCGACCTGCTGGACGCTGACCTGGTGCCGCTCGGCTCGGCAGGCGCCAAGGCCGCCGCCGTGATCTGCGGACAGGCCGACGCCTACGTGCACACCGGCGGCCAGTACGAGTGGGATTCCGCGGCCCCGGTGGCGGTGGCGCGCGCCGCCGGGCTGCACGCGTCCCGGATCGACGGGTCGAAACTGGCGTACAACCAGGAGGACACACTGCTGCCGGATATCCTTGTCTGTCCGGCCGCGCTGGCCCCGAGGCTGCTCGAGGCCATCAGCGCGGTCAGCCAGCGCCTGGGTTAAGCCCGGCGCGGCTGCGGCCGCCCGACCGTCCGACGTCTAGCCGACCGGGAGTTTCCTGATGCCCGTCACCCGTTCCGACTACCTGCTGTCTCAGCTTGACGTGCTCGAGGCCGAGGCGATCCACATCATGCGGGAAGTCGCCGCGGAGTTCGAGCGGCCGGTGCTGCTGTTCTCCGGCGGCAAGGACTCCATCGTCATGCTGGCGCTGGCGGAGCGGGCATTCGCCCCGGCGCGGGTCCCGTTCCCCGTAATGCACGTCGACACCGGGCACAACTTCGACGAGGTGCTCGAATTCCGGGACCGCCGGGCGGAGCAGGCCGGGGCGCGGCTGATCGTCGCGTCGGTGCAGGAGTCGATCGAAGCCGGCAAGGTGGTCGAGGAGACCGGCCGGTGGGCCAGCCGCAACCGGCTGCAGACCACCACGCTGCTCGACGCCATCGCCGAGCACCGGTTCGACGCGGTGTTTGGCGGCGCCCGCCGGGACGAGGAGAAGGCCCGGGCCAAGGAGCGGGTCTTCTCGTTCCGGGACGAGTTCGGCCAGTGGGACCCGAAGAGCCAGCGGCCCGAGTTGTGGAATCTTTACAACACGCGGATCCACCGCGGCGAGCACATCCGGGTCTTCCCGCTGTCGAACTGGACCGAGCTTGATGTCTGGCACTACATCGAGCGCGAGGGCCTGGAGATTCCCTCCATCTACTACGCGCACCGGCGCATGGTGTTCGAGCGTGACGGGATCCTGCTGGCCGACTGCGAGTTCCTGACCCGGACCGAGGATGAGCCGGTGTTCGAGGCCTCGGTGCGCTACCGCACAGTGGGTGACATGACCTGCACCGGGGCCGTGGCATCGACGGCGGTGACCGTCACCGAGGTGATCAACGAGATTGCGCTGACCAGGATCACCGAGCGCGGCCAGACGCGCGCCGACGACCGGGCCAGCGAGGCCGCCATGGAAGACCGCAAGCGAGAGGGATACTTCTGATGACCGCCATGACGACGGGCGCCGCGGACGCCGAGCGGCACATCGACATCCTGCGGCTGGCCACGGCGGGGTCGGTGGATGACGGCAAGAGCACGCTCATCGGCCGCCTGCTGTTCGACTCCAAGGCCATCTTCGAAGACCAGCTTGCGTCGGTCGAGCGCACCAGCCGGGAGCGCGGCGAGGAATACACCAACCTGGCCCTGCTGACCGACGGGCTGCGAGCCGAGCGGGAGCAGGGCATCACGATCGACGTGGCCTACCGCTACTTCGCCACCCCGCGCCGCAAGTTCATCATCGCTGACACGCCCGGTCACGTTCAGTACACCCGCAATATGGTGACCGGGGCCTCCACCGCAGATCTTGCGGTGGTCCTGGTGGACGCCAGGAACGGGCTGACCGAGCAGAGCCGGCGGCACGCGTTCCTCACCACGCTGCTGCGCGTGCCGCACCTGGTCTTCGCGGTGAACAAGATGGACCTGGTCGGCTACGAGTCAGACCGGTTCGAGCAGATCATGGAAGAGTTCACGAACTTCGCGGCCAAGCTGGAGATCGCGGACCTCACGTTCATCCCGATCTCGGCGCTGCACGGCGATAACGTGGTCGGCCGGTCGGCGAACATGCCGTGGTACGACGGCCCGTCGCTGCTGCATCACCTCGAGCACCTGCACATCGCCTCTGACCGTAACCTCATCGATGTCCGGTTCCCCGTGCAGTACGTCATCCGCCCCCATCAGGCGACTGACCCGCAGCTGCACGACTACCGCGGGTACGCCGGCCAGGTGGCCGGCGGCGTGCTCAAGCCCGGCGACGAGGTCATGCACCTGCCCTCCGGGCTGACCACGACAATTGAGCGGATCGACGGGCCGGGCGGGCCGGTGGCCGAGGCCTTCCCGCCCATGTCGGTGACCCTGCTGCTGGCCGACGACCTGGACATCTCTCGCGGGGACATGATCTGCCGGCCGCACAACCAGCCGCAGGTGACCCAGGACGTCGAGGCGATGGTCTGCTGGATGTCGGAGGCGCGGACGCTGGCCCCGGGTACCCGCCTGGCCGTCAAGCACACAACCCGGACCGTGAAGACGATCGTCCGGGACCTGCACTACCGCCTGGACGTGAACACCCTGCACCGGGACGAGACCGCGCAGCAGCTGGGGCTGAACGAGATCGGCCGGGTCACGCTGCGGCTGACCCAGCCGCTGTTCTGCGACCCGTACTCGCGTAACCGGATGACGGGCGGCCTCATCCTCATCGACGAGGCCACTGGCGCCACGGTCGGCGCCGCCATGATCACCGATCC
>JBKQSL010000401.1:0-17108 GCA_052143655.1 Streptosporangiaceae bacterium | reverse complement strand
GGGCCTGGTGACGTCCAGGCCGCGGTCGCGCAGCCCGGTGACCAGGTCCGTGACCAGGGTCGCGTTCTCGGTTGAGCCCTCCTCCACCGCCAGCGGGCGCTTGACCCCCTCGATGTCGATGCCGAGGGCGACGACGCAGGTGTGCTCGCCGAAGTGCACCCCGTCGATCATCAGCGCGACCAGGTCCAGGTCATCGAGGCGGCGGGTCATCAGCCGGCCGAGCGCGGTCTCGGTCGCGGCCACGAACCGGCGCGACACCGCCGGCTTCGACGTAGCCGCGGCCACCTGCTCCACGGCCTGCGGCGCGGCGGAGCGGATCGCCCAGGTATGCCCCGGTCATGACTACAGCAGGCCGGGCAAGCCGGAGATCGGCTGGGACGATCGTGCCGCGAAGGACGCGCTGGTGTCGGCCCTGGTCAGCGACGCGAACGCGGTGGTGGCCGCGCTGGAAGGCCGTGACCTGGATGAGCGGGCCGCTTCTGCGCTGGGGCTGCTGGCCCTGGTGGCCGGGCAGGACGTGGAGCCCGCCGAGGGCTCCGGCGGCACGGACGGGCGGTGGCGGATCGCCCGCAAGGTCGCCGAAGACCGGGTGATCTCCATCGTGGACCCCGATGCCCGGCACACCCGCAAGTCCCCTGAGGCCAGAAGGGACGGTTACCGGGCGCATATGGCCGCGGACCCGGAGACCGGGATCATCACCGATGAGAAGCTGACCAGGGCCGCCGGGACGGAGAACTCCGACCCGGCGGTGGCGGAGGAGTTCCTGGCCGCCGAGACCGCCGCGGGCGATGCCGCTTGCGGCGGCATGGCAGGCAGCCCCGGTTCCGCTGGCGCGGGCGAGCCGGATGACGGTGCCGCCGCAGGCCGGAATCTGAGCTGGTACGGCGACTCCGCCTACGGGACCGGTGACCTGCGCGGCGCGATCTGCGACGCCGGCCATCAGGCGGTGATCAAGCCGAAGCCGCTGCAGGCCCCGGTGCAGGGCGGGTTCACCGCCGGCGACTTCACTGTCAGCGAGGAACAGGGCACGGTCACCTGCCCGGCCGGGCACACCGTGGCGCTCAGCAGGACCCGGATCGCCACCTTCGGCGTCTTGTGCCGGGGCTGCCCGCTGCGCGCGCGGTGCACCACCTGCAAGACCGGCCGCAAGCTCGTCCTGTACCCCCGTGATGACCTGCTCCGCGCCGCCCGGGCCGGCCGGGCCGCCAGCAGCGGGCTGCGCAAGGACTACAGGACACACCGCCCGAACGTCGAACGCGTCATCGCCCAGGTGGCCACCTGGCGGGGACGGCGGCTCAAGCTCCGCTACCGCGGCACAGCCAGGAACCACGCCTGGCTCAAGCGCCGCACCGCCGCGCTCAACCTGCGCAACCTGCTCGGCAAGGGCCTGGCTCGCCGCGATGGCGCCTGGGCGCTGGCCACCTGAGCCGCCGCCGCGCAGCAGCCTCTCCCTCGACCACCGCGGCCAGTCCTGGCATAGTCGGACCCACGGCCACTCACCACCTTCGAAGCCTCAACACTCCGAAGCGTCGCGGGTGGCCGTGCCCATGGCCAGCCGAACGACAACCCCGACAAGACATGATCTTGTCGGGGTTTAATCACAAGCTTAGCGGACGGCTGGCAGGGCCGCGTCCGGGTCGAGGACAGCGGTCTGCACCAGCCGGACGCCGGTCCGCCGCTCGACGAAGAAGCCGCGGCCAGGCGGCTGTGCCTGCGGCTTGATCCCGCCGACCAGGCTGCCCTCGTCCCGGCTGCCGGACATGATCAGCCCGGGCGAGCCCATTTCCCTGGCCCGCTGGATCAGCGGGTCGAACATCGCCCGCCCCGCGCCGCCGGCCGACCGGGCCAGGATCAGGTGCAGCCCGATGTCGCGCGCCTGCGGCACCAGGTCGGCCACCGGCAGCAGCGGGTTGGCGCCGCCGGAGACCAGGTCGTAGTCGTCGACGACGAGGAACAGCTCCGATCCGCTCCACCAGTCGCGGCGGCGCAGCTGCTGCGGGGTCAGGTCCGGCGGCGGCAGCCGCTGGACCAGCGCCTCCCTGATGTCGGCGATGAGCGGCCCGGCCGCGGCCGACGAGGCGGCGTAGCCGATGCGGTGCTCGGTTTCCGCGCTGTCGAGCAGCGACCTGCGGTAGTCGATGAAGACCAGGCGCGCGTCATCGGGGGCGTACCGGGCCGTGATGCCCTCGGCGATCAGCCGCAGCAGGTTGGACTTTCCGCACTCGGCGTCCCCGAAGATCAGCAGGTGCGGGTCGGCACCGAAGTCGATGAGCACCGGCGCCAGCGTGCTTTCTTCAATGCCGAACGGGATGCGGGTGCCGGTCTGGGCGGCCGGCGGCAGGGTCGCGGCGGGCAGTGCCGCGGGCAGCAGCCGCACCCGCGGCGCCTGCGGCCCGGTCCAGGCCGCCGCCACGGCGGCGGCGAGTGCGCGCACCCCGTCGGCGAGGCTGGCGGGGGAGGCGTCGGCGTCGATGCGCGGCAGCGCGGTGATGAAGTGGTGACCGTCGCGGGTCAGGCCGCGGCCGGGGCCGGACTCGGGCACGTTGACGGCGAGCTTGCGGTCGATCTCCGACTCGTAGGGGTCGCCGAGGCGCAGTTCGAGCCGGGTGCCGAACAGGTCGCGGATCGCAGGCCGGAACTCCGACCACTTCCCGGCCGCCGCGATGACGTGCACCCCGTAGCCCAGGCCGCGGGCGGCGATCGCGGAGATCACCGGCTCCAGCGCCTCGAACTCCTGGCGCAGCGTGAGCCAGCCGTCGATTACCAGGAACACGTCGCCGAACCCGTCGCCGGCGAACTGGCCGCTGGCCCGCCGCTGCCGGTAGGCCACGATCGAGTCCAGGCCGGCCGCCGCGAACTCCTGCTCCCGGCGGGCCAGCAGCGCCTGCACCTCGGCGACCGTCCGGCGGACGGTGTTAGCGTCCAGCCGGGTCGCGACACCGCCGACATGGGGCAGCCCGGCCAGCCCGGCGAGTGCGCCGCCGCCGAAGTCCAGGCAGTAGAACTGCACTTGCTCCGGAGTGTGCAGCAGCGCCAGCGAGCCGATCAGCGTGCGCAGCATCGTCGACTTGCCGCTGCGCGGTGCGCCGGCCACGGCCGCGTGCCCGGCCGCCGCGGACAGGTCCACCCACAGCGGGTCACGGCGCTGCTCGAACGGCTGGTCCACGATGCCGGTGACCGCGCGCAGGTGGCCGCGCAGCTCGCCGTCCGCGGTGGTGTACCCGCTCGGGGTCACCGTCAGCGGCGGCAGCAGCTGGTCCAGCGTGGGCGGGATGTCCAGCGGCGGCAGCCAGATCCGGTGCGCGGGCCGCCCGTGCGCGGCAAGCTGGCCGACGACCACGTCCAGCAGGCTGTCGGCGGCCTCGGACGGCGGCTGCTCGTCCGGCTGCTCCTCGACGGTCTCGGCCCGGATGTAGCCGGGCCCGAACGGCACGATCATCTGCCGGGCCCGGCGCTGCGCGGTCCGGGCCGGACCGCGGGCCGGACCGGACACGTAGGCGGCCTTGAACCGGGTCATCCCCGTGGTGTCGAACTTCAGGTAGCCGCTGCCGGGCTGGCTGGGCAGCTCGTAGGCGTCCGGCACGCCCAGCACCACCCGCGACTCGGCCGCGGAGAAGGTGCGCAGGCCGATCCGGTACGACAGGTGGGTGTCCAGGCCGCGCAGCCGGCCCTCCTCGAGCCGCTGCGAGGCGAGCAGCAGGTGCACGCCCAGGGACCGGCCGAGCCGGCCGATCATCACGAACAGGTCGATGAACTCCGGCCGGGCTGACAGCAGCTCGGAGAACTCGTCGATGACCACGAACAGCGACGGCACCGCGGGCAGGTCCGCGCCCAGCTCGCGAGACCGGGCGTAGTCGCGCAGCGAGGCGTAGTTCCCGGCGGACCGCAGCAGCTCCTGGCGGCGCACCAGCTCGCCGTGCAGCGCCTCGTGCATCCGGTCGACCAGCGGCAGCTCGTCGGCCAGGTTGGTGATCACGGCCGAGACGTGCCGCAGCTGCTCCAGCCCGAGGAACGTCGCGCCGCCCTTGAAGTCCACCAGCACGAAGTTGAGCTCGTCCGGCTGGTGGGTCATCGCCAGGCCGAGCACCAGCGTCCGCAGCAGCTCGGACTTGCCCGACCCGGTCGCGCCGATCACCAGGCCGTGCGGCCCCATGCCGCCCTGCGCGGATTCCTTGATGTCCAGCTCGACGCTCCGGCCGTCGGCGTCGGTGCCGATCGGCACCCGCAGCCTGCTGCGCGGCGGCCGCGGCCGCCACAGCGCTGGCACGTCCAGGGCCATCGGGCTGGGCACGCCGAGCAGCGACGTCAGCGTGGTGTCCGCAGCCAGCGGGTCGTCGCCCGGCCCGGCCGCGGCAGGGCGCAGCGGGGCGAGCTGGCGGGCGATCCCGTCGGCTTCCGCCAGCGACAGCGCGTCCGGGACCCCGATCGGCGTGCGGACTTCCGCGCCGGTCCGGTCCGTGTCGATCATCACGGTGGCCGCGGCGGTGACCTCGAGCCGCAGCGTGGCCAGCCCGCTGGCCGGCAGGCTCGTGCTGGCCCGGCCCGCTGCCCGCGCGCCCTCTTCCGCCTCCGCTGGCCCGGCCGCGGTGAGGTCGATGATCACTGCCCCCTCGGCGCCCTCGATGCCCAGCCGGGCGTCGGCCACCTGCTCGGCGTCGTCGGTGATCACCACCAGGCACGGCAGCGGCACCGTGGTACGGCCGGGGGAGAAGGGCGGCCGGCCGGCCAGCTCGGCACCGAGCAGCTGCTCAAGCTGCAGCAGGCTGGTGCCCATCAGCCGGACCGGCCCGGCCGCGTCGGCCTGGGCCGGGTGCATGGCGTGCGGCAGCCACTTGACCCACTGCCAGTAGCGCATCGCCTCCCGGGACGCGCAGACGCAGATGCGCAGGTCCTCCGGGGAGTGGAAGACGGCCAGCTGGGCTATCGCGGCCCGCAGCATGGCGTAGGCGGCCTCCGGCTCGCCGCTGACGGCGACCCGGCCGAAGGACCGCAGCGAGATCCCGACCGGCAGCCCCGGGACGCTGCCGTGCGCGCGGATGAACCGGCGCACCGCGCCGGCGCACAGCGGGTCGAGGTCCTCCACGGGCTTGGTCTGCGGCGGGACCAGCCGGACGGCCAGCCGGTGCGTGCCGGTGCCGATGCGGACGCTGGCGAACTCGCTGGCCGAGCTGCGCCGCTCCCAGACCCGGCGCAGCTGGCTGTCGAGCAGGAGCGCGGGCAGCGCCCGCGGATCGGGACTGGCCCATTCCAGCGCCGCGCGCTGCGCGGCGGCGATCCGCCGCACCCGCGCGCGCACCTGGCCCAGGTAGCGCAGGTAGTCCCGGCGCAGGCCGGTCAGCTTGATCTTCCGCTCGCCCCGGCCGCGGCCGATCTGGCCGACCATCATGCCGCCCATGCCGATGGCCATCGCGCCGCCGCCGACGTACTCCACCGCGCTGGAGCCCTGACCGGCCATCATCGACACCATGCCGACGGTCATCGCGAGCATCGGCAGGTACGTCAGCGTCTGCGCGAAGCTGTCGGGCGCGGTCTCGGGAATCTCCGGCGGGGGCTCGAGCACGATCTCGCCGGCCGGCAGTTCCGGCGGGTCCTGCGGCCGGGACCGGCGGACGATGACAATGTTCACGGGGCGCCGCCAGAGTCCTTTCCGGTGCGCTGCACGGTGCTTTCCGGTGCGCTGCACCCGTGCTTTCCGGTGCGCTGCACCGTGCTTTCCGGTGCGCTGCACCGTGGTCGGAAAGTGCCAATAGACCGGTTGGTCCACGCTTCGGGGAGTTAGGATTCTACGGCCCAGAATCGGACCAAGCTGGCGGAATGCGCAACGCGCCCGCCGGGCCCGATATCTCGCGCCCGGCGCCCCGGGCCCGGCCGGGCACCAGCTGCGAAGGAGCCAGATGACCACGGTCAGCGGAGCGGACGTCTGCCGGGTTACCGTGGTCGGCCCGTCCCGCCGGGTGGACATCGCGCTGCCTGGCTACGTGCCGTTCGCGCACCTGTTCCCGGCGGTGGCCCGGTATGCCGGGCTCGACGGCCCGGAGGCGGTGGCCGAGCCGGGCGGCTGGGTGCTGCAGCGGCTCGGCCAGGAGCCCTTCGCCCCGGCGATGACGCCGGCCGAGGCGGGGCTGCGCGACGGCGAGATGGTCTACCTGCGGCCGCACCGCGCCCAGCTGCCGCCGCTGGCCATCGACGATGTGGCCGACGCCATCGCGACCGGGGTCGGCGATCAGCCTGGCCGCTGGTCTGCCCGGGACGCCCGGCGGGTGGCGCTGGCGGCCGGGGCGGCCGCGCTGGCCGCCGGGGCGGCCGTGCTCCTCGCCGCGGGGCCGCCGTGGGCGGGGCCCGCGCTGGCCGCCGCGGCGATCACCATGGTCCTGCTGGCCGCCGCCGCGGCCGCGGCGCGGGCGGCGGGTGACGCGGGGACCGGGACGCTGCTGGGCTGCGGCGCGGTCGGGTACGCCTTCCTGGCCGGGCTGCTGACCGTCACCCGGCAGATTCCGGCGGACCGGGTGACCGCGGCCGCGCTGCTGGCGGGCTTCGCGGCCGCGACCCTGGCCGCGGCGGTCGCGGCCGCCGCCACCGGGCGGGCGGCGCTGTTCCTCGGGCCGGCCCTGGCCGCGCTGCTGGGGGCGGCCGGGGCGGGGCTGGACCTGGCCGTGTCGGGGCTGGGCTTCGTCGCCGCGGCGGTGGTCGTCGCCGTGCCCGCGCTGGCGCTCACCCCGCTGATCCCGGCAATCTCATTCCGGCTGGCCCGGATGACCCTGCCGCCGGTGCCCCGGGACGCGGCTGACCTGCGCCGGGACACCCTGGAGGTGGACGGGGCGCGGGTGCTGCGCCAGACGGCCGCCGCCGACCGGTTCGTGACCGGCTGCGCGACCGTGCTCGGCCTGACGGGTGCTGCGGCCGCGGCCGGGCTGGCCGCGGCCGGCGGCTGGCTCGACTCGCTGACATGCGCCGCGCTGTGCTGCGTGCTGCTGCTGCGGTCCCGGCTGTTCGTGGGTCTCGCACAGCGGCTGTGGCTGCTGCTGCCCGGCTACGGCGGGCTGATCCTGCTCGCCGCGCTGGCGCCGCGGGGGCTGGTCCAGGCAGTGCACCTGGCGGTGGCCCTCGGCGCGCTGCTGGCGGGTACCGCGCTGGTGGTGGGCGGGGGCGCCTGGCTGCCCGGGCACCGGCCGTCGCCTTTCTGGGGCCGCGCGGCCGACATCGCCGACACGCTGCTGATCGTCACGGTGTTCCCGCTGGCGCTGGCGGTCGCGGGCGTGTTCGGCTACCTGCACGGGCTGAAGCTGTGAGCCCCCGGCAGGGCGGGAGCCCGGGCTGATGCAAAACCGCAAGGACCTGCTGGCGGCGCACCGGCTGATGACCCAGCGGGCCGCGCTCGCGCTGCTGCGCGCCGAGCCGGATATCCCCGACCAGCCCATGCGCCGGCTGAACGTGGCCGCGTTTTGCGGCGTCCTGGCTGCCCTGATCGTCGGGGCACTGTTCGTCATCTGGGGGATCATCGCGCCGGGCAGCGTGTCGCTGCGGCCGGGCGACGGTGACCTGGTGATCGATTCGGGAACCGGCACGTCCATGGTGTTCTGCGAGAAGACGAGGCTGTGCCCGGTCGTCAACTACGCCTCGGCCCGGCTGGCCCTCGGCCTGGCCAGTCCCAGTCAGCAGACGGTCAGCCAGGCGGCGCTGCGGTCCTATCCCCGCGGCCCGCAGATCGGCATTCCCGGCCTGCCGGATCCGCTGCCGGAGGCCGCGATGCTGGTGCAGCGGCCCTGGTCGGTATGCGCTCAGGGCACCGCGACCGCGCTGGCCGGCGGGATCGGCGTCGGCGGCAGGCCGCTGCGGTCCGCCGCCCTGCTGGTCCAGGCGGAGGGCCAGGACTGGGTGATCTGGGACGGCAGCCGGATGGCGATCGCCGCGGTCGAGCTGAGCGCGCTGAGCAATCCCGGCCAGCCGGTCAGCGTCCCGCCGGTCTGGCTGAACGCGCTGCCGGAGGGCCGCGGCTTCGCGCCGCCAGTCATCGCGCACAAGGGCAGGCCCTTGCCGGCCGGGCCGGCCGGGCGCCGGGCGCTGGTCGGCCAGGTCTACTCGGTGAGCGTGGCCGGCGGCGTGCAGGACTACGTGCTGACGGTCGGCGGCCTGGCCCGGATCTCCCCGGTGCAGGCCGAACTGCTGGAGTACGCCCCGCACGCGCCGCCGGAGCAGTCGCTGCAGCCCGCCGCGGTCAGCAGCTATCACGTCGTCGGCACCCTTCCCGCTCAGGGACTGCCCGCCAGCTCGCCGCGGTTCACCGTGGCCGGGTCATCGGTGCCGCGCTGCGTCGTCTACGGGGCGTCGGGCGGGAGCACCCTGCGCCGCCAGGTCATGATCGGCGGTCGGCTGCCGGCTGGCGGCGTCCCGGCCGGCGTTCCCGGCGGCGTCAGCCGGATCGACATGCCGAACGGCGCCGGCGCGCTGGTCGGCATCGCGCCCAGCGCCGGGGCCCGGGGAACGGTGAGCTACTTCCTGGTCTGCGCGGGCAAGCGGTTCGCGCTCGCCGCGCCGTCCGTGGCCGCGATGCTCGGCTACCAGCACCTGGCTCGCCAGGCGGCGCTGCTGCCCGCGGGCCTTGTCGATCTCATTCCGCAGGGACCGGTGCTGAACCCGAAGCTCGCCACCCGGCCGGTGACCGGCGGCGGCTGAGGCCCGCCATCGGCCTCGGCGACAGCGCCCGCCGATGTTACGCGCCGGCAAGGATGATGTTACGGGTCAGTAAGGAATTGTCGCGCAGGTCAATTAGCATGTAGTGGGCCGGCCGGAGATTTTCGCACTATTTCAGTTATGTATCGTGTCGTGTTCCGGTTGACACGATTCTGCCGGCTTGGATTTACTTGGCCACGATATCGGCGAGCACCGCCGCGCCAGTCGGCGTGGCGCCGGGCGTACGGTTCTTCCAGCCCGGCGGGGCCTGGTGCCGCTGTCAGGGAACCCGGAGCTAGGAGGCCGACACGGTGGCTGGCGAGAGTGCTGTTAACAGAGCTCAGATGGCGACCGCCGCGATGCAGGTCGAGGACGCCGTCACGAAGATCCGCGGCCAGCAGTCCCAGCTGGCTGCCTATCACGGCGAGCTGATGGCCGGCTGGGCCGGTGACGCGTCCATGGCGTTCACCAACGCGTACGACTCCTTCAACGCGGACTTCACCAAGGTCATCAACGCTCTGGAGGGCATCCACGAGAAGCTAGTCGGCACCCGGGCCCGGTACGAGGCCACGGAAGAGGCGAACACGGCCTCGGTGAACAGGGTTGCCGGACTGCTGAACCGCTAAGCCGCTGCGGCGGGCCGCAGCAGGGCCGGTCGGCCCGCGCGGCTGGCCGCGCCGCCAGTGCCGCCAGTGCCGGCGGTGAATGCGGCACTGCGGGCGCAAGGACGCGTTAAGGAGAATAAAGGGATGAGCGATTACACCAAGGCGGTTTTCAGCCAGCTCGATCAGTCGAGGGCTGATTTCGCCGGGACCTATGGTGCGCTGCAGGAGACCATTTCGACCCTCGACGGCCAGCTGCGCGCCAATCTGGCCGAATGGGATGGTGCGGCCCAGCAGGCCTATTACGCGGCCAAGGCGATCTGGGACAACGCGATGGCCGACATGGCCAACGTGCTGAACCAGCTTGGCGTGGTGATCGGCGTGGCCAACGAGAACTACACATCGACCGAGGCGGCCAACGCCGCGCTCTGGGGCTGAGCGTCCCGGATGCGGGCTGGCCGGGCCGGCCAGCCCGGCGCGGCCAGCCCGGTCGGCGGTCAGGCGGCCCCCGGTCAGCGGACCAGTGATCAGGCGGCCAGTGATCAGGCGGCCAGTGATTAAACGGGAGGTTGGCGATGGGCGGAGCCTATGACGCCCGGATGGCAGAGCAGAGTGCGCAGCAGCAGGCAGCGCGCAACGCCCAGCTCTACAACCCGGACGGGTCGGCCAAGGCGAATGACTATCATCCGCCGCGACTGCCCGCCTCGGCGTTCCTTGCCCTGGATGGCGGCCACGAGCTGGAGGTGCACCGGGACCGGCTGACGCAGGTCGCGACCCAGATGAGCGCTGAGCTGGGGCACCTGCAGGCGACCTTGCAGCAGCTGTTCGGGGCCGGGGACGGCGGTGCCGGGATAGCCGGATGGCCAACCGCCGAGGCCTTCGGCGTTAACGCCGGCAGTGCCTACACCGGGATCTCGCAGTTCTACCAGGATCTCAACACCGCCTACGACCTGGTCATCGGCAACCTGCACAAGACGGCGGGCAACTACGCCGACGCGGAGTCGGCCGCCGCGGCCGCGGCCGCCGCGGTGGGGACGGACAGCGCGGCGCCGGGCATCCTCAGCCCCGGCGCCTGAACCAGCAGGAAAGGAAGGCGCGTGCTGGTCAGCGACGGCTCGGGCGCTGGAATCTCGGGCAGCAGCTACGTCATCAAGGTCATGGCGGTCACCCCGGAGTCGGCTGCCGGGCTCTCCGCCGATGAGATCGAGCAGCTGTTCGCGGGGCTGGATCCGGCGGCTGTCGCGGCAGCGGGCCGGGCGCACACGGCCGCGAGCCAGACCCTGGCCAGTATCGCTGACGGCCTGGCTCAGCACGTGCAGGTGCTCCGCGCGAGCTGGGGCGGCCAGGCGGCGCAGGCCGCGGCCGTCTCCTTCCAGCAGCTGCATCAGACGGCCATCGGCCTGGCGCGGGCGAGCGCGCAGACCGGCTCGGTGCTCACCTGGCTGGGCGAGACGATCCTGCCCTTCTACAAGAACTACAAGGCGCCCGGCAACGGCATCGTGGGGGACGTGGAGAGCCTGTTCGGCCACAACCCCCGCAACAGCGCGGCGCAGGCGGTCATGGAACGGCTGAACAACCGCCTCGCGGAAGGCGACAGCGGCCTGCCGCCAAGCGTCAGCAAGACCTTGCCGACCGGCGGCTGGAGCGGCGGGCGCAGCCCGGTCGCCGCCGCCGGCCACGGGCCCGCGGGCGGCGGCAGCGGCCAGGCTGGCGGCAGCCCGGCCGGCAGTGTTCCGGCCGCCGGGCCGGGCGGCTCGGCGAGCGGGCTCGGCGCCGGCCAGGGCGGTCTCGGCCGCCTGGGCGCCGCGCCGGGGCAGGCCGGCGGCCCGGGCGGCAGTCTCGGAACTGCCCCCGGCCTCGGCGGCGGCTCCGGCTCGGTGGGTTCGGTGGGCTCTGGAGGCTCCGGCAGCGGCGTGACGCACCTGGCTGGCGTGACCCCGCCGGGCGGCTCAGGGGCCGGCGGCTCCGCCCCCGGCCTCGGCGGGACCGGGACGGGCGTGCCGGGAGCCGGCGGCTCGGGCGCGGGCGCCGGAAGCGGTTCGGGTGGCACCGGCCTCGGCGGGCTGCCGGGCCCGGTTGGCGGCGGCGTGCCCGGCACGGCGCCGGCCGGCGGTGCTCCCGGCAACGGGACACCCGGGGACGGGACACCCGGGGACGACGCAGTGCCGGGCTCCGGGGAGCCCGGCACCGGCGGCGTCGCCCCGGAAGGCTTCGGCAGCGTGCCCGGCGGCGCGGGCGGTGACAGCGGTGCGGGCATGGCGCCCGGCGCCGGCACGGTGCCGGGCGAAGGCGCAGTGCCCGGCGCGGGCGCAGTGCCCGGCGCGGGCACAGTGCCCGGTGACGGCACGGTGCCGGGTGAGGGCACCGCGCCCGGTGACGGCACCGTCCCCGGCGGGTACGTGCCGGGCGAGGGCGTGCCCGGCACGGTCGGCATCGGGCCGGGCGGTGCAGATCCGGGGGTAGCCGTTCCCGGCAGCAGCTTCACCAGCGGCCTGGAAGGCGAGGGCATCGGCAGCGTGGTCGGCGAGGAACCTGCCGTGTTCGGGGCCGACGGGATGATCGGCGCCCAGGGCAGCGGCGCCCCGGGCAGCGCAGTCACCGGCGGTCCCGCCGTGGACGCTGCCGGGGCTCAGCCCGGCACCGACGGCATGGGCCTGCCGTCTGCTGGCCCGGCCCGGAGCCGGGCCGACCAGGACCGGTACCGCGAGGCGTGGCTCGCCGAGGATCCGGAAGTCTGGGATCCGGGCGCGCAGGTGGTCCCGCCGCTGATCGGCGTGTGACGGCCCGCGTTACGCGGGCCGCCGCGCCGCAGGCGAGCGCACAATCCGGCCGGGCGCGCGCCGGTTCTCCTCCCGCTCACTGGCGCGCGCCCGGGTCGTATTCTGCGGGGCCGCCACCGGCCGGCCATCCTGCCCGGAGGCCCCCTGCACGGTCCGGCGCGGCGGCGGGCTCGCCGGGGTGCGGTCCGCGCGGCGGCCGCGGCGACTGCCCTGGCCGCCGCCGCGCTGACCGTGCTCAGCGCGGCCCTGCCCAGTCCCGCCGCGGCGCGCACGGCGCGACCGGCCGGTGCCTCGCGGCCCGCGGCGGGCGCCAGGCGCTATACCCTCCCGCGGGGCGGGCAGTGGTGGTTCACAGCGTGGGACGTGCCCACCCGGGTCTGGCCGCTGAGCCGCGGCGCCGGCGTGACCGTCGCGGTGCTCGACAGCGGCGTCCAGGCGAACGTCGCGGACCTGCGCGGTGCCGTGGTCCCCGGCGGCGACACCACCGGGGCGGGGACCAGCGGGGAGACCGACGATGACTACTCGGCGGACGGGCACGGCACCGCGATGGCAGCGCTGATCGCCGGCCAGGGCCGGGGTGGCGGGACCGCGGGCATCGCGCCGACGGCGAAGATCATGCCGGTGCGGGTCGGCGGTCTCGACGGAGTCCCGCCCGGGGGGACCCCGGACACGGTTGCCGCCGGCATCTTGTTCGCCGTCCGGCACGGTGCCGCCGTCGTCAACCTGTCGCTCGGCGCCCCGGCGGTGTCGGCGAGCAGCTGCGACACGGTGGAGCAGGACGCGGTCAGCTACGCGCTGCGCCGCGACGTGGTCGTCGTGGCCTCGGCCGGGGACTCACAGGTCCGGGTCAACAACCCCGAGCAGCCGGCCTCGTGCGCCGGCGTGCTCGCGGTCGGCGCCGTGAACCCGGACCTGACCGTGTGGCCGCAGAGCCAGCAGCAGTCCTACGTGGCCGTCGCCGCGCCGGGAAACGACATCGGCTGGTCCGGCAGCGACGGCCGGTATTTTCCCGATGGCTACGGCACCAGCCAGGCGGCCGCGTTCGTCTCCGGCGAGGCAGCGCTGATCCGCTCCCGGTACCCGGCCATGCGCTGGCAGCAGGTGGTCGCCAGGATCATCGGCACGGCGCTGCCCCGGGGCCGCCGGGTCCCGAACGACAAGTTCGGCTATGGCATCGTCCAGCTGTCCAGCGCGCTGGACCGGGCGCATTTCCCGCTGCGCCACGGGTCACCGGATCCGGTGTACGCGGCGTTCCGCCGCTGGCTGGCTTCCCCTCATCCGGGGTCGGCCAGCCAGGTCGCGGCGGCGGCCAGGGCGAGGGACCGGCGGTTCGTGGCCGCGGTCGGCACCGGCTCGTCCAGCGCCGCAGCGGGCCTGGCGATCGTGCTCGGGGCCGTCGCGATCCTGGCCGCCGCCGTGGCGGCGGCGTTGGTACTCGCCCGCCGCCGGGCCCGGGCCCGGCGCGGCTGACCCCGGCTGACCCCGGGCCGCTGCTATCCCGATCCGGCCCCGCTCAGCTGGTAATCGGTCGGCCCGACGGCGGCGGCGGGCGGGCTCTGCCGGTACCACTGGTCGATCCCGGCCAGCAGCCGTGCGCGCACCGGCGCTGGGGCAGCCGACCCGCGGACCGACATGCGCGCCACCTCGGCGAGCTCGGCGTCGGACAGGCCGTGCGCGGTGCGGGCCAGCTCGTACTGCGCAGTCAGCCGGTGGCCGAACAGCAGCGGATCATCAGCCCCCAGCGCCACCCTGACCCCCGCGTCCAGCAGCCGGCGCAGCGGCACGTCGGCGGGCCGGGCCGCGACCCCGAGAGCGACGTTGGACGTGGGGCAGACTTCCAGGGTGACACCGGCCACGGCCAGCCGTTCGGCCAGTTCAGGGTCTTTCGCGGCGGCGACGCCGTGGCCGATGCGGCCGGCGTGCAGCTCGTCCAGGCAAGCCCGGACACTGTCCGGGCCGGCCAGCTCACCGCCGTGCGGCGCGGCAAGCAGCCCGGCGCGCGTGGCGATCCGGAAGGCCGGGGCGAACGCGGCGGGCGCGCCGCGCCGCTCGTCGTTGGACAGCCCGAAGCCGACCACCCCGCGGCCGGCATACTGGGCGGCAAGCCGGGCGAGCGTGCGCGCTTCCAGCGGGTGCTTGGTGCGGTTAGCGGCGATGATGATCCCGATGCCGACCCCGGTCGAGGCGGCGGCCCCGGCCGCCGCCTCCAGCACCAGCTCGACCGTTGGCGTCAGCCCGCCGAACCGGCCCGCATAGCCGGACGGGTCCACCTGGAGTTCCAGCCAGCCCGAGCCCTCGGCGCGCTCATCCTGCGCCGCCTCGGTCATCAGCCGGTGCACATCGCCGGGCGTGCGCAGCACCGAGCGGGCGATGTCGTACAGCCGCTGGAACCGGAACCAGCCCCGCTCGTCGGTCCCTTGCAGCCGCGGCGGCCACTCGGTCACGAGCGCCTCAGGCAGGTGCGCGCCGTGTACGCGGGCCAGCTCGACCAGCGTCGAATGGCGCATCGACCCGGTGAAATGCAGATGCAGGTGTGCCTTCGGCAGCCTGTGCAGCGCGCGCCCAGCAGCCATCACCATAGTCTGCCAGCCCTGGCCGGCCGGACGGACGCGGCGCTACCGGGCCTGCGCCAGCAGCTTGCCCAGCCGGGTGACGCCTTCCTCCAGGTCGGCATCCCCGAGCGCGCACGACAGCCGGAAGTAGCCGGGCGTGCCGAACGCCTCGCCCGGCACCACCGCCACGTCCGCCTCGTCCAGCAGCAGCTCGGCCAGCTCCACCGAGTTCTGCGGCCGTCGGCCGGCCAGCTCGCGGCCCAGCACGCCCTTGACCGACGGGTAGCAGTAGAAGGCGCCCTCGGGCAGCGGGCACACCACCCCCGGCACCTCGTTCAGCAGCCGGGTCATGGTCAGCCGCCGCCGGTCGAACGCCGCCCGCATCTGCGCGACCGCGGACAGGTCGCCGCTGACTGCGGCCAGCGCGGCGGCCTGGGCCACGTTGCAGACGTTCGAGGTCGCGTGCGACTGCAGGTTGGCCGCCGCCTTGATCACGTCCGCCGGGCCGATCATCCAGCCGACCCGCCAGCCCGTCATCGCGTAGGTCTTCGCCACCCCGTTGAGCACGACGCACCGGCCGGCGAGCTCCGGGGCGACGGTCGGCATGGACACGAACCGGGCGTCGCCGAAGACCAGGTGCTCGTAGATCTCGTCGGTCACCACCCAGATGTCCTTGGCGGCGGCCCAGCGGCCGATCTCGGCGACCTCTTCCGGCGGGTACACCGCGCCGGTCGGGTTCGATGGCGAGACGAACACCAGCATCTTGGTCGCCGGGGTGCAGTACTGCTCAAGCTGCTCGACCGTCACCCGGTAGCCCGCCTGCTCATCGGTCGGGACCAGCACCGTCGTGGCGCCTGTCAGGCTGATCGACTCGGGATAGGTGGTCCAGTAGGGCGTCGGCAGCAGTACCTCGTCCCCTGGGTCGAGCAGGGTGGCGAACGCCTCGTAGACGGCATGCTTGCCGCCGTTGGTGATCAGTACCTGGGCGGCGGGCACCTGCAGGCCGGAGTCACGGGCGGTCTTGGCCGCGACCGCCTCACGCAGCTCGGGCAGCCCGGCGGCCGGGGTGTAGTGATGGAACCGGGGCTCAGCGCAGGCGCGGACTGCGGCCTCGACGATGCAATCGGGCGTCGGGAAGTCCGGCTCACCCGCGCCGAACCCGATGACCGGGCGGCCTGCGGCCTTCAGCGCCTTGGCCTTGGCGTCCACGGCCAGCGTCGCTGACTCGGTGATGGCGGCGATCCGGGCGGAGATTCTGTGCGGTGCGGAATTCATGGCATCCATCGTCCCACCTTTGGCCGCAGGTGGTGGCCGCACGCTGCAGCCGGGTGACCGGGCCGGGCTGTGGCGGGACGGGCGACCGGCCAGGCCCGCGGCGGGCTGGTGACCGGCCGGGCAGGTGGCCGGGCCCGGGCGGGCGGCTGACGGTCCTGGGCCCCGCGGGTCCAGGACCAGCCGACGGGTCACCGGCCTGCCCTGCGGGCACCCGCGAAGGGCCGGGAATGGCGCCGCCGCCGTGCGGTGTTGCGGCAAGGGGGATATGCCGCGCAGTTCATCGATGTAGTTCGACGCAGGGGCCGTCGGGGACGTAGACTTCTGCAACTGGTGGCGTCCACCAGAGGTCTGTGCATGCCTGCACTGGCCTGATAGGGCAGTAGCTCAATTGGCTAGAGTCCCGGTCTCCAAAACCGGTGGTTGGGGGTTCGAGTCCCTCCTGCCCTGCGAGTGCGGCTCGCGAACCAGCGGGCAGCTGACGGCGTCTGTCGGCAGATGAACAGCGGTACTCAGGTGAGGACATGGCTACTCAGACACGTGGCTCGGCCGCAGCCAAGCCGGCGAAGCCCGGCGGTCCGGCGCAGCGGGACCGTACCACGCCTGCGCTGTTCTTCCGTCAGGTCGTCGCCGAGCTGCGCAAGGTTATCTGGCCGACCCGCCGGGAGCTCGTCACCTACACGACGGTGGCCCTGGTGTTCATCCTGGTCATGGTGGCCATCGTGACTAGCCTGGACTACGGGTTCACCAAGCTGGTGTTCGCGGTCTTCGGCTGAGGACCGGCCCGGCTGGATCCATGATCCATGCGCCGACCCGGCTGCATGATCACGCAAGCCCGTGCGCGCGGCGGTTACGCCGGCGGCAGTGCCAGGGTACGGCGCGCCCGGGAAGATCGGAGAGAAAGAGCTACCGTGTCCGAGTCCGAACTGCAAGGCGCTCAGCCGCCAGCCGGCCGTCTCCTCGACGGCGCGGCTGACGCGGCGGACACGCCCACCGAAGCCGCGGCCGCGGCGCAGGACGTCGCGGCCGAAGCCACCGAGGACGCTGCGGGCGACGGCGCCGCGGTCGACGGCGACAGCGACGGCGGTGAGGTCGCGGCGGACGCTGACGGTGCGGGCGAGGCCACGGCGGACGCTGAGGGTGCAATCGCGGCGGACGCTGACGGTGCGGGCGAGGCCACGGCGGACGCTGAGGGTGCAATCGCGGCGGACGCTGACGGTGCGGGCGAGGCC
>JBKQSL010000400.1:0-12175 GCA_052143655.1 Streptosporangiaceae bacterium | reverse complement strand
GGCAGCGCCTCAGGCGGTCGCGGCCGACGGGATCTGGCGGCCGGTCACCGACGCGGGGCGGATCCGGATATAGAACGGGTGGTCGACCGTGCCGGCCCACGGGTGCAGGCCCAGATGATCGAACCGCTCGATCTCGGCGTCCGAGTAGACCATCTCCGCGCGGCCGTTGATCACGACGCTCCACCCCGAGCGGGTCAGTGGATCGTAGGCATCGGCCTCGAAAGCGACCAGGTGCTGGCCCTCCGCGGCCGACAGCTTGGAGCCGCGGACCGTGCGGAAGACCACGTCCTGGCCGTCGACGACATGGTTCACCGGCAGGATCACGACCTCGCCGTCGGAGTGGAAGCCGACCCGTCCCACCGGGACTGAGGCCAGCAGGCGCAGGCAATCATCCAGCGGCAAGATCTCCAGGCCACTGTGATCGGTCGGGTACCCTGACATGTCCCTCCCAGAACGTCGTACCTCGGCGCGCCCTCGCGCAGCCCTGGCCTGTCCGGCTTCCGCCTGTCACAGTACGCGGGCAGCGGGGCCGGGCGGGGCTCATCCCGCCGTCACGGGCCCCGGGCGCGCTCCCGCGCGCCTGCCCGGCCGGCCCCGGCACGCCCGGCCGCCGCGAACGGCTCTGCGTAATCATTGATAACTGCTAGTGCTGGAGTTAGATGCCCAGGACACTAGACTTGAGTGGCGTGTCCGGTTAAAGCGGAATCCGTGTCGGAAGGAGGCCGCGCTCATCTCTTCCTGATCCAGCGGGGGCATATCGATGAGAAACCACGCCGCGGCAGCAGTCCTCACTGTCCTGCTCGCGCTATCCGGCGCTGCCGTGCTGGCCGTGCCAGCCCAGGCCGCGCCAGCCGAGGCCACGCCGGTCCTGGCAGCGTCAGGCCCGGCCGCACCAGCGCAGGCCGCACCAGCCCAGACGGCGGCACGGGCAGGCTGCACGGCGCGGTACCGATGCCCGGCCGTGCTCACCAACCTGGGGCCGTGGACCGCGGCCACCGCACCGCGCCGCCTCTACCTCGGCAACGGCGGGGCGCCGTTCCTCACCGGCCTGCACTGGCGCATCTACCGGCACGCCCGGGGCCGGGCCAGCGGGTACCTGCACGCGATCTCCGCGCACTGCCAGCCGCCGATCTACCGCTGCCGCTATTACGCCATCGCGGTGACAGTCACTACCCGGCGCGCCCGGTGGAACGCGGCGCACCGCCGCTGCTACTACACCCGGATGCACTGGTGGTGGCGGACCTGGCGCGACCTAGTCGCCCAGCACCACTGGCTCAGCATGCGCGGCTTCTGGGAACCGGCCGGCACCGCGAGCGGAAAACGGCTGCCGGTCGCGATCAGCTAAAGGCCGCCGAGTCGGCCGGCGCCCAGGCAGGTGAAAGCCACTTGCCGCGGTGACCGACAATGGAGATCATGAGCGATCTCCCCCGCCGGGCCGTGACACGGACGGCCAAGCTCGCCTCACTGCCGGTCGGACTGGCCGGCCGGACCGCTCTCGGCTTCGGCAAGCGCCTGGGCGGGCGGCCGGCGGAAATCGTCGCGCAGGAAATCCAGCAGCGCACCGCCGAGCAGGTCTTCCGGGTGCTGGGCGAGCTCAAGGGGGGCGCGCTCAAGCTAGGCCAGGCACTGTCGATCTTCGAGGCCGCCCTGCCGCCCGAGCTGGCCGGACCGTACCGGACCACGCTGACCAGGCTGCAGGAGTCGGCTCCCCCGCTGCCGGCCAGCACCGTGCACCGGGTGCTCGGCGCCGACCTGGGCCCGGGCTGGCGGGACAGCTTCGCCGAGTTCGACGATCAGCCGGCGGCCGCCGCCTCCATCGGCCAAGTGCACAAGGCGACCTGGCGCGACGGCCGGACCGTCGCCGTGAAGATCCAGTACCCGGGAGCGGGCCGGGCGCTGATCAGTGACTTCACCCAGCTGGGCCGGCTCGGCCGGCTGTTCGGCGTGCTGATGCCCGGGCTGGAGATCGGGCCGCTGCTCGACGAGCTGAAGGCGCGGGTGACCGAGGAGCTCGACTACCGGCTCGAGGCCGTCTCGCAGCAGGCGTTCGCCGACGGCTACGCCGGGAACCCGGACATCTACGTGCCGCCCGTGCTGACCGCGACCGACCATGTGCTGGTGACCGAGTGGATGGACGGCACGCCGCTGTCGAAGATCATCACCGAGGGCACTCAGGAGCAGCGCAACCGGGCCGGCCTGCTGCTGGTGCGGTTCCTGTTCTCCGGCCCGGCGCGGACCGGGCTGCTGCACGCCGACCCGCACCCGGGAAATTTCCGGCTGCTCGATGACGGGCGGCTCGGCGTGCTGGACTTCGGCGCCGTGGACCGGCTGCCGGACGGGTTCCCGCTGTTTTTCGGCCGGCTGCTGTGGCTGATGCACACCGGCGCCGACATCAGCGCCGCCGAGCGTGAGCTGCGGGCCAACGGTTTCCTGCGGCCCGGCATGCGAGTCGACCCGCAGGGATTGCGGGCGTTCCTCGACCCGCTTGCGGAGCCGTCGAAGGTCGACTCGTTCAAGTTCAGCCGGGAGTGGATGCGCGCCGAGGCCACCCGGGTGACCGACCTGAGCGCGGCGAATGTCAGCAGGCAGCTGAACCTGCCCCCGTCGTACGTGCTCATCCACCGCGTCACGACGGCGGGAATCGGGGTGCTGTGCCAGCTGGAATGCGAGGGGCCGTTCCGCGCCGAGGTGCTGCGCTGGATGCCTGGCTACGGGCCGGCGCCGGAGCCGGAACTAGCGGCCAGCGGCGGCAGGCCCCCGGAAGGCTGAGCTTCCGGGGGCCTGCCGTCGGGCACTGCCGAGCCGGTCACCGGCCGTCTGCTGGCGCCGGTCTTCCGCCGGGGCCGGTCACCAGCCGTCGGGCTTACCGCCCGAACTGCAGGTCAGTGAGCCGCTGATGCTCCCGGGCGGCCTGCTGCCAGCTGCTGGCCAGCCGCTGGTCCGCGCGCTGCGCCCGGCGAGCCGCCCGGCCGAGCTCCCGGGCCTGCCGGGCCTGCCGCTGCCCGGCCGCAGCGAGCTGCAGTGCGTGCTGCCGCTCCCGTACCTGATCGAACTGATCTCTCATGTTGTCACCGCCAGTTCCTGATGAGCTGATGTGGTCCGGCACGGGCCAGACCGGCCGTCATGCCGCTACCTCGGTCTTTCGCGGACGCCCGCGCGGGCGCTTGCGCGGCACGACCTCGCCGCGCAGGAACAGCTCGCCGCCCCAGACACCCCAGGGCTCCCGGCGCTCGATCGCGCCGGCCAGGCATGCGCGGCGCGCCGGGCAGCCGCGGCACAGCGACTTGGCGAACTCCACGTCCTCGGGTGCCTCGGCAAAGAACAATTCCGGGTCGTCCCTGCACGGCAGGCTCAGGCCGCTGGGCACGCCGACCATCGTTACCGGGGCAGGTCCGGTCGGCGCTGTCACCGCCTGGGCCGCTTCCGCCATCTGGGCCGTTACCGTCAACCCCGCCGTGCTGTCCATCACAGCGGTGGTGCCGGGCCAGTGCATCGGTGCCATCCCCTCTCGTCTGCTCGTCGAGCGTCTCTCACGCCTCTGACAAAACGGTGGCCTCGCATGACGAAGGCCGCGAACCCGGTCTTCGGGTCCGCGGCCTTGAGGGGATCTGGCCGGCTTATGCTGCTAAGCCGGTTCCGGTTCCCTCGCCGGATGCGAACCCAGTAGGCCGCCGCTCGGAGCGACGATCCGGGTCGTGTGCGCGTACTGCTTCTGGGCGAACTGGGCCAGCGGGAGGCCAGCCGGGATGGCCGGACCTGCCATGACGGGCGCCGAGTCGGCCCGCGGGCGCGCGAAAGCCACGTCCGCGATGCCGGCGGCCCCGATGGCCCCGGTGCTGGCGGGCAGGCAGGCGTCCGGGACGGACCAGCCGCGAGTATCGGCGTCCTTGACCGTGGACATAATGGTCAGCATTCCGGGCACCTCCTTCCGCTGCGTGCCGGGGACTGATTGGCCATGGAAGCACCCTACGCAGCCTCCGCCGGCCAGGGCAACTGTTTTTTCTGGCACCGGCACGGGCCAGGGACTGCCGGCCGTGAGCTGCCGTTTCCAGCGGCTGGGTCAGCCGCGAGAGCGGATCAGCCCCTCCTGCACCACCGACACCACCAGTTCGCCGCCGGCGGTGAACACCTCGCCGCGGGCCAGCCCGCGGGCGCCCTGCGCGGTCGGCGACTCCTGCGCGTACAGCAGCCACCGGTCGGCCCGGAACGGCCGGTGGAACCACATCGCATGATCCAGGCTGGCGCCGCTGGTGCTCCCGTCGGCCCAGGACCTGCCGTGCGCCAGCAGCACCGAGTCCAGCAGCGTGATGTCCGAGGCGTAGGTCATCAGGCAGACGTGCAGCAGCGGGTCGCCGGGCAGCTCGCCGTCTGCGCGCAGCCACACCCGGGTGCTGGTCGTCCGCAGGGCCGGGTCGTGCTGCGCCTCGAACGTGAGCGGGCCGATATGCCGGATGTCGATCGGGTTGTCGCGGAAGAAGTTGGGCACCGCCGGGCCGAACAGCTCCTCCAGCCGGTCGGCGGTCCGCGGCACCTCCCGCGGCGACGGCACCACCGGCGCGGTGTCGGCATGCTCGACGCCGGGCTCAGCGCGGTGGAACGACGCGGACAGCGTGAAGATCGCCTCGCCGTGCTGGATGGCGGTGACCCGGCGGGTGGTGAACGACCGGCCGTCTCGGACCCGTTCTACCTGGTAGACGATGGGGATCAGGGAATCGCCCGGGCGGATGAAATAGGCGTGCAGCGAATGCACCGGGCGGTCGGCCGGCACCGTGCGCCCCGCCGCGACCAGGGCCTGGCCGGCCACCTGGCCGCCGAAGACGCGCTGCCGGTGCTCCCCCTCAGGACTGCGGCCGCGGAAGATGTTGACCTCGATCTGCTCCAGGTTGAGCAGGTCCACCACAGCGTCGAGCGCCTTGCTCACAGGTCCGCCTTCCGGTCACCGGCGGTGCCTGCCCAGTGCCGGTACCGCCGCACGGTATCAGCCGGTCAGCGCGCCCCGGCCAGCGCAGCCGCCCGCTCAGCCAACGGGACCACCCGGGCCAGCGAACCGCTGTCTTCGTTGGCCGGGCCGGGGGCCGGGCGAGCCCGCTGCGCCAGCCAGTGCCGGCGGGCCGGCCACTGCGGGCGGGCCGGCCACTGCGGGCGGTCAGGACCGGCGGGCCAGCCGGGTCGCCCCGGCACGCGCCGGGACGGCCAGGCGCGGGCTGCGGGTCCGCAGCCCGGTCAGGAAGCGGGACGGCTTCCTGACCGCCCGGCCGCCCGGGGACCGGGCCAGCGCCCAGGACAGGAACAGCCGCTCACGGGCCCGGGTAATGCCCACGTACAGCAGCCGCCGCTCCTCCTCGATGGCCTCGGCGGTCTGCGCGTAGACGATCGGCAGGTTGCCCTCGACCAGGCCCGGCAGGAACACCACGTCCCACTCCAGGCCCTTGGCGGCATGCAGCGAGGCGAGCGTGGCACCGTCCGCGCCCGGGTCCGCGCCGGTCTCGCCGCGCAGCGCCAGCTCCGCGGCCAGGTCGCCGAGCGTCGCCTGCGGCGCAGCGGCGAAGAACTCCTCCGCGAGCCGGGCCAGCGTCGCCAGCGACTCCCACCGCTCCCGGGCCTCGCCCCGGCCAAGCGGCGGCGCCGGGCCGTATCCGAGGCCGGAGAGCACCGCGGTCACCCCGGCCGCGGGCTCCTGGGCCGACGTGGTGCGCGCCGCGGACCGCAGCAGCGCGACCGCCTGGCGGACCACGGGCCGGTCGAAGAACCGGGCCGCGCCGCGCACCCGGAACGGCACGCCCGCCTCGGCCAGCGCCTGCTCAAACCCCTGCATCTGGGCGTTGGCCCGGACCAGCACGGCGATCTGCGCCGACGGCGTCCCGGCCGCGATCAGCGCGGCCGCCTGCCGGGCGATCGCCGCGGCCTCCTGCTGCTCGTCAGCGAACTCGGTGAGCTCCGGCGGCGGCCCGGGCGGCCGCTGCCCCGCCAGCACCGGGCCGGCCAGCCCGCGCAGCGCACCGGGGCCGGTCCGGCGGCCGCCGGTCCCGGCCAGCTGATTGGCCAGGTCGACGACCTGCGGCGTGGAGCGGTAGTTGCGCATGAGCTCGATGACGGTGGCACCGGGGTGCTCGGCGGCGAAGCCCGTCAGGTAGGCGGCGGTGGCGCCGGTGAAGGAGTAGATCGTCTGGCGCGGGTCGCCGACCACGCAGATGTCGTCGCGCCCGGCCGCCCACTGGTCCAGCAGCAGCTTCTGCAGGGGGTTGACGTCCTGGTACTCGTCCACCACGAAATAGGCGTACCGGTCGCGGACCGCGCTCGCCGCCACCGGGTGCTCGGCCAGGATCGCCGATGTCAGCTCCAGGACGGACTCGAAATCGACCAGGTGCCGGTCCCGGCGCAGCTCCTCGTACGCCGCGTACAGCCGGGCCATCTCGGCCGGCCCCACAGGCGGGGTCCGGGTGGCCCGGGCAGCAGCGGCCGGGTACTGGCCCGGCGTCACCCCGGTGACCTTCGCCCACTCGATCTCCGCGGCCACGTCGCGCAGCTCGGGCAGGCGCAGGCCCAGGGAAAGCCGCCGGGCGCCGTCGGCCAGCAGGCTCACCTTGGAGCTGAGCACGGACGGCGGCGGCCCGCCCACCGCCGACGGCCAGAAGTAGGTCAGCTGCCGCAGCGCCGCAGAGTGGAACGTGCGCACCTGAACCAGGGCCAGGCCCGCGTCCGGCACGGCCGCGCTGAGCTGGCGCAGCCTGGCCCGCAGCTCGCCGGCGGCCCGGGTGGTGAAGGTGACGGCGAGCACCCGCGCCGGGTCAGCCAGCCCGGTCGCCGCCGCGTAGGCGATCCGGTGCGCCACCGCCCGGGTCTTGCCGGTGCCTGCGCCGGCCAGCACGCACACCGGGCCGCGGGCCGCCAGCGCCACCTGGCGCTGCTCGGGGTCCAGCGGTGCCAGCACGGCATCTGCGCCCAGCCGGGGTGCCACGCTCACGCCTCCGCTGCGTCGTCGTCGGCCGGCCGCCTCCGCGGGCGGCCAGCCGCTATCCTGCCGCATTCCGCTGACAGCGGCGCTGCCGCGGGCATCCGCGGCGGGCTGCGGCGGGACCGACGGCCGGACAGCTACCCTGCATCAGGGAAGGTCACAGGAAACCTCCGCGTTAGTACTATGCAAGATTGACGACACAATGAGAGGACCGCAGATGGCAGCGCCGCTGACTATGTACACCACCACCTGGTGTGCTTTCTGCAGGCGGCTCAAGAGCCAGCTGGCACGCGGCGGCATCGAGGTCGAGGAAGTCGACATCGAGCAGGACCCGGCGGCCGCCGGCTACGTCATGTCGGTGAACGGCGGCTTCCAGACGGTGCCGACCGTCGTGTTCGCCGACGGCAGCGCAATGACCAACCCCTCCGCCGCTGCGGTGAAACAGCGGCTGACCGAGCTGGCGGTGCCATGACATCCGGTAACTCCCCCCAGACTGCCCAGCCCGGCGGCTCAGCAGCCGCAGGCGCGGATTCAGCCGACCTGACCGGCCCGATCGCCGCGCTCGGCGAGGACGCGGTAGTACGCCGCACCCGGGACGGCTGGCGGGTAGGCGGCGAGGACGTGCCCGACCTGACCTGCGCGATGGTGCTGGCGGACCTGCTCGCCGCGGAGCTGCCGCCGGACGGCCAGCCGGCCCCGGTGGCGACAGCCCGGGCAGACGGCGCCGTGCCGCGGCCGGAGTCCGCTGACCTGGCTGCGGCGGACGGCGCTGCGGGGAGGTCGTCCCGGTCGCGCAAGGCCGCCAGAGGAGTGCCGGCCGCCGAGGCGGAAGCGGATGCCGCTGCGGCGGCGGACTCCGAGAGCGCCATCGTCAGCGAGGCCCGGCGGCTGAAGGCGACGGTCAGCCAGCTGCAGTACGCGCTGACCGCGCGGATCCGGGTCGAGCAGGCCATCGGCGTGCTGGCCGAGCGGCACCGGATCCAGCCGCGGCAGGCCTTCGAGCAGCTGCGCGCTGCGGCCCGCGCCCGCGGCCAGAAGGTCATCGACATCGCCGCCGATGTGGTCGCCAGCGCCACCAACCCGCTGCTGCAGCTGCCCGACGAGCTGTCCCGGCCCCGGTCGGGCCGCCGCCGCGGGATCCGCCAGCCGCACGGCGCACTCTAGCCAGCCGCCCCGCCGGGCAGTCCGACTGGCGGCGCACCCCGCGGCGGCGCTGGCGGAGCAGCAGGAGAAGCCGGCGGCCGCGAGCGAACTCCGGTAGCCGGTATACCAATTTACGATACATCGTCATCCGTTATAGGGTCATGCTCGTGACTACGTCGAGGCAGCCTGGCAGCCGCGATCCGGTGCCGCTCAGCATCCTGGGCCGCTCGGCCGGCCGCGCCACCGCCTGGAAGACGCTTTCCCGGGCCAGGCCCGGCTGGCCGGCGCGCGCGGCGGGAAACAGGTGAGCGGGCGCACGCCCGGCCGGGGCCAGCCCGGCACCGGGTCGCCGGGCAGTGGTGCGGATGGCCGCTGGACACGCCGCCGGGTGCTTGGCGCTGGCGCGGGCGGCCTCGCGGCCGTGGCCGCCGCTGGGGCCGGCGCGCTCGAACTGGCCGCCCGCGGGGTGCTGCCCGGCCGTCAGATGCTCGACCGGCTGGACGGGGCTTGCTCAGTGGCGAGCCCGCCGCTGGTCTTCTCCGCCCCGGGCCCTTCGGTATCGGGCAGCTTCTACTCCCGCGCCCGGCGGCGTCAGGTCGGCTACACGATCGCCTGGCCACCCGGCCACCGGCCGGGCACGCCGCTGCCGCTGATAATCGCGCTGCACCCGTTCGGGGCCAGCCACCTCCGCGTGCTGACCGGAATGTCGCTGCCCCGGGCGCCGGCCCTGCGGGTGCATGACAGGCCGCTGCCGCCGATGGCCATAGCCGCGGCCGACGGCGGGCCCGGCTACTGGAACCCGCACCCGGGCGACAACCCGATGGCCATGGTGATCGACGAGCTGATACCGCTCTGCCAGCGGCAAGGGCTGGGGCAAGGGCGGCAGGCCATCGGCACGGTTGGCATTTCGATGGGCGGGTACGGCGCCCTTCTGCTGGCCGAGAAATACCCTGGGCTGATCTCGGCCGTGGCGGCGATCAGCCCGGCGATCTGGACCAGCTACGGGCAGGCCCGCGCGGCCAACCCGGGCGCATACGCATCAGCAGCCGCCTTCGCCGACGCCGATGCGGTCACCCATGCACGCGCGCTAGCCGGGGTGGCGGTCCGGGTGGCGTGCGGGGTGAGCGACCCCTTCTACCCCGGCGCGCAGGCACTCGCCCGAGTCCTGCCACCGGGCGCGGTGATGACCTTCTCGAAGGGCTGCCACAGCGACCCGTTCTTCGCCGCGCAGGAACCCCCGTCGCTGACATTCCTCGGCCGTCACCTCACCGGGTAGACCGCCGAGCCCGCCCGCTGTCCTGTCTCAAAGACCTGGCGATTGATCATGGCCTGACCTGGAGCATGTCAGCTTTGCTGAGACGAGCCGGCCCCGGAGAACCGCTCCCAGGCCGACTGCCTGGTGAGCGGGCGCCGCCTTCGACCCAGGTGAAGATCTCCGACGGCTCACCCTGCGGCGGCGATGGCGGCCGGGCTGGCGGTCGCGGCGGGCAGGTGCACTCCGGCGTGCGCCCACGGGCGGGTGAAGCCGACGACCTGATTGTCGCCGGGCGCGGACGAGGACGTTCCGTACGAGGAGATGCGGACGGGGAAGCCGGTGGCGTAGGCCTCGATCATCTTGCCGCCGCCGATCACCAGGCCGACGTGCCCCGGCGAGGTGGGCGTGCCGTCGGCGCCGGCAAAGAACACGAGGTCACCCGGCTGGACCTGGCTGGGGCTGATCCGCGGCCCCCAGGTCCACTGCTGCTGCGAGGTGCGCGGGATGTCGATGCCCGCGGCCAGGTAGGCCTCCATGACCAGCCCGGAGCAGTCGAAGGCGTCCGGCCCGGTGCCGCCCCACAGGTAAGGCTTGCCGAGCTGGCCCTCGGCGTAGGCAATCGCCGTGCCGACGGCGGCATTGGGGTCCTTGCCGGTGCCGGGAACGCAGGTGGGCGCGTTGTCCAGCGTCACCGGGGTCACGCTGTAGCCGCCGGAGGAGTAGGTGCCGGCCCAGTACAGCACGGTCTGCACGTAGGACTGCAGGTGGTTGTAGGCGAAGATCGCGCTGGAGACGTTGCTCTGCACGCCGTGCTCGACCAGGTACCTGGCCGCGCCGGCGATGGCGTCGGCCGGGTCGTAGACGCTGGCGATGCCGTCGCCGTCGGCGTCGGTGGCGACGCCATTCACCTTCTCGCTGGCCGGGTGCACCGGTGCGCCGCCCCAGGTGTTGCCGGCGGCGCCGCCGATCCCGATCTGCATCGGCCCAGCCGCGCCGAACGCGTTCGCGCCGCTGTGCACGCCGGGCAGCGTGGACTGGCCGTCGTCGCTTTCCACCTTGCCGATGCCCGCCAGGATCACCCACGGCACCCCGTACCGGGCCCCGATCACCTTGAACCAGTGCAGGTAACTGGCGGGTATCGAGCGGGCCGAACCGCTGGCGGGCGGCTGGGCCGCGGCGCCGCCGCGCGCGGAGTTGCAGGCGCTGCCGCCCTCGTACAGCAGGCCGCCGCTGGCAAACATCGCCATTGGCGCCCCGATCAGGCCGAGCATGAGCACCCCGGTCATGCCGACCAGCGCGATCACCACCCACCGGCCCCGGCTCCGGCCGGCGTCCGGCGGCCGCCAGGTGGTCACGAGTTCCCCACCGTGCTGACCTCGATGCCGCTGACCTGCCAGGCGCCGGAGTTCTGCGCGACCGTGACCACGTACTGGTAGCTGAGCTGGCTGCGGCCCCGGCTGTCGGTGAGATGCTCGGTGCTGCTGACCAGGAAGGTGATGCTGGTCGGCCCGAACGCGCGCAGCCCGGCTATGCTCGCGGTCCCGGTCGCGACCTGCTTCTGCCGGGCCCGCAGGCTCGCCACCCCCGGCGTCTGGTAGGCGGCGGCCAGCTGGAGCGCGAGCGGGCGGGTGATCAGGCCGTGCATCCGGGCCAGGTAGCCGGCCGCGTTCTCGCTGTAGGAATAGGTCGCGTAATCCGCGGTGAACTGCCGCGCTATCCCCGCGGCGGTGCCCAGCTCGGCCGGGGTGAAGGGCAGCCACTGGTAGATGTCCGGGGTCGCCGCCGCCGACGGGCTGGCGCTGCCCGCGGCGCTGGTACTGCCCGGTGCCGGGGCGCCGCCGGGGCTGGCCGAGGCCCCGGGCTGCGGAACCGTGGTCGCGGTCGGCCGGGCCGTGCCGGGCCGCCCGGCCGTGCTCCCGGCGGCCGTGCTTCCGGCGGCACGGGGCCGGTGGCTGGCCGCGATGCCGCGCAGCGCGGGCAGGAACAGGTACCAGCCCAGTCCCGCCAGCGCCACGACGATGACGGCGAAGACCGCCTTGCGCTGCAGCGAAGTCAGGTTCACCCGATCCTCCTAGGGGCGCCGCCGCAGCGGCCGCAGCCAGAAGGGCCCCGGGGCATGCTCGGGCTCGGCAGGCTGGCCGCCGGCGGGCGGGGGCGGCGGGCTGGCCGTGCGCGCGGGCGCGTTCGCCGGCGACCGGCCGGGCGAGGCCGTCCGGCCGGCCCACGGGCCCGATGCCCGGTCCGGGTCGGCCGGACGGCCCGGCCCTGCGGAACGGGGCGGACGGGACGGCGAGGCGGAGCGTCCCCCGCTGTCACCGCCCGAGCGGCCCGATCGCGAGCCGAACCAGCCGGAGCCGCCGGAGCCCGAGCTACCCGACCCCGAACTGCCCGCCCCCGGGCTCGCGGAACTGGAGCCGCCCGGCGCTGAGCGAGCCGACTCGCGGACCGCGCGCCGCGATGCGGGCGCGGCTGCGGGCGGCGGGGCGCTCGGCGCAGGAGCCGACGGCGCGGAGGCCGGCGGCGCAGGCGGGGCCGCGGGCGGCCGGGAGTATGTGGCGCGCGGCGGGGCCTGCCGCGGCGCTGCTTGCCGCAGTGGGGCCTGCCGGGGTGGGGCCTGCCGTGGTGCGGAAGCCGACGGCGGGGGCGCGGGCGGACGCGGCGCGGGGCCGGGGCCCGCACTGGCCGGGCCCCGGCCGGCCGTTGACCGGGTGCCGGAGGCCGGGCGCGGCGCCGGTGAGCGCCCGGGGCTGTCGGACCGCCACGGCGCCGGCGGACGGCCGGTGCCGACCCGCGGCGTCCGGGCGCCGCCGCTGGCCGCGCCG
>JBKQSL010000399.1:0-3451 GCA_052143655.1 Streptosporangiaceae bacterium | reverse complement strand
TCACCGGCTTGGGCATGCCGGTGATCGCCGCGGTGATCGGGTTGTAGTGCCGCCGCACGGTTTCCAGGGGAGTGCTGCCCCGCTCATCGCTCGCCAGTGAATCAGCATGCTCGCGGAGGTCCTGACCGGCGCAGAACGCCCGGCCCGCGCCGGTCAGGATGACGGCTCGCACCTGCGGATCGGCGCCGCACTGGCGCACTGCGGCCAGCAGTTCCTCCTTGGCCTGTACCGTCAGCGCGTTGGCTGCGTCCGGCCGGTTCAGCGTGATGGCGGCGACGGCGCCCTCGTACTCGCAGCGCACGGTCTGTGTCACGACGGCTCCTCATCAGGTCTGCGCAGCGGCCGGGTTCGCCCCGGGGCAGCCGGGTTCGCCCTCGGGCAGGCTGTGCCTGCTGATCGTTAGCACCGGGCGCCCTAACCCTGGATAATAGAGAGACTGATCGACATGGTTGTGGCTGACCGGCTCCGGCAGTCGCCGGTTGCCGGTGCCACCGGCCCCGCGAGGTGCCGTGCGGCCCCCAGCGCAGGGAAGGGGATCCAGGATGGCGGCGATGAAGCCGCGGACAGGTGACGGTCCGCTTGAGGTCACCAAGGAGGGCCGCGGCATCGTTATGCGCGTCCCGCTGGAAGGCGGTGGGCGGCTGGTTGTCGAGCTGTCGCCGGATGAGGCGACGGCTCTCGGTGACGCGCTGAAGACCGCTGTCGGCTGACCTTGCCTGTAGTCGGTGACGTCGCCCTGCTCCCGGCAGCCGGGTCCGCCAGCGTCGGCGCGTACCTGGCGGGGGCAGCGCACGCTGAAGGCGGCCCAGCCGAGCTGGCCGCTGTTGCCGTCGGCGCGGACGGGCGCGAGCCCGCGGACCCGGCGCTTGATGCGCTGCTGCCAGCGACTGCCGCGCAGGTCATCGCCGCATACGGGCTCACAGGAAAGGCCGGCGAGGCTGCTGAGCTTGTCACCCTGATCGGCGGCCGGGCCGTGCGGGTGGTGCTGCTCGGCATCGGTGACTCGTCGGCGGAAGCGCTCCGCCGGGCCGGAGCGGAGCTGGGCCGAAGGGCTCGCGGGAAGGCAGCGGTGCTGTCGGCGCTGCGCCGCCTGGGCGTAGCCTGCCGGGTCACCGGGCTCGTCGCCGCCGCCGAGAACATGCCGTCGGGATCGGCTTACCGGCCCGGCGACGTGATCACCCAGTACGGCGGGCGGACCGTGGAGGTGCTCAACACCGACGCCGAGGGGCGGCTGGTGCTGGCCGATGCCCTGGCTTACGCCGATGCCCGGCTGCAGCCCGACTACGTGGTGGACATCGCCACGCTCACCGGTGCGGCCCGGGTGGCGCTGGGCACCAGCTACGCGGCCCTGTACGCCACCGACGACGCGCTGGCCAGGGCGCTGGCGGCCGCCGGGGCCGGCAGCGGGGACCGGGTCTGGCGGATGCCGCTGGCCGATCCATACGCCCGGGCGCTGGAGTCGCCGGTCGCCGACCTGGCGCATATTGCCCGTGACGGCAGTCCGGCGGGCTCCATCGTGGCCGCGCTGTTCCTGCGCGAGTTCGCCGGGCAGAGCCGCTGGGCGCACCTGGACATCGCCGGAGCGGGCCGGGCCGGCACTGATGACGGCGAGCTGACCAAGGGCGCGACCGGGTTCGGCACCCGCCTGCTGCTGCGCTGGCTGACTGGCGTGCCTGCGTAATTCGCTGACGTGCACCAGTAACTCGCTCACCCGCGCGGCTGGCCGGCGTCTGGCTGGCGGCCTAGTCCCGCTTGACCGCGGCCAGCAGCCCGCCGTCGACCGGCAGCAGCAGCGGTGTCAGGCCCTCGTGCGAGCGCACCTGCTCGCAGACCTGCATCACGCTGGCTGTCTCCGGATGGTCAGCCGGGTCGGATCCGTCGGCGGGCTCTTCCCACAGCACGTTGCTGAACGCGGCCACCCCGCCAGGCCGCAGCAGGCGCACCGCCGCGGCCAGGTAGTCCGGGTACTCCTGCCGGTCGGCGTCGCAGAACACCATGTCGTAGGCACCGTCGGCCAGCCGCGGCAGCACTTCGGCCGCCCGTCCGCTGATCAGCCGGTACCGGCCCGTGCCAAAGCCGGCCGCGAGGAACGCAGCCCGGGCCAGCCGCTGGTGCTCCGGTTCCCTGTCGACACTGGTCAGCACCGACCCTTCGCGCATCCCGCGCAGCAGCCAGATCCCCGAGGTGCCGCAGCCGGTGCCGATCTCCACGACCGACCGGGCGCCGATCGCCGCGGCCATGAAGCGCAGTGCGGCACCGGTCACCGGGCCGACCGGAACCGTCCCGCCGACCCGGGCCGCATTGCTGCGGGCGGTCAGCAGCGGATCGTCTTCGGGCAGGTAGTCGGTGACATAGGCGGCGATGGGGTCTGCGCTCGTGATGGCTGGCCTCCCAGGTGGCAGTAGACGCGCCTGCTGCCGCAGCTTAGCGGTCCCAGCGATCCGGCGGGAACCATAATGCCGGTGCCGGTCGTTGGCCCTGTGCCCGTCCCGCGCCAGCCCGCTGGTGCCGGGACGCTGCCGCGGGGAACCCCGGTGCCGGGACGCTGACGCCGGACAGGGCGCGGACAGCGCGGAAGCAAGCGCCTCGCGGCGGTGTTAGAGCCAGTGAACGGTGCCGAAAGGGGAAGAAGCCATGGACCAGGCAGAGCCCGTGCCCACCCCTGCCATCGTGCCCTCTGCCGCCGCTCCCCCTGCTGCGGACTGGACTCCGCCGAGCTGGGAGGAAATCGTCCGGGACCACTCGGCCCGCGTCTACCGGCTGGCCTACCGGCTCACCGGTAACTCCCATGACGCCGAGGACCTGACCCAGGAGGTGTTCGTCCGCGTTTTCCGGTCCCTTCCCACGTACACCCCCGGGACCTTCGAGGGCTGGCTGCACCGGATCACCACGAACCTGTTCCTGGACATGGCCCGCAGGCGGCAGCGGATCCGGTTCGAGGGCCTGGGCGAGGAGTCCGAGGCCCGGCTGGACGGCGGTCAGCCGACCCCAGCGCAGGCCTTCGACGACCGCCATCTCGACGACGACATCCAGGCGGCGCTCAAGGCACTCGCGCCCGAGTACCGGGCCGCGGTCATCCTGTGCGACCTGGAGGGCCTGTCCTACGAGGAGATCGCGGACGCGCTCGGCATCAAGCTCGGCACTGTCCGCAGCCGGATTCACCGCGGCCGGGCCCAGCTGCGGACCGCGCTGGAGCATCGCCGCCCGCGGCACTCCGCTGCGCCGGCCGCGCCCCGGCCGCGGCCGGGGCCGCGGCCGCGGCCCGCGCCGCTGGCCTCCGGAGGCCAGCCATGAGCCATCTGGGCCACCGCCTGTCAGCATTCATCGACGGCGAGCTTGACGAGGCTGACCGGGACCGGGTGCTGGTGCACCTGGCCAAGTGCGAGGGGTGCCGCGGTGAGGCCGCGGCGCTGCGGACGCTCAAGCGCCGGATGGGCGCGCTCGGCGAGGC
>JBKQSL010000398.1:0-7862 GCA_052143655.1 Streptosporangiaceae bacterium | reverse complement strand
CGTCGTACGCCGCGGCGATCACGTACAGGGTGTCCTTGTCATGCTTAGCCATAGCCTGGCCCTCCGGATCTCGTTTCCGTACCCCAGCCTGGCCCGGCGCGCGGCGCTGCGGCATCGCCCGATCCGGGTTATTCCCCGGCCAGGCCCGCCCGGGCCCTTCCCGCGCTCTTTCCCGGCCCGCCCGGAACTGCCCCAGGGCTGCGGCAAAGCTAGTTGATCAGCAGTACGTGCGGCTGATCCATATCGCAGTGACCAGCGGTTTGCGTGCTGCCGACCGGGCGGCGGCACAATCTGGCCTCGGCGGTGCCGGCCCGGTGCTATGGCGGATGCCAGCCGGTTAACCGGCGGCCTGCGGGCGCCGGGTGCTGGCGGTGGAGACATTGATTGGCGCCCGCCACACCGGTGCCTGCTACGCGGCCGCGAACTTCCGGCAGGTCGGCGGCACCCTCGGCTGCTCTGCAGCGCAAGGACCGGCCGTCATCAGGGCAGCCTGTGGGCTCAGTAACGGGCCGCTGCGGCTTTGGTCTCTGTTGCCATGCGGGCCCGCAGCGAGGGGGGTGCGAGTACCTCGACTTGGGAGCCAAGTCCAAGCATCGTGGTCGTGGCCCATGATTCGGTCTCGAAGGGCACGGTCACCGTGACCCACTCGGAAGTGTTGTTCAGCTCGACTTGTTCCCGGCCGGTGACGGCGATCACACGGCGAAGACGCGGCAGGGCGGCGCCGGCGATGCGAAGCGTGACGTCAATGACTGTGTGGCGAGTTTCGAGGTCGCGCCGTGCCTGAGCCCAGCTCTCGGCGAGATTGAAGGTGGGGGGGCGGCGCGCGGGCTCCTGGAGGATCTCGACATGGGTCAGGCGCGACACCCGGTAGGTCCTGAGCGATTGGTGGCGGTGCGCCACCAGGTACCACTCGCCGGCGGCCAGAACGAGCCCGAGGGGGTCGAGCGTCCGTTCTGCGGTCTTGTTGTCGCGGGTGTGCGTCACGCGTATGCGCCGGTCGTGCCATACCGCCTCGGAGAGCAAGCCCAGAAACGGTGCGGGTTCGGCGGTGCCGTACCAGCGGACCGGATCGAGGTGAAAGCGTTCGGTGGTGCGCTGGGCACGATCGCGGGCTTCGCCGGTCAGGGCCGCCCACACTTTGGTCCGGGCGGTGTCGAGCAGCCCGTCCAGGCCGAGCTCGCCAGCCACTCCGGTGAGGCCGAGGAACGCCAGGGCGTGGGCCTCCTCGGCGGCGACTCCGGTAAGGCGCGTCTGGTACCGGCCGTCGAGGTGGTACCCGCCAGCCGGCCCGCGGGCAGAGCGGATCGGGACGCCCGCGGCTATCAGGGCCTCGACGTCGCGTTGCACCGTACGCTCGCTTACCTCAAGCCGCTTGGCCAGTTCGGTGCCGCTGAGCTGGCCGCGCACCTGTAGCTGCAGCACAAGAGACAGCATCCTCGATGCCCGCATGGTTCCATCCTGCCGCCTATACCCGGCAGAAGATGTCGGGAACTGGTGTCATGCTGATCAGCGCCGATCACCTCAGGAAGGAATCATGATGACCACGAGCCCCATAGCCAGCCTGTCCATGGTCAACCTGGACTGTCCGGACCCGCGTGCCATGGCGGCGTTCTACGCCGCTGTCCTGGGCTGGGAGGTGACCTACAGCGAGGAGGAGTACGCCATGATCACCGGCGATGGCACATCCATCGGATTCGGCCGGGTTGAGGGCTTCACCCCGCCCGCATGGCCGGACACCGGTTCCGCGAAGCGATACCACCTCGACCTGCAGGTGGACGACCTGGCTGCGGCCGAAACGGCGTGCCGCGACCTGGGTGCCGCGGTTCCGGACTTCCAGCCCGGCGCGGGCCGGTGGCGAGTGCTCACCGATCCCGCTGGCCATCCGTTCTGCCTGAGCGCCAGGCAGCCAGCGTCCTAGCCGGGACTGGCTGTGCGAAGGCGAGACACGTAATGGGCGCCGGGACCACCACGCGCGTCGTCCTCGAGGAGGGCAGGACGTGGGTTTTCGCGTCGGCCCTTGAGTGGCCAGGCTGGTGCCGGCGAGGCAAGGGCGAGGAGGCAGCCATCGACCTCCTGCTCGACTACGCCGGCCGCTACGCCGTGGTCGCCGGACCCGGCTTCGTGCCCGGCCAGCTTGAGGTCGCCGGCCGCGTCAAGGGCAACAGGACCACGGACTTCGGCGCGCCCGACGCGAGGGGACCGTGGGATTACGACCCCCTGAGCCATGAAGACGCCGATCGTCACGTCGGGTTGCTTGAGGCCTGCTGGCGTTACTTCGACGCGGTAGTCGCGTCAGCCCCGGCCCAGCTGCGCAAGGGCCCGAGGGGAGGAGGCCGCGACCGGGACGCGATCGCCAGCCACGTTCGCGGGGCCGAACGCGCCTACAGCGCCAAGGTCGGCGCGCGGATTCCCCCGCGGACCCCCTGGCCCCAGCAGCGGGCCGCCACGGCGGCGGCACTGCGGACCGGAGTCTCAGCCGGGGCGTGGCCGGTGCGCTACGCCATCCGGCGCTGTGCCTGGCACGTCCTTGACCACGCCTGGGAGATCGAGGACAAAAGCGACTGACCGGGCACCGATCGATCCGGTGGGTCTGCCGGCCCTTTGGCTGGCCGCCAGCCGGTCATGGTGCAGGAATACACCCAAAGTGGCACCAGGAAGCCGGGATCTGCTGTGAATGATCCCTCAGGGCCGATGAGCTGGGGATTCTCCTGACGGTACCGGCAAGCTGGTGGCATGGCCCGGACGTGGCGGAGCTGGACGGGCAGCGGGTCGCGGTCGCCGGGTTCGGGCCGGCCGCGCTGAGCTGCGCCGCGCGGCACCGGTTCATCGGGTGGTCCCGCGAGCAGCAGTACGCCCGGCGGATCCACATCGCAGATAACCAGCGGTTCTGCGTGCTGCCGGGCGGGCAGCGGCACAACCTGGCCTCGGCGGTGCTGGCCCGGCTGCTGCTGCGGCTGCCAGCCGGTTACCTGGCGGCCTGCGGGCACCGGGTGCTGGCGGTGGAGACGTTCACCGACCCGGCCCGCCACGTCGGCGCCTGCCACGCGGGGGCGAACTTCCGCCCGGCCGGGCAGGCGCTCGGCTACGGCCGCAGTGCCCGGGACCTGGCATCATCACGGCAGCCCCAAGCGGGTCTGGGGCTACCCGCTGCACCGCCGCGCGCCGGAGATCTTGCCCGCCGTCCGGCCATCCCCTTCTCACGCGCGAGGAGCCCCGCGTGATCAACCTGAACGCGCTGCCGCTGGCCGGGGACCGTGCCAGCCTGCTGGCGGTCCTCGGCGGCCTGACCGACCCCCGCGCCGGGCGCGGCATCCGGCGGATGACATCGCAGCCGCGCGCCAGGCCGCGAGCGCAGGCAGCGGCGGCGGCCAGAGCGACAAGGGCGACCTGGACGGGGTTGTCATCACCGCCGACGCGCTGCACGTCCACCGCGAGAACCTCCAGCAGGTCACCGACCGCGGCGGCGAGTACATCATGACCGTCAAGGGCAACATGCCATCCCTGGAACGCGACATCGCGGCCCTGTTCCCCGAAAGCCCCGCCGGTGGCGGGGCTTTACCCCCTCACCACGTCACCGTTGACCGCGGCCACGGCCGCAACGAGATCCGCTCCATCTGGTGCTCATCCGATGTCGCCGGCCTGGACTTCCCCGGCGTTTACCAGGCGTTCCGCATCCACCGGCAGATCTACGACCTGAACTGGAACCCGCTGCGCAAGCCGGAGACCGTGCACGGGATCACCAGCCTGACCGCCTGGCAGGCCAACCCCGCCGACCTGCTGGCAGGCAACCGCGGCCACTGGGCAGTGGAAAACCGCGAGCATTACGTCCGCGACCGGACGCTCGACGAAGATCGCTCACAGGTCAGGACCGGGGCCTCGCCGCAGTTCCTGGCCACCGCCCGCAACATCGTCATGAGCCTCCTCAGGCTCGCCGGCTGCCAGAACGTCGCCCGCGGCATGGAGTACCTGTCCCGGCGCCTGGACCAGATCCTCGCGCTCCTGGGCCTCTTACCCAAACCGATCAGGAAAGGAGATGCCTACACAACAACTTTGCCGATGGCCCTGGGAACTGCCCGGGCGTCAGCTCCGTTGTCGCCGCCCGCGGCCGCGAAACCATCCGCGGCGGAGGAGGCCGCACGATTCGCGGTCACGGACTATTTAGCCGGCGTTCAGTGCGGGGACACCCGGGGGCGTCCCCGCACGACAGCGGCACAGGGCCCGCGTCACGGTCCGGGCCTGCGCACAGCACAGCGCCGCCCGGGAGAGGAAGTCGGAGATGGCTACGACGCAGGAACCCCAGCGCCGGACCGCACTGGCCGACGAGCGCTGGTACGCGCTGGAACCGGAGGAGGTCGCCGCCCGGCTCGCGGTGACGCTGGAGTCGGGCCTGTCCGCCGGTGAGGCCGCCGACCGGCTCAACCGCGACGGGCCGAACGCGCTGCCGGTGGAGCAGCCGCCGTCGACGCTGCGCCGCCTGCTCGCCGAGTACACGAGCTACATGCAGCTCATCCTGGTCGGGGCGGCCGTCGTATCGCTGCTGATCAAGCAGTGGAGCACGGCCATCGTGCTGTTCGTGATCACCTTGTTCAACGCCCTCGGCGCACTGCGCCAGGAGGGCAAGGCCGAGAGCGCGATGAACGCGCTGCAGTCGATGATGGAGGCCACCGCGCGAGTCCGCCGCGACGGCGCTGAGGCCGAGATCACCGCCGACCAGCTCGTGGCCGGGGACGTGGTGCTGATCGCCGCAGGCGACGAGGTGCCTGCCGACGGGCGGATCGTGGCTTCCAGCGCGCTGCAGATCGACGAGTCCGCGCTGACCGGCGAAAGCGTGCCCGCGGGGAAGGACGCCGCCGCCATGTCCGGCGGCGACGTCGGGCCCGGCGAGCAGTCGAACATGGCGTTCATGCACACCCCTGTCACCCACGGCAGCGGGGTGATGATCGTTACCGGCACGGGCAGCGACACGCAGGTCGGGAAGATCGCGCACATGCTGTCGGCGACGGCGAAAGAACAGACGCCGCTCACCAGGCAGATGAACACGCTGACGCTGTGGATCGTCGGAGCGGCCGGACTCACGATGATCATCATGTTCGCGCTCGGCCTCAGCCGCGGGCAGTCGTGGAAGGCGCTGTTCGACACCGCTGTCGCGCTGGCGATCGCGGCGATCCCGCTGGCACTGCCGATGGTCGTCCAGGTCGTCCTGTCACTGGGCAGCGTCGAGCTGGCCAAGGAGAAGGCGATCGTCAAGGACCTGCCGTCGGTCGAGACGCTCGGCTTCACCTCGGCGATCAACTCCGACAAGACCGGGACGCTGACGATGAACCAGATGACGGCGGTCGAGGTAGTCGACCCGACCGACCGTTACGCGATCACCGGCACCGGCTACAGCCTGGACGGGAAGATCAGCCACCCGGCCGGAAAGACCGACACCATCGACTCTGCGATCGTGCCGTACGTCGTCGCCAGCGACGCGAAGCTGGTGGACGGCAAAGTGGTCGGCGACCCGACCGAGGGCGCGCTGCTGGTGCTGGCGCACAAGGCGGGCCTGTTCATCGAGGCGACGCGCGAGCAGCTCCCTCGGCTGGCGACGTTGCCGTTCGACCCCAGCTACAAGCTGATGGCCACCTTCAACCAGGCGAAAGACGCGGCGGGGAACGAGGTCGTGCGCTGCCACGTCAAGGGAGCGGCGCCGGCGGTGATGGCCCGCGCGGCGACCGCGCTCGCCGCCGGCCGCAGCATCCCCTGGGACGACGGGTTCCGGCAGCGCGCCGAACAGCACGTCCGGCGCCTGGGCGAGGCGGGCCTGCGGGTCATGGCAGGCGCCTACCGGGACCTCGACCCGGTCGGCTTCGACCCGGACGGGGACCTGCTCGGCTACGTCCGCGACCTGGAGATGACCAGCCTCGTCGGGATGGTCGATCCGCCCCGCGAGGAGTCGAAGGCCGCGGTGGCCGATGCCCAGCAGGCGCACATCCGGGTGCGGATGGTCACCGGCGATGACGTGGTCACCGGCGCGGCCATCGCCAGGCAGCTCAACATCCCCGGCGATGCCATCCTGGGCGCGGACTTCGCGGCGCTGCCCGAGGCCGAGCGGCTGGACCGGATCGACCACATCGGCGTCGTCGGCCGGGTGGCGCCCGAGCACAAGGTGCTGCTCGCCGAGACGCTCAAGAAGAAGGGCCATGTCGTCGCGATGACCGGCGACGGCGTCAACGACGCGCCGGCCATCAAGGCCGCCGACATCGGCGTGGCCATGGGCAGCGGCACCGAGGTCGCCAAGAACGCCAGCCGGATGATCTTGTCCGACGACAACTTCGCCACGATCGTCTACGCGGTCGAGCAGGGCCGCAAGCTGTACGACAACCTCAACAAGTACATCCGGTTCGTCCTGCTGGAGCTGATCGCCTTCGTCCTGACCTTCCTCGGGGCGACCCTGCTCAACATCGCCGCCGGCCAGCCGTTCAGCCCGGCGCAGATCTTGTGGATCAACTTCCTGGTCAATGCCCCGTTCGGCGTGGCGCTCGGCTTCGACCAGGAGACCCCGGGCCTGATGGGCCGCCGGCCCCGGCCGCGCGGCGAGTCCATCCTGACCCGGGGGATGCTGATCACCTGCGGGCTGACCGGGCTGTACATCGCCGTCGCCAACCTGGTGCTGATCGCGGTCGGCAAGAACCACCTGGGCAGCGTCAAGATCGGTCAGTCTATGGGGCTGGCGGCGTTCTGCCTGATGCTCGTGGTCGCCGCCTTCGAGGCCCGCAGCCAGACCGGGACGGTCTTCGACACCGACATCTTCAACAGCTCCCGGATGAACGTGATCGCGCTGGCCGAGATCGCAGGCGCGTTCCTCATCACCCAGGCGGACTTCATGCGCCGGCTGCTTGGCACCACCCAGCTCACCGGCGGACAGTGGGGGATCGCTTTGCTCGCCGCGGTGGTGCTGCTGGCGGGCTGGGAGGCCGGCAAGTGGATCGCCCGCAGGCGGGCAGCCGGCCGCAGGCGGGCAGCCGCCCGCGCCGCGCACGCACGAGATCGCACCCAAGTGAGGTGACTGACATGGCCAGGAAGCACAAGCACGGCCACCTCGGCGATGCGGCCGGGGCATCCCCGGCCTCGTCCCCGGCGCAGCACGAAGGCGCCGCGGAGCCGCTGCCGAAGATGAAGCGCAAGGAATACGAGCGGGAAATGCGGGTCCTGCACGGCGAGCTGGTCGCGCTGCAGGAATGGGTCAAGGCGTCCGGGGCGAAGATCTGCATCGTGTTCGAGGGCCGGGACACCGCCGGCAAGGGCGGCACGATCAAGCGGATCACCGAGCGGGTCAGCCCCCGGGTGTTCCGGGTCGCCGCGCTGCCCGCTCCCACCGAGCGGGAAATGTCGCAGATGTACGTGCAGCGGTACGTCGCGCACTTCCCGGCCGCCGGCGAAGTCGTGATCTTCGACCGGAGCTGGTACAACCGGGCCGGCGTCGAGCCGGTGATGGGCTTCTGCAGGCCTGAGGAGACCGAGCGGTTCCTCGAACTGGTCCCGGGCTGGGAGAAGGCCATGGCCGACTCGGGGATCGTGCTGCTGAAGTACTGGCTGGAGGTCAGCCCGGAACAGCAGACCCAGCGGCTGGAAAGCCGGATCCACGACCCGCGGAAGATCTGGAAGCTGTCGGACATGGACCTGAAGTCCTACAGCCGCTGGTACGACTACTCCAGGGCCCGGGACGCAATGTTCGCCGCCAGCGACACCGCCTGGGCGCCATGGTTCATCGTGCACTCCGACGACAAGCGGCGCGCCCGGCTGAACATCATCAGCCACCTGCTCAGCCAGATCCCATACGAGCCGCTCGAACAACGCGACATAACCCTGCCCAAACGGCA
>JBKQSL010000397.1:0-7913 GCA_052143655.1 Streptosporangiaceae bacterium | reverse complement strand
CCGTTGATCATCAGCGCGACCTTGTCGCCGGATGTGTAAGGCAGGTCCGTCACGACCGCCTCGAGCAGCTCGTCGATGATCGCGTTGGCGCCGGCGAGCTTCTCGCGCCGACGGCCCGGCTCGCCATGGATCCCAACCCCCATCTCCATCTCGTCATCGCCGAGCTCGAACAGCGGCGAGCCCTTGGCCGGCGGGGTGCAGGAGGTCAGCGCCATGCCCATGGTCCGGGTGGCGGAGTTGACCTTGTTGCCGACGCGCAGCAGCTCGTCCAGCCCGGCCCCCTGCTCGGACGCGGCGCCCACTGCCTTGATCACGAAGAAGTTTCCGGCCACGCCGCGACGGCCGACCGTGTACGTCGAGTCCTTCACCGCGACGTCGTCGTCGACCAGCAGGGTGCCGACGGTGATGCCGTCGGCCTCGGCCATCTCCTTGCCCATCTCGAAGGCCATCCGGTCGCCGGTGTAGTTGTTGATGATGTGCAGCACGCCCTTGGGCGAGGCCAGCAGCTTGCTGGTCTCCAGCACGTAGTCCATGGGCGGCGCGGCGAACACGTCACCCGGGCAGGCGGCGTCGAGCATCCCCTTGCCGACCACCATCACGTGGGCCGGCTCATGACCGGACCCCGATCCCTGGATGACCGAGACCTTGTCATCGCGGGGGGCGTCGGTCCGCATGATCAGGTTGTAGTCCGGGACGTACCGGAGGGTGCCGGGATTGGCCAGGGCGATGCCCTTGAGCATCTCGGGCACGAACTGCCGCGGGTCGTTGACGAATTTCTTCATGCCGCCACCTCCGGGATTCAGGGCTGCGCCGGTCGGTCCGGCTGCAGGTCGGCAAGTGCCTCGAACATCACGGCGACGGCGACGGCGCCCGCATCGAGCGTGCCGATGCTGCGCTCGCCGGTGTAGCTGGCCCGCCCGCGCATCGCCTGCATGGCCCGGGTGGCCTCGGCCCGCTCGCGGGCAGTCACCGCGGCCGCGCGCAGCACCGCGGCCGGGCCCTCGCCCGCAGCCAGCTGCTCCTCGATCGTGTCGACCGCCGGCACCAGCGCGTCCAGCAGCGTCTTGTCGCCGACGTCGGACTTCCCGCGCGCCTTGATGCCCTCGATCGCGGCCCGCAGCATCGCCACGACCTGCCCTGGCTCCAGCGTGGCCACCGCCCCCGCGGTCGCGCCCGCGCGCAGGAACGCGGTACCCCAGATAGGCCCGGAGGTCCCGCCGATCCGGCTGGTGATGACCACGGCGATCTTCTTCAGGAACGTGCCGATGTCGGTGCGGTCGAAGCCGTCCCAGTCCTCCAGCACCCGCTCGAAGCCGCGGGCCATCGAGTACCCGAAGTCGCCGTCGCCGACCACCGCGTCCAGGTCGCCGAAGTACTTCTCGTTGCCGACCGCCGTCGTCGCGATCGTGCGGACCACCAGCTCTACGTCGCCGAGGCTTGCCGCCGCCATGGCTGCTCCTTACTCGGTCGCATTGCTCCCGCTAACCCGTCGCCGCGCGGCGGGCACGGACGGGCTGGACAGGACGCTGGCCAGGTCGGCCAGGATGATCCAGTCACCCGGCGCGGCCTGGCTGCGGTTGGCGAGCACGATCGCCGGCTCCCCGCCGGGGTCGCCGAGCGAGGAGACCACCAGGGCGGCCTCGGTGAAGTCCTCGCCGGCGGTGAAGTCGTTCACGGTGATCACGCAGCGGGCGCCGGCCCCAGTGGCGGCGACCAGGCCGTTGCGCGAGTCCTCCACCACCACCGCCTGCCCGGCGGGCACCCCGAGACTGTCCAGGGCGAGCAGGTAGATGTCGGGAGCCGGCTTCTTGTGCGGCACGACGTCGCCGGCGAAGACACCGACCTGCGCGGCGCGGGCGGGCCCGACGGCCCGTTCCAGCGTTGCCCGGACCGAGGCCTCCGCCGAGGTTGACGCGACAGCCACCGGCCACCCGGCGGCGAGCGCGGCGCCCACGATGCGGGCGACGCCCGCCCGGGGCGGGACGGCCCCGGCGGCGACCAGGCTGGTGTAGATCTCGGTCTTGCGCCGGTGCCAGGCCGCAACGGCCGCCTGCTGGCCCGCCGGATCGGCGGGCAGGCCCGCCGCCACGGCGAACTGCGGCGTCAGCAGGCTGGCCATCCGCTCCTTGCCGCCGCCGATGAGCAGCTTCTCCCGGTAGTCGGCCACGCTCCAGCGCACCGGGAGGCCGAACTCGGCGAACGTCTGGTTGAACGCGACCAGATGGCCGTACCGCTCGGTGTCAGCCAGCACCCCGTCGCAGTCCAGCACCAGGGCCGGTCCCGCGGCGGTCATGCCGGGCTCGCCATACCCGGCTCACCAGGCCTTGCCGACGCTGCCGAAGCGGCGCATGTGATCGGCGGCCATGTCCTTCACCGTGGCTCGCACCGCGGTGAACAGCGACGGCGGGTCCCAGCTGTCGCGCTGCTCCGCCCCGCGCAGGAACTCCAGGCTGGACTTCATGAAGGTGACCTTGAGCGCGGTGGAGATGTTCACCTTCGCGCAGCCGCGCGCGATCAGGTCGGTGAACTGGGCGTCGGTCATTCCCGTGCCGCCGTGCAGGGCGATGGGGATCGGGATCGCGGCCACGATGTCGGAGACCCGCTGGGCGTCCAGGTGCGGCTCCGCGCGGTACAAGCCGTGCGCGTTGCCGATCGCCGGCGCGAAGACGTCGACGCCGGTGCGGCGGATGAAGTCCAGCGCCACCGGCAGCGACTGGCGCGCGGCCTCCTCGTCGGAGCCGATGTCGTCCTCGACCCCGGTGATGGACTCGATCTCGCCTTCCACGTGCGCTCTGCAGGACCGCGCCTCGGCTACCACCTGCATGGTCTGCTTCAGGTTCTCCTCCACCGGCAGGGCCGATGCGTCGAACAGGACCGAGTTCCAGCCCTTCTTCAGGCACATGCTGATGAAGGCCCGGTCCGGGCAGTGGTCCAGGTGCAGGCTGACCGGCACCTCGATGCCCGCCGTCAGCTCCCGCCACATGGCGAACAGCAGGTCGGCGCCGATGGACCGGACCGTCTTCACCGATGTCTGGATGATGACGGGGGAGCGCTGCTCCACCGCGGCCGCGAGCACGGCCTCCAGGCTCAGTGCGTTGACGATGTTGATCGCCGCGACGCCGTAGCGCTGGGCGAACGCCCGGTCGACGATCTCCTTGAGCGGCACGACAGGCACACAGGACCTCCTTGCGGGATACCGCCGACGCTATGCCGCATGGCAGGCCGTCAGGATCGGGGGAAACCCCCGTTTGCGGTGCGGGCTTCCCCTACCAGCCCGGCGCGGCCGAGGTGCTCAGCGCGGGCGGCCGCGCCCGGCCAGCGCGGCGAGTTCGGTGCGGTTGCGCGCGCCGGTCTTCCGCAGCACGGCGCTGACGTGCTTTTCCACCGTCTTCACCGACAGCACCAGCCGCTCGGCGATGATCTTGTCGGGCAGGCCCTGCACCATCAGGCCGCGCACCTCCCGCTCGCGCACGGTCAGCCCCGGCTCGAGGTCGTCGGCCCGCAGGCCGCGGTGCAGTCGGCCGAGCACCAGGCCAGACAGGATCGCCTGGCCGCGGCCCGCCGCCACCACCGCCCGGGCTAGCTCCGGCCCGTCCGAGGCGGCATCCACGCAGCCCCGCGCACCGGCCCGCATCGCGTCGGCGACCTGCTCGTCGTCGCCGGCCTCGCACAGCCCCACTACCGCGAGGCCGGGGCTGCGCGCGAGCAGGATGCCGGTCACGCCGGGCCGGTGATCGTGCCGCAGCACGGAACCGTCGGCGGTCGGCAGGCTCAGGTCCACTAGTGCCACGTCGGGCCGCAGGTCCTGGCAGGCCGCCACCGCCTGCTCGGCGGTCGCGGCCTCGCCGACCACCTCGATCCCTGGCTCTGTCCAGGACAGCAGCCGGGCGAGCCCGGCCCGCAGCACGGGACGCCAGGCGGCGATCAGGACGCGCAGCCCCTGGCTCGCCTGCTGCGCCTCCGGCAGGTACGGGAAGCGGGCGCGGATCCTGGTGCCCCATCCTGCCAGCGAGTCGACCTCCACGGTGCCGCCGAGCTGGCGCGCGCGCTCGGTCATGGCGCGCAGCCCGAACCGGTCGCCCTGCCAGCCGGAAGCCGGGTCGAAACCCTGGCCGTCGTCCTGCACCAGCAGCGACACCGAGGCCCCCTCGTACAGCAGGCCGAGCCGGACCGACGTCGCCTCCGCGTGCCGCACGATGTTGGTCAGTGCCTCCCGGGCTACCCGCACGACCTCGCGGGTTAGCCGCTCGTCCAGCGCGGCCGCCTGTCCCGCGGACACGAACCTGACCTCAAGACGGCCGATGCTCTGCGCCCAGGCCGCCTCCGAGCCCAGTGCGTCGTCGAGGGTGCGGCCGTCCAGCGGGGCGTTCGCCAGGCCGAGCAGGGTGAGCCTCGCCTCGGCCAGGGCGTCCCGTGCCGCGGTGCTGGCCTGCCGCAGGTGCGCGACCGCGGCGTCGATCTCGCCGTCGGCCCGGTCCCGGCCGGCCGCGGGGGCCAGGCCGTCCTCGGCGCTGTCCAGGTGCACCCGGATGCTCACCAGCCGCTGGGTGATGGTGTCGTGCACCTCGGCGAGCAGCCGGTCGCGCTCGGCTGCTGCCGCCTCGGCCCGGGCCCGCTCCTCGGCCACCTCGTGCATATGCGCGTTGGCGAGGGCGATCGCCGCATGCCTGGCGAACAGCTGGAGCAGTTCCGCGTCGGGCGGCCCGAACACCCGGCTGTCATCCCGGCTGAACACGACGCACGCGCCGATGATCCGCCCCCGCCACTCCAGCGGCACGCCGATGACCCCGCGCAGTGTCGCGCGTTCCTGGTCGGCGACGTGGCCGCCGGGGACATCGTCGTAGCGGGCGAACCACAGCGGGCCGCGGCGGGCCACGACCGCCCCGGTCATGCCCTCGGTCAGCGGGAAGACCCGGCCTGACTGGCAGGCCACGCCGATGTCCGCCTCCTTGCGGTAGGTGCCGGCGGCCTCGTCCACGCTGCAGATCGATCCCGCGTCGCAGTCGAGCAGCTCGGTGCACCGCCGCAGGATCCGCTGCAGCAGGGGCCGCAGCGAGAACTCGCCCGCCAGGTCCTCCGCCACGGCCACCAGCCCGGCGGCCCGGGCGGCCATGTCGTTGCTGCCCTGCGGGAGCCCGGGGGCAGGCGGGCAGGCGGGCACGTGCCCTCCGATTCTGCGACAGCAGTGTCGCACCGCTATGACGGCTCGCGAACTAGGGCGTTTTGAGCATTACCCGCTCTGCTGACCGGCGTCAAGGCTGCCGCCGCAGCCGGCCGCGCGCCGCTGCGGACCGCCGCAGCCGGCTGGCGTTACAGCTGGTCCCACTGGTAGGCCGGCAGCCCGTATCTGCTCGCGATCGGGTTCCACCGCCGGACGAAGATTTTCTTCTCGGCGGTAGCCAGCTCGTCGGGACCGGCCGCGGCCCGGTAGCCGGGGTCAGCGTGGTCGTTGCGGATGCAGCCGCCGGCCTCGTCGCGGGCCCAGCGGGCGAAATCCCGGTCCGCCTGCGCCGACGCCCGCCAGCCGCGGGTCAGCGCCGAGAGCATCGCCGGCGACAGCGCGGAACGGTGCGGGAGAGCCGAGAGCTGAGTCAGCAGGTGCTGCCGCGACGCGGCGGCGGCGGTGAAGGCCCGCGCATCCTGGTTCAGCCCGGGACCGCAGCGGCTGACGTCGCCGGCGGCCGACACGACGGAGCGGCGCTCCCGCACGCTGTTCGCCAGCAGCGCGGACAGCGCCCCGGCTGCCTGCCGAACCGGCGGGTGCGCCGACGGCGTCGCAGTTGCTGTCCCGGCGGCGGAGCCTGCGGTGTGCCGCGAGTCGCGAGCCCCGGCCGCCGCCTGGTGGCCAACTGGCGAGCGCAGCACGATCAGCGCGGCCACAACCCCGGCCACGGCCAGCGCCACGGCCAGCCCGGCCGCCATCGGCCAGCGGGAACGGCGGCGCCTGGCCGCCCGCTGAGCCGCGTCCGGCCAGCTGGGGTAGGGCGGGGCAGGATCCACGGAGCCGGGGGTGGCGGCCGGGACCGCGTAGCGGCCGCTCGGCCTGCGCGGGGTCCCGGAGCGATCCGCGGCACTACTCGGCCCCGGCCAGCGCGGGTCACCTGGCCCCGGGCGGGGTGCCGCACCTGGTGTAGGCCTGCGCGGGTCACCTGGCCCCGGGCGGGGTGCCGCACCTGGCGTAGGCCTGCGCGGGTCACCCGGCGCTGGCCAGGGCGCGGCACCCGGCGCCGGCCACCGTGCGGCCGCCGGGAACGTCTCGGTCGGCAGGTCGGCCGGCTGATCGCCAGCGGCCCAGGGCTGCGGGGATGCCGGCGATCCGGGGCTGACGGCGAATCCGGCGTTGTCGCCGGTCACGTCGGGCCCGCTGTCGTGGTCGGCAGCTCCGCAGCTGGTGCAGAATTGCGTGGCCTGCTTCAGCTGGTGACCGCACTGGCGGCAATGTCGCACTTCACTCCCCGCGGCGAGGCGCCGCTGCTGCTGCTCGGTCCGGCCTACAGTACCGGCCACAATATTTGTATCGTGCGGTGAGATTTCGGGGCCGAATTGGCAAATAGTCCGGGCGCTCAGTCGGACAGCGGGCAGCTTGTCGCGGTCCGCTGCTCGGCAGGAGCCGCGCGGGCGCGGTACCCTGAACACGCCCGGCCTGCGTCGGCGGCTGGGTAGCGACAGGCAGGATGCCGTTCCTGCTGAAGGAGGATTGCCGGCCCACGTGACTGCCACCGAAAGAGCCATCGAGCTCGTGGAGATCGCCGCCGCAGCCGCAGCAGACAAGCTCGCTTCCGACATCATCGCCTACGACGTCAGTGACCAGCTCGTGATCACTGACGCGTTCGTGCTGTGCTCGGCGTCGAACGACCGCCAGGTCCGGTCGATTGTCGATGCGATCGAGGAGCGGCTGGCCAAGTCCGGCGCCAAGCCGGTCCGGCGTGAGGGCGAGCGGGAGGGCCGCTGGGTCCTGCTCGACTATCTCGACATCGTCGTGCACGTTCAGCACGCCGAGGAGCGCGTCTATTACGCCCTCGAGCGGCTGTGGAAGGACTGCCCGGTGATCCCGCTGCCCGAGCCGGCTGTCGCCGGGGGAGCGGGTGCGCCGGGCGCCGCCCGGGGCGAACGGGGGCTGCGCTGACCAGCCCCGCGCCGGAGACCGGCCCCACGCACTGGACAGGGCCCGGCTCCCGTGAAGTCGTACGCCTGCTGCTGTGGCGGCACGGCCAGACTGACTACAACGTCCAGCGGCGGTTCCAGGGGCAGAGCGACGTCCCGCTGAACGCCGAGGGGCGGCGGCAGGCGCTGCGCGCTGCCCGGCATATCGCGGCGCTGCAGCCGACGGCGATCTTCTCCTCCGACCTGTCGCGGGCCACCGCGACCGCCCGGGCGCTGGCCAGGCTGACCGGGCTGCCGGTCCAGCACGATAAGGACCTGCGGGAGCGCTCGGGCGGATCCTGGGAGGGGCTCACCGACGTCGAGATCCGGGAGCAGTACCCCGAGCAATACCGCAGCTGGGACCCGCCCGACGGCGAGTCCGTGCAGGCGGTCACCGACCGGGCCGCGGCGGCGCTGCAGCGCATTGCCGACGGCCTGGACGGCGGGGCGCTGGCCGTGGTGGTCAGCCACGGGGCCGCCCTGGGCATGGGCGCCGCCCGGCTTCTCGGCGTCTCCGCCGAGCAGCGGATGCTCGGCCCGCTGGGCAACTGCAGCTGGTCAGTCGTCGGCCGCCGGGCCAGCCGCTGGCGGCTGCTGGCCCACAACATCGGGATGCTGCCGGAACCTGTCTCACTCCCGGAGGCGGGCGACGTAGCCTGACCGTTTTCTTGTACACTGGCGTGGCGCTGCGGGCCGAAGGTACTCCGGCGGCAGCCACCCAAGGGGCTATAGCTCAGTTGGTAGAGCGCTTGCATGGCATGCAAGAGGTC
>JBKQSL010000396.1:0-5245 GCA_052143655.1 Streptosporangiaceae bacterium | reverse complement strand
GGCGCTGTCAATCCGCGCAGCGGCGCAGCGGTCCGGCGAAAAGCGCAGGGCTTCTGGCCCTGCGCTGGCACCGGGCCGACTCCGATACTGGAGGGCATGAGCGGACCGGACGAGCAGGCTGAGGCGGCGGTGGACCCGGCGACCAGGGAGTTCACCGCGCAGATCAGCCCGGTGCTGAACTCGGTACGGGCTAACTGGGTCGCGATCTGGCTCGCCGCCGAGGTGCCCGCCCTGGAACCGGTGCGGTGCTGGGCCTGCTGCCTGACCGCGCCGCCGGACCAGGCAGTGCGCTACTTCACGCCGCCGCCGGAGGCCGCCGAGGCGTTCGCCCGGCTGCACGCGGCCAGCCGAGAGCAGCCCCGGCACCGCTGGTCGGCCGCGACGCTGACGGTGCGGCGCGACGCGACCGAGGGCCCGGTCACGTTCCGGCTGGACTACAGCTACCGGGCCGTGCCCGCCGCCCGGCAGGCGCGGCGGGCCAGCCGCTGGGAGGCCGCGTTCCTGCCCGCCGGGATCCCCGTCGTGCGGGACGCCGACGCCGACGGGCCTGCCGCACCAGCCGCCCGGTAGCCTGCCGGTGCGGACCGTCGGCCGGCCAGGCATATCACCTCACGGAGCGGAATGCGCATCGGGCAGATCGCCGTCGATGTCACTCCGCTGCGGGCCAGCCGGGATTTTCGCTGGCTGTTCGCCGGCCGGTTCGCGACCATGGCCGGGACCGCCATCGCCACCGCGTCGGCCAACTGGCAGGTCTACGCGCTGACGCACTCCCCGCTGGCGGTCGGCCTGCTGAACCTGACCTCCGGCGCTGGCCTGCTGGCCAGCGTGACGGCGGGCGGGATGCTCGCCGACCGGCACGACCGGCGGACGCTGCTGCGGGCCGTGCAGCTGCCCGCGGCCGGGCTCGCCACGCTGCTGGCGGTCAACAGCCTGCTGGGCCGGCCGCTGCTATGGGTGGTCTACGCAGTGACGCTGGGCCTGGGCATGCTGTCGGGGATCAGCTCCCCCGCCTCCACCGCCGCGACCCCGGCCCTGGTCGGCAACCAGTACCTGGCGGCCGCCGCCGCGCTGAACGGCATCGCCAGCCAGCTCGGGCAGCTCGGCGGGCCCGCGCTGGCCGGCTGGCTGATTTCCGGGCCGGGGCTGGCTGTGTGCTACGGGATCGACGCGGTGTGCTTCGCCGTGTTCGGGGTCGCGCTGATGTTCGTCCGCCCGCTGCCGCCGGTCGCGGGCGCCCCGCGGCCGGGCCTGCGGTCGCTGGCCGAGGGGCTGCGTTACGTCCGGCACAGCGGCGTGCTCGGCGGCATGCTGCTCATCGACACCAGCGCGATGGTCTTCGGGATGCCCCAGGCACTGTTCCCGGCGCTGGCCACTGAGCACTTTCATGGGGGTTCGGCCACGTTCGGGCTGCTCGCGGCGGCCCCGGGACTAGGCGCGATGACCGGCGCTGCGACCAGCGGGTGGACGGGCCGGCTGAAGCGGCCGGGTCTGGTGGTCATCATCGCGGGCATCGTGTGGGGCGCGGCGATCGTCGGTTTCGGGCTGACCCGCAGCCTGCCGGCGGCCATGGCGTTCCTGGCGCTGGCCGGGGCCGGCGACCTGATCTCGGAGGTGCTGCGCAACGCGCTGCTGCAGATCTACGCCCCGGACCGGCTGCGCGGCCGGCTCAGCAGCCTGTACCTGGCCCAGGTCACCACCACCCCGGCGCTGGGGAACACCGAGGCGGGCATCGTGGCCCAGCTGACCTCGCTGACCGTGTCGGTGGTCAGCGGTGGCCTGGCCTGCGTCGGCGGCGCCCTGGTGCTCGGCGCGCTGATCCCGGCGCTGCGCCGGGCGACGTTCGCCGGTCCGACTTCGCAGGAGCTGGCCGCCCTGGAGGCGGCCGTGGATGGCGGCCCGGCAGCGCAGTCAGCGGCACAGGACGCCGGGCCGTAGGCAGACGGCCGGGCGACCTTCCGGCCGACCAGGAGAGTTGTTAAGCCCGGGCCGAGCCGTTGTGCCCGGACTGTTCGTGCTGCCCGCTGGGTGAGAGCTCTGCGCCGGCCGGGGCACGACCGGCAGGCCGGGCCGGCGTCGGATGCGGTGCCCGCGACCAGCAGCGCCCCGTCAGGCTTCACCTGACTGACAGTAATCCACCGCATCGGGCCGGTCAGGCTGGTAGCAGCGGCGCCCGTTCAGCCGGTACGCTCCGTTGCCTGCGTGTGACCTTGGCCGGGCACAATGACGTCCGGGCGCCTGTAGCTCAGCGGATAGAGCAGCTGCCTTCTAAGCAGCCGGTCGCAGGTTCGAATCCTGCCAGGCGCGCCCCGAACTCCCAGGTCAGCTCACGTTTTGCGCCACCGTGGATGATCTTTACGAGGACTGTTCGCGGTTTCGTGCCAGATGCGTTGCGGCGGGAGTCACTTCCAAGTTGGCCATGCCGGTTTGACGCCGGTCGCCCGCTTCGCTAGACAGCAATCGGAGGACAGCTATGCCTGGCCGACTACGGCAACAGCGTCAGCGCATCCACGTGATTCGGCCGGACCACGGTGAAATGCCGCCGGTCCAGCGTGGCTACCTCGGTCAGCTTCAGCCGCTCGGCAACAGCAATCACCGACGCGTCGGCAGCGCCCAGGGGCAGGCTGGAGTAGGTCTCGACGAGCTCAGCCATCCGGTCGAGATCGCCGTGTGTGATCGCGACGAGAGTAAAGATGTCGTCCCGGACCGAGCGGAGGAAGGAAGCCTCCACAGCGGCGCCGCGCTCACGTTCCAGGAGGTAGCAGACTTCAGTCAGAATTGGGGCTGGCAGCAGCAGTGGCCGCGGAGCGGTATCAAACCACTCCACGCATCGAGCATGATGCCGGTCCTGCTCGTTGGCCATCGCAACAAGCGGACCTGTATCAATGACAATCACGGGACTGGCGCACCCCGGTCAGGCCGGGCGGCCTAGTTCGACGCGGAGAATATCCTCGGAACGCTCAGCGAAGTCCGGACCGGCGCGCAGCGCGCCGAACCACGATGGACGGCTCTGCAGGCGACCCTGGCGAGCAGCTAGCTCCCGGAGCAGGTCAGCAGCGCCTGGGACTGTGTCGTCGTCAAGCTGATCAACCAAGTGATGTAGCTCATCGCGCATCGCGGTCATGCTTCGAGTGTACGGCGACGAGAACGACCGCAAGAGGACCACGCCCTTCCAAGCTCCGTGTTACAGGTCATCCGGTTTGGAATGGCGGCGACCGAAGCCATGTCTCCGAGCTGCGGACGTGGCGGGCAGGGTGCCGATATCCGGTTGCGGTGCTGGCACCAGGTTGCGATCATCTGATGCTGTTCTGCTCCTGAGCGGGCCGGGTAGTCCGCAGGCTCTGGAGGTGCTGGCGTATGTGCGCTGACAGAACTGGCCCGGAGGTTCAGGGACGCCCGGTTGCGCTGGTGACGGGAGCGGGGCGACGCGCCGGGATCGCGACGGCGACCGCGCTGCACCTGGCCCAGGCCGGATGGGACGTGGCGTTCACGCATTTCGCGCCCTATGGACGCCCGGATGACCTGGGGCGCGGACGCTGGGGCCACCGAGGAACTGGTTGCCCGGTTGCAGGCGGCGGGAGCGCGCGCGCGCTCGACCGAAGCGGACTTCCAGGACGTCGAGACTCCGGCGCGGGTGTTCGATCAGGTTCACACCGCCTTGGGCCGGTTACCGGTCTGGTGCTCGGGCACTGCGAGTCGGTGTTCTCCCGAAGGCGGATGGATCAACGGACAACTCCTGCACAGCGACGGTGGCCTGTAGCTCCGCACTTGTGCCACATCCGTGCCAGAACGGACGGGAAACCGCGGTCATTCGTGGTCACTCACGGGATACCCAATCGCCGCCTGACCTGGGAACCAGCAGGCAGCAGCACCGCCCGGAACGATCTTCTAAGCAGCCGGTCGCAGGTTCGAATCCTGCCAGGCGCGCAAACCAAAACCCCAGCCATCACGGCATCAAGCGGCTTAGCGAATACACCGCCATGATCGAACGGCCGGACGAGTCAGAAGCGCCCGTCACCGAGGGATTGCTGTGGGACTACGATGACCACGGCGTGAGCCTTACGGCACTCAGGGCTGCCACGCCTACGGCTGGCCCGAGCCCCACATCCAGCAGGCAGGCGACACGCTCCGCCAGTGTCTCAGCGGCCTCGGCATCGCCTGGAACTCCCAGACCCGCCGGGAGATGGAACGGGCCGAGGGGCCGGTCGACCGGCATGATGCGCCTGGCCCACCAGGTGATCATGAGGCTGAGCAGTCCGGCGGTGGCCATGGCGGTCAGGCCAATGAAGCCGAGCTTGACGGCTAGCCAGCGGCCCCGGGTGATGCTCTGGTTCCACGCCAGCCGGAACGTGCCCGCCTCGATCTCGCGGGTGATCAGCGGCGCGCCCCAGAAGATCCCGATGATGGCGGGCACGGCGTACAGGACTGCGATGCCGCCGTAGTACAGGACGCTATAGGTGAGGCCTGATTTCGCAGTCGCCGTGCGCGTGGCACGTGGCGATCCCGCTGCTGTCGCGCGGCCAGCAGTTCCTCGACTTCCCCGGCGACCAGCACCCCCAAGAGGCTGGCACGTCAAGGGAACCGGCAGCGGGCCCCGCCGCTCAGGAGTGTAGACGCGATCGCCGATCGAGATGTATCTTGAGATGGCTCGGGCGGCGCCCGAGCACAGGTGAAGTGGCAACGGCATAGCGCTGCGTCAGCGGAACTTCTTACGGCAGCGTCGTCACCGGGAAAGGCAAGGCGGCCATGTTCGAAGACGACGATGAAGCCCGCCTTGAGGCGGCCAGGGAGCTGGCCGAGGTCGATGAGCGCTCGGCGGCGGAGGCCTGCTGCCGCATCGCGGCCGACGAGGGCGTCGGTGACGACGTGCGCCTTGAGGCCGCCAGGCTGGCCCGGGGCGACAGGCAGTGGGCGACCAAGGCGCTCCACAGCATCGCGGTCGACGAAGGCGTCGGTGACGACGTGCGCCTTGAGGCGGCCAGGGAGCTAGCCGGGCTCAGCGAACGATCTTCAGGTGTCCCGTAGCAGGCGGAAAGCGAGCGGGCCACGGCGCGAAGCGAACGGGACCCGGCCCGCCAGCCGCCTGATCCCCGCGAACTGATCGAGCAGCCTCCTCGCGGACTGCCCGCTACAGCAGCTCGTCGGCCAGGGCACGGACGCGGCCGCGTATCTGGTCACGGACGGAACGCACCACCTCGATGGCCTGGCCGGCCGGGTCGGGGAGGTCCCAGTCGAGGTAGCGCTTGCC
>JBKQSL010000395.1:0-3654 GCA_052143655.1 Streptosporangiaceae bacterium | reverse complement strand
AGCCCTAGCCGCGCGGCACGAGCATCTAGTGCCGCGACGACTTCGTCCGGCATATCGCGAATCAGGACATCCGTCATCCCGCCTCCAAAGTGATATCCCATGATAGCACCCGAGTGGCTCCTCAACGCTCTCCGTGCGGCAGGGTCTGCCATGGGAACTTCAATGGCCATCTGTGACAGTGCTGCCATAATCCCGCCAGCCCCCGCCACCATCACCGCCGCCCTCGCCCCCGGCAACGACAGTCCCAGCTACCCCGGTCCCGGGCCAGCACCCACCAGGAAGGACTCATCACACAGCCGCCGGTGACGGGTACTCTTCGCGATCATGGCCGTGCCCGACCGGGCCAACCGCGCGTGACCCAAGGGGCCGTGCCCGGCTGAGGGGTGCGTGACCGGCTGCGCCGGTCAGCCCGCGGCCCGGACCCGCCAGCCGAAGGCCACTGCGCCGGTCCGGCCAGTCTGCGCCGCGCGGACGGTCACCCAGTACTTCCCCGGCTCGGCCGGGGCGCCGGTGATCTTCCCGGCGGGCGAGATGGACGCGCCGCGGGGCAGCCCGGTCGCGGTGTAGGCGGGAGAGTGCGCGACGCCGCGATCCGCCGGGGCGACCTGCACGCTGACCGGCTTCCCGGTCTGGGTCCGATGCCGGCCCGGGGCGAGCAGCGGCAGCCGGCCGGGCGCGAGCTGGTCGAGGTCGACCCCGCCGGGCGACTTGATCCCACGCACCTTGCCGGAGCTGGAGTACTGCCAGAACGCCCACCGGCGCCAGCCGGCCGGCAGCGCCGGCGCCGAGCCGGTGGCGTAGTCCGGCACCCACAGCGGTACCGGCGCGAACGCGCCGCTGCCGCCCGTGCAGCTGCTCCACCACGGGCCGGGCGCATAGATGATCGGCAGCCGGCCGGTGGCCGCCTGCACCGTGGTGTCGAACGCGGAGATCCACGACACCATCGCGGCCTTGCTCAGCCCGTAGCAGTTGCGGCCGTAGGGGTTGTACTCGATGTCCAGCATCACCGGGGTGGTCCTGGCGCTGCTGCCGAGCGCCTTCAGCAGGTAGCCGGCCTGGGCCGCCGCGCTGGCCTTCCCGCCGTTGCCGTTGGGGATCGCGAACGCGTACGCCACCGCCGACATCCCGGCGGCTCGCGCGCCGGCCAGGTCGGAGAGGGCATAGGGGTTGTGGTAATAGGTCCCCTCGGTGACCTTGACGGCGGCGAACTGGATCCCGGCGCCGGCCACCCTCGCCCAGTGGATGGCGGCGCCGCTGGCGTGCTGGTAGGAGGCCACGTCGACGCCCCGGACCGCGCCGGCCAGAGCGCCGTTCACCATGCCAGGGGCCCCAGGCGGCCCGGCCAGCTCGCGCAGCAGCCGGGGCGAGTGAGTGGCCCCGACGTTGGAGTGGTTCACCTTCTGGACCGGCGCGCTCGCGACTGTCAGCCCGCTCCGGGCTCGCCCGCCCGCGGCGGTCGTCCCATTGTGCGCGGGCACGCTCGCGTAGGCGGCTGTGCCCTGGATGGTCAGTACACCGGTCACTGTGACCAGCCCCGCTGCGGCCAGTGTGATCATCTGCTGCGTGATCATCTGCTGCCAACGGGAAGCTGCGCGCATTCCGGTTCCCCCGATCCGTTCCGTGCAGGAACTGGAATCATAGGACGAAACCGGACGCCCGACGGTCTTGTTGGCTAAATCACCGCTGCGCCTTTGCCGACTCTTCGACCCGGCGAGGCCGGGCGGCTACCCGCTCGTTCATTCCGCCGGCTTTGCGTGACTCACCGGTATCGCGAGGTTCTGCCCGCAGATAAGCCTGATAGTCGATGCGCCTGCGCCGGTCCGTTCTGATGCGGATACTGACCGGGTGATCGGCAGCGCGTTCGAGGCCACGCTCGCCGCGGCCCAGCGCGGCGACGAGGAGGCCTTCGCCCGCATTTTCCGTGACATCCAGCCCGCGCTGCTGCGTTACCTGGGGGTCATCGCGCCGGGCGCCGCGGAGGACGTGGCCGGGGAGACGTGGCTTCAGGTGGTGACCGGCCTGACCCGGTTCGAGGGCGGTGAGGCGGCGTTCCGCGCCTGGCTGTTCACCATCGCCCGGCACCGCGCGGCCGACTGGGGCCGCGCCCGGGACCGCCGCCCCGCCGTGCCGCTCGCCGACGCCGGGCAGGCGGAGCAGGGCCTCGCCCCGGACGCGGCCGACCTGGCACTGGAGCAGATCTCCACCCGGGCCGCCCTGGCGCTGCTGGCACAGCTGCCCCCTGACCAGGCCGAGATCATCCTGCTGCGGGTGGTGGCCGGGCTGGATGCCGCGGCGGTGGGGCGCATCGTCGGCAAGAGCCAGGGCGCGGTGCGGGTGGCCGCGCACCGGGGGCTGCGCCGCCTGGCGGAGATGCTGGACAAGGCGGGTGTAACGCGATGAGCGGCGACGGCGCTTCTTCCGGTGAGATGTCCGGGTTTACTCTCCCTCGACAGCCGGACGGTCTGGACGGGCCGCTGCTGGAAATGATGCTGGCCGGGCAGTCCCTGCCCCCGGACGCCCCGCCAGAGCTGCGCGCGGCAGCGGAAATGGTCACCATCCTGACCGGTCCGGCTGGACCCGGCGAGCTGGCCGGGGAGGATGCTGCACGGCTCGCGTTTGCCTGCAGTGTCCCCCCGGCCGGCCTCTCACCGCGCGCCCGGCCGGGTGCCCGGCGGCATGCGCGGCCTGCCGTGCGGTCGCGCGCCGCGCGCACGCCGTCCCGGTGGCCGGCCGGCCGCGCCCGGGCGGCGGCCGTGCTGGCCGCGGTGCTGGTGACGCTGAGCGGCGCCGTCGCGGCCTACGCCGGCGTGCTGCCGGCCCACATCCAGAACCTTGCCCACCACATCATCGGCGCCCCGCCGGCCCGTGAGCCCGGGGCGCCGCGGTCCCGGCCGCGCCCGCGGCCATCGGCTGGGCGGCATGGCGCTGCCGGCCAGGCTGGTGTTCCCGGCCAGGCTGGTGTTCCCGGCCAGGCCGGAGATCGCAGCCAGGCCGCAGATCGCAGCCGGGCCGCAGATCGCAGCCAGGCCGGTACCGGCGGCGGGGCGGGTGCCCGCGGCCAGCGCGGCGCAGGCAGGGGCGGAGCGGCGTGGCCGGAGCCGGGCCGGGCCCGGCCGACTGGACCTGGGTCTGCGTTCACCAGCCGGGCTACAGCCTGCTGGTCCGCCACGGTAGCGACGGCACCCTGGGCTTCTATCGCTGCTGGTCATCCGCCCCGGTCCCGCTGCCGTCCTGCCCCCCGTCGGCGGGATGCGCTGAGCCCTGAAGAAGGTCACAGGCCGCCAAGAGCCAGGCCGGGCTGGACCGCTACCAGATGCGAACCTGGACTGCCGGGCACCGGCACGTCACCCTGGCCATGCTCGCCCGTGCCTTCCTTAATGGGGCGCCGACGGACAGCGTGATCATCTGCGGGTAAATGCCGATAGATATGCTGAATGGACGATGTATCCGCCCATCGGGCGGGGAATGACGCGCGGCCCGGGCGGCTGGCGATGCGCCGGCTCGGGCGGGTGCGGCCGCCATGCGGTGGCGGAGCCGGACGTCAGCTCGCATTCTGGACATGTCAGCATCGCGGAGTATTCACGTATTTGACTTAACCCTGCCTTAGTAAGTGGCGAAGTGCCATACTGAGATGTCGCCCGGCCGATGGCCCAT
>JBKQSL010000394.1:0-11520 GCA_052143655.1 Streptosporangiaceae bacterium | reverse complement strand
GCGGGCCCGCAGGCCGTAGGTCACCAGCAGCAGCAAGATCGCGTAGTCGCGCTTGCCGCAGGGGGTGCGGCGGTCGACGGCGCGCCCAGCACCAGCCCCACCTCCGCCCAGGAGATGGACCGCGGGACGTCCGCCAGCCGGCAGGCCGGTGGCCACTCCACCGCCTTGCTCAGATCGCCGGCCACCAGCCCCTGGCGGTGCGCATAGCGCAAGAACACGCGCAGCACCCCGCAGCCGCTCCGCACCGTCGTCTTGGCCAGGCCCGCCCCGGAGCGCTCGGCGACGAACGCGCTGAGGACCGCCGGCGACAGATCCGCCAGGCCTGCGATACCGATCCTGTCCAGGTAGGCCTCGAAGCAGGCCAGGTGATGCCGGTAGCCTGCGATCGACTCCGGGCGCAGGCCGCGCTCGGCGGCCAGGTAGCCGAAGAACCCCGGCACCGCGCGGGCGAACGGCAGCTCACGATGCGGCCGGCCGGTGCGCTCGAAACTGGGCAGCACGACCGCCAGCATCTGCTCGATGCCGCCGCGGACCTCCGCAGCAGCCTCCCGGCCACAGCGAAACGAAGTCACCCTCATGACGGCGAAATCATCGACGTGAGCGGGCAGGTCCGCCGGCACCGAGGCGCCGCGCATCCGGGCGAACTCCCCGAATGCCACCAGCGCCGGGACCCGGCGCAGCACCGTCCGGGTGCTATAGCCCTGCTCAGATAGCCAGCCGGCAAAGCGCTCGATCTCCGCGCCGATCCAGCACGCCCGGATCCGGTCGACCGTCTGAGGCTTGACGAAGTAGCTCTCCAGCATCGGGACAACTTCCTCTCTGTTCCCGGGGGTAGAGGAAGCAGCCTCTCTCAGCACGCAGGATTATGTGGCCCCGCAGGACCCCGTCCAGCTGCCCACCAGCGGCGGCAAGGACCGCCAGCCGCCGCCGGCCACATAACACGGCCGGGCACACAACTGGGATAACCTGAACACCCATGTCAGCGCAGTGATGCGCAAGTTCACCGACGCGCACCGCGACTGGCTGACCGTCGTCCGGCTGCCCGCCTACACCCCGGATCTCAACCCGGCCGAGGGCGCCTGGGCAAACATGAAGAACGGCCTGGGCAACCTCGCCGCCCGCAACGTCGACGAGCTCGCCGCCATCGTGAAGAACCGGCTCAAGCGCATCCAGTACCGGCCCGCCCTCATCGACGGGTTCCTCCCCCAGACCGGGCTCACCCTCGAACCCGGACCGCCATAGCTACACAAATGCTGGCCCTTCAAGGTCTGTAGCAGGTCAGCTTCCGGCTGCCGCGCGGGGTGCCCCGGCGGCGCCGCTCGGCCGCCAGCAGCCACGATGTGAAGGTAACCAGTTCCCGGGGCACGTGGCGCGTCCTCGCATCCTCCCGCAGTCACCGGAAGCTGGTTGAGTTCCTCGCGGAGGCCGCGGACCTCACCGAGTCAGCCGCCGAGCAGGAGTTGCGTGCGGTCCTGTGGCGCTGGACGCAGGTTGGGCTGCTCTCCTGTGCAGCAGGGGCCGACGATGGCTAACCTCATCATCTCCGCCGTCTGTCCCTCGCGCTGCTCTTTCTGTTTCGCCAGCGGGCAGCGGGCCAAGGCCGGCCGGGCCGACTGTGTTCCTGCCTGTCGAGGAGTTCGACCGCCGGCTCGCGTTCCTGGATCGTTCCGGGATCGGCGAGGTGCGCCTCATCGGCGGTGAGCCGACGCTTCACCCTCGATTCCCCGAGCTGATACGGCGCGCTCAAGGTCGCCGCATAGTGGTCTTCACGAATGGCCTCATTCCCGAACGTGCCCTGGCGTGCCTGGAGGGCCTTCCAGAGAACGAGTGCACGGTTCTGCTCAACATGAACGCAACCCGCCGCCCAGACGGTCCTTCCGCCGCGGAATGGCGTCACCGGTCAGCAGTCGCGTGCCGGCTCGGCGCCCGCGCCAAGCTAGGGTTCACGATCTTCCGGGTGGATTTCGACCTCGACCCGCTCTTCAGGCTGGTCACGGAGGCCGGTACTCAGCGCGGGATCCGGCTCGGGCTCGCACAGCCGATCCTCGGGGGCGGCAATGAGTACCTCCATCCCAAGCAGTACCCGGCCGTCGGCCGGCGCATCGCAGGCTTCGCGGAACGCGGAGCGCGAAGCGGCGCCAGCCTGGAACTCGACTGCGGGGTGCCGTTGCCTACGTAGACGTGCGTCATCCGCCCCGGCGTAGTGGGCAGCATCGGCAGGCACGGGGCCGTGCGGTCCAGCGCCTGGAGCTGTGGCTTCTCGTCCACGCACAAGACCAGGGCATTGTCCGGCGCCGTCGCGGACCTTATTGATGAACTGCGGGTCGGTGGACAGCTTCCACGCCTGCACCATATGGGGCTTGAGGCCGAACGTCCGCCAGATCCGCGAGACCGCGGACTGGGACATGCCCGCTGACCTGGCCATCGATCGCGTCGACCAGTGCGAGTCCCCGTCCGGCGGCGCCTGCTCCAGCGTCGCGGTGATCACCGCCTCGACCTGCTCGTCGCTGATCGTCCGCGGCCGGCCGGGCCGGGGCTCGTCCGTCAGCCCCTCCAGCCGGTCCCGCGCGAACCGCGACCGCCACTTCGACACCATGTCCCGGGACACGCCTAGCTCAGCCGCGGCCTCCCCGATCGTCCCGCCCTCCGCGCACCGCAGCACGATCCGCGACCGCTGCGCCAGCGCCTGCGCGGTCTTCCGGCGCCGCGCCCACGCGCCCAGCGTCCGGCGCTCGTCATCGGTCAGCTCAATGGGAACCAGCTTCGGGCTCGGCACCCACCAAACCTATCAAGTAACGGCGAATTAACGACTCAGAACAGCAGATAAGCATCTATAGCCAGATGGATACTTTCGTTTGGCGATGGAGATGCCATCCTCTGATCAGGTTCCCGCGTCTAGGTAGTGGCACACTGGCATCTCTGCCGATGATCATCTTCGGCAGAGCTTGCCGTTGAATGGCTGGAGTCGCGCGGGAGGGGGTCGCGGTTGTCGCGATGCATGCGCAAGCGAGGGTGGGTCGGTAGCGCGCAGGTGCTGGGGTGCCACCGCCCCAGTCCTCACGCAGAAGTTCACCCGTTGGTTCACCCGTATCTAAATGCGGATCAATATTGGAGGACGGTGTGGCGGTTCTGGTTCCGGATGGAATAGTTCGCTCCACGTTGACGGCGTGGCGAGTGCAGGTGGCGGAATGATATTCGCGCGGGCAATGCCAGAAAAAGCCAAGGTCACTGAGACCTACGAGGTAGACCAGGTTATCTCGGTGAACCCACGGCGAACGCAAGGCAAGCAGCACACCGGGCGAATCGAGATCACCGTTCCCTATGATGGGCGGCGGTACTTCACTCGGCAGGCTGCCAGGGACGTCGAGCGAGCGCGGGGCGGAAGTCGGCCAGCCGCGGACCCCGATGCCACCGTTGGTCACCTGCTGCTCGCCGAGCATGATCATGTTGAGAGCCTGCCCGCTGGAGTGCGGATGCGCGCGGAGTACGGGGTAATCCCCATAGCGGTACCCCTTCCAGGAACAGCGGACCTGACCGCCGGCCGAAGATCGAGTGTGATCACACACGAGTACCAGCCGAAGTACCCGGGGATCATCCCCGCAGGTCTCGAAATCGACGTCATGGACCCAGATGCCGTTGACTACATGAGCCTGGCCGAGGCACTGGCGGACACTCCGGAGGACACAGGCCCCTACGCGAAGGTCGTCGACCGGATCAGGCAGAAGGTCGGCTTCCAGAACGTGCTGCTGATACGGATGACGGTCCATCTCTCGCTGCCGCTCAACCCGGAAAGACCCAACGTCCCGCCCTTGAAGCCGGTGGTCAGGCGGGTCACGATCGACTGGCCGACGATCACCTCACTGCGCACGACGGAGCTAGAGGCCTACGCGGCGGTGGAGCAGAACGGGCAGCAGATAAAGGACACCGACTGGCGGCCATTTCCAGTGCGGTACAACCCGGTCGACCGCCGTCTTGAATGGGAGGTGCTGGGAATGGGCAGGGCCGACGAGAACGGGGACGGCGGCCGTGCCCGGACGATCGACTACGAATCGCCGCCGATGCGGCTCCTTATCGAGCATCCCGGCGAGCTTTACCGCACCCCTCAGCTCAAGGTAAGCGCCGAGATCGAGATCCCCGGGTACCTGATGTCCGGGCTTGAGCCCCGCCTCTTCAACGCCGTTGGCAGGGAGGTTCCCAGGGGGACCGAGATGGGGAGGGAACCGTTGCCCGCCCTGACTACTCGCGTCACCGTCAACGGGACCCTGGTCGTCGATGACGCGTTCGCTAAGCGTTCCTTCTCTCCGTATCACAACATCGTCTTCGATGACATCATCCCTGATGAGATGCGGGTAACCGACATCAGGAACGTCTTGAAGAGCCTGGGATTCCTCGAAATCGAGGACAAGAGGACGGACGCCCATGACCCCGATGCCCCGGAATGGTTCCTGAGGGCGAAGCGCCGCCGGGGGCCGGACCAGATGGACCTGTGGGTTTACGTAGAGGGCACGCGCCACATCTTGGAGCGCGAGCAGATCATGGGCGACAGCAGGGTGAAGACCAAGGGGGGCAAGGCCACCGGGCAGATCAGGATGCACATGCTGGGCAGGCTGCCCCGAGACCACCAGGAAATGACCCGTGAGATGAACGCGCTCCAGAAGGCGCTACGGGACCGTTACCAGTATCACATGGCCTCGCGGAGGTAACTGGACGATGCCTGTCAAGACAGTAGAGCGCGCATCCGAGGTCAGTTGCTACCGGTGCGGATCGACGGATATCTACAGTGTGTGCCACCACTGCGCCAAGCCCATGTGCGAGAACCACAGCCCCTTCCCGTTCCGGGTGGCGGGCAAGTTGGCTCGCGATCAAGGCACGTCGGGCAAGCCGGCGAGCCAAGAGTACGGCGGGCTGAAGCTGGAAACCCCCCAAGCGGCCGTCTACCACTGCGGAGAGCACGATCACGCAGTCAACGGGCTGGGTCGCTTGGTGGTCATCGGGGCCGTTATCGCGGTCATTGGCCTCATCGTTGCACTCTTCGCCACGGTGCCGGGGATCGTGGTCTTGCTGGCCGGAGTCGCGGTCGCGGCGTATGGCGTCGTCAAGGTGCGCCAGGGCCGCGCGGTGATGGCCACCACGGCTCCAGACCTGCCGTTGTTCCCTCACGTGCGCGCGGCGCGCGTCACCGAGTACCTGCAGGGCCGTGTCGACCTGACAGAGAGCGGTTACCGGAGCACGGTAGGCGACATCACGGGCACGGTCGTCTTCTCGATGACCCACTCCGACTGGCAAGAGCGGATGAAGCAGTACCGCAGGAAATACCTGATCGCGGAGGGCGCGCCGGTCACCTTCAACGCCGGATTCGCCCTGCTCCAGGGGCCGGTCGGGCTGAATCTCGCTGCCGCCCAGCCGCTGGTCCTCGATGCGGGGACCGGCCTGTGGTTCCGGGGGGACGTTTCCGGCCACGACCTCTTCGCGGCCACAGCGGGGCGTCATGAGGGCGAGTGGCAACCCAATGTCACCTATCAGCTGCAAGACGGCCGAAAGCCCAAGACGATCCCTTTGTGGATCGTCCCGTCGCTGGTGCCGGGGTCAGACCAGCGGACGCTGCAGATTGACCTGCACTGGACCCCGCTGAGCGATGGCCGCGGCCCCGTGATTGAGCTGTTCGACCGGATCCAGCTTGCCGTTCCCGTCGGCTGGGGGAATATGGAGAACGCTGACCCGGGCAACGCGGCGACCACGGCCCCGACGCAAGGGGAGAACTTCCGGATCATCGACTGGCAGCAGGTCCCGCCCAAGGATCCGGATCATAATTACAGCCAGCTTCAAGAGCGCAGGAGCCGTTCCCTGACCATCCGTTTCGAGAGGCCGATCCCGCCGCAGTCCACGCTGGCCGGACGGATCGAGGCGACCTTCGAGGGGACCCTCTCTGGCGTTACCGGTATCGGCCTCTACCTGCCGGGTGGCAGACACGCGGAGCGGCAACTGGTTCCGTCGGCGAAGACTAGGGTGATGGTGGACTTCACCGTCAGCCTTGGTGCCATCAGGTATCAGGACGACCGGATGGTCCCGGACGAGAACAATGCAGATGATGAGAACAGAAGCAGGCTCGACGAGTTCGCCGGAGTCGTTCCCAACTACAGCGTGATCATCAGGCTCACCGATGCGATCAGCAAGGACGACTACTACGTCAAGAGCGTGATCGAGCATACGCCGTACCGGGACGATAGCCGGGCTGACGTGCTCAACCGCGTCTGGGACATAGCGGGCCGCTTCTACACTGGCGTGTTCCCCATTGACTTTGACATCCACGTCCGCGGCGAGGAAATCCAGGGCGCGTCGGGCGCATCTGCGGGGAAGACCGCAGTCCAGGTGACGGTCAAGGGGTCCTACGCCACGGGCGGGAACGCCGACGGCAGGCTGCGGGAAAGTATCGAGAATAAGTGGGATGACCTTCACAGCAAGGTGATGAAGGTGCTCAGTGACAGTGCCGCGATGGCGTACGCCGGCTGGACGCCGGCCGAGGCGGACAACACACTGGGGCAGCCGACCGCTGCAGCCGTTGGGGAGGTTGTCGAGTCGGTCGCCATCGAGCACGGGTCGAACGTCGAGCCACTCGCTATCAGGTCGGCCGAGATCGTCGAATCGGAGGGCGTGACGCCGTCGGCAGTCCGTGAGGATGCTAATGATAAGGCGGAGCGCAAGGCCGACCTTAGACGGCAGTGGAAGATCGCTGACGAGGCAGTGATGACCGGACGGATATCGGAAAACGTCTACCGGGACATAGTCACGAGGATCAAAACGGAGCTTAGGGATCTAGGCGAGGATCTGGGGGAGTAGCCATGACACTGAAGTGCACCGTGGACGGCAGGCCAGAGTTCCCAGGCCATCCCATCTTCGCGTGCCACCATTGCGGGAAGCCAGTATGCGAGCAGCACGGGTGGGTTGTCTCGGCCGACGATGCCTTCGACGACTCAGCCGAGGACCTAGGCAGGCGGGCGCCGCAAGCCGCCTTGCAATCAGCCAAGCGGGTGCCGCAACCCGCCATGCACTGCAAGCAGTGCGTGGATGAGCAGCACCCAAAGGCGTCCAAGCACCCCGGCTGGGTGGACCCGAAGGAAGCGCAGCGGGCGGCCGCACAAGCACGGGCGGCCCAGGCGGCCCAACAGCAGGCAGGCGGGCAGCTGGGGCCACAGCAGGGCCCGCCGTGGGGGCAGCCGGGTCAGCAGTACGGGCCGCAGCAGGGACAGTATCCACCGCCGCAGTATCAGCAGCCACCGCAGCAGCAGCAGGGACAACAATGGAGGCAGGCGAACGGCAGGCCATGATCGAAGTCTCCGTCCAGCCCACCCACATCGTCGCCGGCAGGAGGGTCCGGCTTGCCATCCGGTTCACCAACACGAGCCAGGGGCCAAGCTCAGACATCGTCTTCAGACTTGAACTGCCGCCGGGCATTTCCCTGCTCGAGGGGCGGAGCAGGGTGGAGATCCCGTTGATCCCCGCGGGCGGGACGCACATCCACGAGATAACGGTGGAGCCCAGCAAGAGCGGCGAATTCGAGCTGACGAGCGGTAACTTTTCCTACCGTGACCAATATGGAGTGTCGGCCTACCGGGCTGACTTCCGCTGGAAGCTCTCCGTCGCGCCCGGGTCGTCGGCCCGGCCCGCGTCGCCTCGGCCAGCGCCTAGACCAGCGGTCGGGCTTGAGGACGCTTTCAGCAGGCTTCCGACCGGGGTATGGGGCGAGATAAGGGTCCTGGTGCAGAACACGTCTGATGTCGCCCTTGGCGGTGTCACCATGGACGTGAGCGGGCCGTTGCGGACCAACGGCAGGCGGTCGCGGGTTCTCCAGTTGTGCTCCGGAGCGACAGCCAGGTTCACGTTCAGCGTGATCGCAGAAGAAAGTGGACAGGTGCCGGTCAGCGTGCGCCTGACGTTCACGTATCCGGATGGGCTGGGTTCCATCCGGCAGGTGACGCAAGAAGACAGCCTGCGGGTGGTGGCCGGGCAGAACTCGGTGGTCGGACCTGGCGGAACCATCTTGTACCTGACCGCGAGTCCGAAGGACCCGTACCTAAAGTTGCCGCCGCTTCGAACGGACCTTGAGATGAAGAAGGTCAAGGAACGGCTGCAGCTCTCGAGGACGCGGGACCAGTACCGGATCGAGTTCTGCCCCGCATCAGAGTGGGATGACCTCAGCCAGGCCCTGGCGGACTACGACCCCCAGGTCGTGCACTTTTCCGGGCACGGCGACAGCGACGGCAACCTGCTCCTTGAGGACGCCGCCGGCGACGTGGCGCTGACGACCCCAGAGGGGCTTGCCAGCCTATTCGGCTTGCACCGGGCCACGATCACGTGCGTAATCGTGAACGCGTGCTACTCCGAGCGGCTCGCCAGGGCAATGTCCCAGCACATTGACCACGTCGTCGGGATGCGCTGGCAGATTGGCGACGAGGCCGCCATTAAGTTCAGCGTTGGCTTCTACACGGGACTCTTCGCTGGCCATCCGGTGCCTGAGGCGTTCAAACGGGGACTAGCCCATATCCAGAGCTCGGAGGCTACCAGGCTGGAATACCGGACGCCGCTCCTGCTGCCTGAGCCTTAGCACCCGGTGGTCGTCGTGCTGTCGCGTCACTCCGGGGCACCGAGCGGAAGGCGGAAGGGCACGGGCGGAGCCCCTGGCACCGCGTGAAGCGCCCGCAGGACGCCGAACCTCGGCACTTCGATCACGGCCTCCGCGCTGAGGTGACCGCTGAGTTCCGTGACACCACGGGGCAGTTCGATCCAGGCCAGCGCGTATTCAATCCTGGGAACGAGTGGCGTGCCATCGCGGGCCTCGTAACGCCAGCCGAAGTCTCCCCGGCTGCGTTTCTCCGCGGTGACCACGGGAAGCTGGCCGCCATGCCGCGTCGTGCCCTTGACCCTGGTTCGCTGTGCCCCAAGCTTCGCCAGGCTGTCCACGGCGGCGGAGAACTGAGTGGTAACCGTGTCGGTCGACTCGGAATCCTCCGGTACCCCCCAGGCTGGGCGCTGTAGTCGTACGACCGCGTCGGGATGATCAAGGGTGACCGTAAACGTAGCCGACGCGTACGCGTGCTTGAGCGGTAGCCGACCTAGCATGAAGCTGAAGCGGGCTAGCACGTGCCTTAGGCTTCCGAAGTCGGGACGGCGTTGCGACAGCAGTGGCAGGTCCGATGGCAGCAGGACCGCGACAGTGGGCTCATGCAGGAACACGCCACCTTCCTGAGTACGGGCGCTGCTCGTCCCGTCACGGGATGGCGCGGGAATATAGAAGTACCGACGGGTAAGAACGTGCGGCTGGTCGTCCTCGTCGAATACCGCCAGCAGTTCTGGCCTGGTCACCAGGCGTCCGGAGGGTTATCCAGGAATTCCCGCAGGATCGGCCTGCTTGTCAGCGCCTGGTCGCTTCCCTGGCCAGCGGGGGTATCAGAGCCGACGCGCCGGGCACCACCGGGCAGGTAAGTCCACGCCTTTCCGCTATAGGACTTAACCTGAACCTCGACCGGGGCGAAAGTGGAGGCTGACAGGCCGTGGTACCCCTGGGAGAGCACGTCACGGTATAGGCCATCGGCTACTACCACGACGAGCGGAGCGTCGCTGCCAGCCAGTGCCGAGCGGACTGAGTCCGCGTCCCGTAGCCTGCATGCCTCGATCACCGCTGGCCCCACGTACCCGTGAGCTGCCGGGTGCACCACTCCCTCCTGCAGGGCAACGCGCAGCCGGATCCGGACTTCCTCAACGAGATCCTCGTTCAGTTGGATAAGTCCCTGAACAAGCGCATTGATCAGGCCGACTATAAGACGGGGCTCGTCCACGGCACCGCCTGTCGGCAGCAAGGCCAGTCCGCCGTCCCCCTGCTCCTGGACTTCCGCGGCGTCGGCTGGCACGCCGGACTCTCGGAATGCGAACTCGAGGATGTCCGAGAGTCGCTGCTGCGTCACGTGCTCGCGGCGCGTCCCCCGCCCGCTGTAGTGCTCGACGTCATAGGCAACGACTAGCTTCCTGACTCCAGCCCGCATTCCAGCCATCGCTCTCCGCTCGTCGGCGATGTGTCCTCCTGCCGAGGATAAACGAATCGTCCTATGCTATGGAATCATCTGGCTGGAACGATGGCCCGTCAGGTGGGCCTGGAAGGAACCCTTGGGTGGTAGGTGACTGGCCAGTCGGCAGCCTGCTCGGAGCGCTTCCTAACGCCGCACGGGATCGTTTGCTCCAGCGCGGAAGCCTCGTCCGGTATCCAGGGCCAAGCAAGATCCTCTTCCGTGAGGGCGATAAGTCCAGTTTTGTAGTGCTGGTCCTCCGGGGCGTCGTCAAGGTCACGGCGAGCGTGCCCGGCGGCGGGCCGGATGCGTTGCTGGCAATCCGAATGAGGGGGGACGCGGTCGGGGAGTTCGCTGCAATTGACGCACTCCCGCGCTCGGCGACGGTCACCACATGCGGTACAATAACAGCGCGCGTTATAAAGTCGGACGATTTTGTTGATTGCATACGGCATGATCCGGATATTTCACACGCCGTAAGCAGCGCGATCGCAGCGAAAATGCGGGTGGCAATCGCCCGGCGCGTCGACTTCAGCGGTAGCGACGTCTCTACCCGGGTCGCCCGGGTCCTGTTGCAGCTCGTCGAGGTCTACGGCCACACGGAAAGTAACCAGGCAGTGCTCAAGCCGCCGCTGACCCAGCCCGAGATAGCCTCGCTGGCGGTAGCCTCACAGCCTGCTGTGCACCGCGTCCTGCGTGGCCTGCGGGAACGCGGCATTGTATCCACTGGGTACCGGTCGATCGCGGTTACTGACTTGGGTCGTCTGCGGAAGATGGCTTACGGCTAGTGATGCCGCTCGCCGAAGTTCCCAGGGTACTCATCGACGTTTATCCGCGCGGTTGGTCTTTAGTTGATTACGGTTAGCTCTTGATTGTCACGGACCGTGCCGACGAGTCGCGGCGAGGTTTCACGCTTGCCGCGGTAGGCGTTAGATCACCCGTAACAACTCGTCGTTCACGGTCTCCCGCTGTCCGCAAGTGCCCGCCAGCGTCCAAATTGTACGCCGACATAGCAGGGACAGCCTTATCGCAGTTCAGTCCCGAATCCGCGAGTAGGGCGGTGACACGGCCCCGCAAATGCCGATAGGTGCCGCTCTGACCTGGGATGATGATCATTGCGACGTGACGATCATCTCAGCGGAGAGGACACCTATCTGGTGGCCAGGATACGCGGCGGAAAGTGGAGTCGCGGGCAGGCGCGCGTCGGCGCGCCGGACGGGGCGCCGACCCCGAACGCGGGGCTGGCGGCGGTCAGCGCGCTGTGTGACCGGCTGGGCGTGATCGGGGCGATCGACACGGCGGTCGGCCCGATCAAGGTGCGTGACCGCGGGTTCGTGAGCAGCACGACGTATTCAGTGACCATGACGCAAGTCTCCCGCCAGTCAGGGCTCGCCCGCGGTCGGCTGCCGGCGCGGTCCAGATCCGCCAGCGCGGTCAGGCCCTGGCCTTGCGCCGGCGCGGC
>JBKQSL010000393.1:0-3769 GCA_052143655.1 Streptosporangiaceae bacterium | reverse complement strand
CGAAGCTGACCGTCCGGATGGTGGCCCGGATCCAGGGGTTCCCGGATTCCTGGCAGTTCTCCGGACGCAGGACAGCCGCCTACCGCCAGGTCGGCAACGCGTTCCCGCCGCCGGCCGCGCGCGCACTGGGCGAGTCGATCCGGTCCGCTCTCACCGGCCCGTCCCCGGCGCCTGGTGCCGCCGACGAGGGCCACCACGCCAGCCTCGCAGGCATCTGAGCTGGGCAACCCTGTTCCGCCGTCGGATAGACCGGTGCGGTTTATGCATGGCCGGCTGATCAGTGCTTCCGGCTTGTCCGCCTGGCGCTGGCCGTCGTGCCCGGCGTCAGCCGGCGGCGACGCTGATCGACGGTACGGTCAGGTTCATAGCGGACAGTGCTGCGCTACCCCAGAACACGGACCAGCCGTCCGCCTCGGCGTCGCCGCCGGCCCAGACCCAGATCTCATAGAAGTGATCGCTATCAACTGGCGTGCCAGCCAGCAGCGGGAAGCCGGAGTTGGTGCCCTGGTCCGATCCCCCGCCTGAATCCCACAGGCCGATCTGCTGATCGACGACCGCCTGGGTGAACTCGCCCTCGAGCGTGTACTGGCCGACATATAGTCCGAGGAAGGCGTGGGTATGCGAGTTGTCGAAGACATTGTCGGAATCCCAGATGTAGTTGAACGCCGGAACAGCGGACACGTACATGAAGGCGGCGTCGGCCATCGGCTGGAAATAGGAACCCACAGCGACCGCGCACGCCGCCGTCTTGCCGTTTTCGCCGGTCCATGCATCAAAGCTCATCGTGCCGTTGTTCTGGTCGGCGTCGGCATCGGCAGTCGCGCTTCCCGTTGTCGCGGTCCACTGCCAGGGCCATGTGTAGGGCGGGACAAACGTGACGTCAATGGAGCTCAGATGCGCACGAGACTTGATCTTCGTCCGTTTGGGCGCCGACAGGACGCGTTGCGCCCGCTTCTTGGACCGCGCACGAGTCTCTTTGACCGTACGCTCGGTGGCCGGATCGTCTTTCGCCAGGTTCCGGAGCAGCGTCGCCGGGGCTTCGCTTATACGACGCTGCTCGTCCCATAGCCCTTCCCGCTGTTCAAACTTCTGCCGGAAGAGGGCATCGAGCCGGGCGTGACTTCCCCGGATGAAGCCTTCAGGTGGCCTCGGCCCGATCAGTCGCTCGGTGATGCCTGAGGAATTGCCTGTCATCGAGTCTCCTCCTGTAATTGCCATCGCAGTATGGCGGGATCCGATCGCCCGAGCCGCGAGGATCGCCCCGGACACCCGCAGAACCCCGAGCAGTCCCTTTGCTGAAACGGAGTGGCCAACTCCATCCCTGATACATGCATACTGACTTACGACCTGTGCTCCTGAGCCAGCTGGACGGCAGGCGCGAACTGGTGGTGTCCACGCACCAAGGCTCTGCGCGAGATCCGCGCCGACCTTGCCGACCGCCTCCTTGCCGTCGAGTTCCACAGGAATCACTCCCGGAACTGAAAACCGCTCCTGGCCACGCTGGCGGCCGGGCTGCCCTCCCAGCCCTATGGCTTCACCTCGTGCAGCAAGCGATGGATTGCGGCGCGGTCATCGTCGTGCTCCGCGCCTGGCGGGAATGGCTGCCTGTAGTGGACTGCATGATGATGCCCGAACGCTGCGGCGCGTCCACTCGCGCACCTTGCGTGACGGCTGATGGAGATGCATCAGGCACGCAGGCGGCCTCGGTTGCGTCGCTTCGGCCGCCGGCGACACCCGCACCCTCATGCCGCCGACCGCGGCTTCCTAGCCTCCGGCATTCAGCGTTAGTGGTGAATTAGGGCTCTGCCGATTTCGGCGTGGCTGTGAGCTGGGGTTTTGCGGTTCCGCGCCTGGTGGCGGGTGCTGTGGTGGCGCACCCGGCAGGTGCGAGGCCTGGCGGCAGGGGCCGGCGCCGGGTGACGGGAGCGGCGTACGCGGGCTTAGGAGTTCAACGGCGAAGAGCGCCCTGGTGCTGGGAGATTACGCGGTAACCACACGCACGCAATTCCCGGGACCGGAGCGCTCTTCGTCATGCAGCATAACGGCTGGGATCATGCCCTGAAGGTCACCGGCGGCGGGACGGGCCTGGTCGGCCACGCGGGCGCGATCCTGCTGCGGAAGGCCGCTGACCAGGCAGGACTGACCGCCGGGCTGGCCACGGCACTGAAGCGCGCGGGGAAATCGCCTCTTTTCGACCGCGGCGCGGCGCTGGTTTCGATGGCGGTCGCGATCGCGCTGGGGGCCACGAGCATGAGCGATATCGCGGTGCTGGCGCATCTCGCTCCCGTGCTGGGCGCCGCGCCGAGCGGCCCGACGATACGGCGCGCCCTGGACCTGGCCGGCGGTACCGCCATGCTGGAGCGGGCCGCGAAAGCCCGCGCGAAAGCGCGAGCGCACGTGTGGAACCTGATCGAGGCGACCCCGGCCGGGTTCCCGTGGCTGGTCATCGCCGGGAAGACCCTGACGGGCTGGGTGGTCATCGACATGGACGGGACCCTGGTCACCGCGCACTCGGACAAAGAGGGTGCGGCTCCCGCCTGGAAGAAAGGCTACGGCTTCCATCCACTGGCGGCGTGGTGCTCGAATACCCGGGAGTGCCTGGCCATGCTGCTGCGTCCCGGCAACGCGGGCTCGAACACGTTCACCGATCACCGGGAGGTGCTGGCCGCGGCGGCCCGGCAGGTCCCCGCCCGGTTCCGGCGCAGGATCCTGGTCCGCATCGACGGGGCCGGCGCGAGCCACGAGCTGATAAAGCACCTGCTGGCGATGTCCTCCCCGCGGCGGATCCTGCTGTTCACCTGCGGATGGATGATCACCCCGGCCGACGAGGCCGCGATCATGCAGGTTCCCGCGGACGCGTGGAAGCCCGGCATCTCCCAGGACGGGGAGATCGAGGAAGACAAGGACGTCGCGGAGATCACCCGCCTGATGACCCGCGCCGGGAACTGGCCTCCGGGGCTGCGCTGGATCGTCCGCCGTGTGAAGCCGTCCCGCCGGCAGGCGAAGAACCTCACCGCCTGCGAGAAGAAAACCGGCTGGCGGTACTCGGTCATCTGCACGAACATCCCGGACACCGGGATAAAGGACGTGCCCGGCAGTCACCACCCGCAGTACATCGACGTCACCCACCGCGAGCACGCCGTCGTGGAGACCGACGGCGTGCGCACCGCGAAGGCGATGGGCCTGCGGAACCTCCCGTCGAAGACCTGGCAGGTCAACTGCGGCTGGGTCATCGCCGCGAACATCGCCGCCGACCTCACCGCCTGGACCCGCCTCCTCGGCCTCCACGACTGCGAGGACCTGAGGGAAGCCGAGCCGGACACGCTCCGCTACCGGATCTGGCACATCCCCGCCCGCCTCGCGCACCACGCCCGGCAGCGGATCCTGAAAATCAGCCCCGACTGGCCGTGGAAGGAGACATTCCTTACCTGCTGGCAGCGGCTCTGCGCCCTGCCCCCACCCGCCTGACCAGCACGGAACATCCCGTCAACGCGAAAGGAGCACGATCCCGGCGCGGTCGGAGCCGGTCCCCACCCGGGCACGCCGGGCATCATCGCGCACCCGCCCTCCGAAGCCAAACAGGCACCGCGCCTGAAACCGGGCGCCAGCACAATCAGCAACCGAACCTCGGGAGCCCTGAACGATTGAGGTTAGCTGCGCCCGGCTGCGCCGGCCGCTTGCCTGCGCCGGGTTCCTGCGTGGCGTGCTGTCGGGCGGGCCGTTCTCCGCCGCGCCCCGGCAAGCGCGGGGCTTTTGCCTGTGCGCAAAC
>JBKQSL010000392.1:0-3205 GCA_052143655.1 Streptosporangiaceae bacterium | reverse complement strand
GGTACTGGCCAACGGCTCCCAGCTTCTTCACCAGCGCGTCTGACCAGTCGCCCATCAGCGGCAACTTCACGCCGTTCACGCCGAAATCCCGGCTCGCCCCCGCGCCTTTCACCATCACCAGATCGATGTCCCGGGTCCGGCCCGGCTCGTCGCTAGCCCTCGTGTCCATCTGACCTTCCTGCGCGAATACCTCGCCGCCAACCCCGGCTTACTGAACAGCCACTGGAGCGGATCCACCTCCCACGACCAGCCAGCCTGTTCAACGAGCACCACGGTCACGGCTGACCCGCGTGCCAATGACAGCCAATTCGTGCGGCCCAATGCCAGCCAGTCACGTCCAGAACGACGGTCAAATGACGGTCAACCGATCTTGAAACCCATCCAGATGGCCTCGGACCTGCACTCTGACCTGGAATTCCTTGTGGAGCTACGGGGATTCGAACCCCGGACCTCTTGCATGCCATGGAACACCGGACCGTTCACCAGCATCCGCCACAGTTCACCACGGACATCGCTGACCAGCCGTTACGTTCGCACGAGTCCGCCAGAGTTCATCACCGTTCACTGCGGACGGTAACCAGTTTGGTAACCAGCCGCCCTCGCACCGCCCGCCAGCCCGGGGAATCCGGGCCGGAGAACTGCTATCCACCGGGCCATCGAGCGCATGCACCGAGACTACGCCGGCGTTCCGCTCCCGTTTTCGCGCCATCGCAGGAACCCGGGCGAGCGAGCCTGCATGGCCGGACCTGAACCCCGGCGAACCCGCCAGCCGTACTGCCGCCGGCCGGCAGCGCCAGCCGGGCCTGCGCGAGCCTGGTGACCTCCCGCCGCCGCGGGCAGTGCACGCCGACCGCCGGCAGGCGCACACCCGTCGCACAGTTGGTCACCCCGGCCGGACCGGGCACGGAACAGGCAGCCGCCAGGCACGACGGGCCCGCCCACTGCGCCGCACCGCCGCCGGAAGCTGCTTCTGGCGCGGATGCCGGTGCTCTTCATGTCGGCAGCCGCGGGGCGGGTGCACAGCGCAGACGCCGGCGCCTGGGCATGCTCCGCGGGACACGCGGGCGTGCCCGCAGTTGCCGATACTCGGCTCCCCCGCCGCGGAACTCACGTCGCTGAGCCCTGCCGCTGTCCCGGCGGGCTGGCTTGCCCTCACGCCCAGAACGCTAGCTGGACAATTAGGCAAGTAGGTTGTCTTGAACTGGCAATCGGCTAGCCTTACCATGTGAGACGACGGGAGCTGCTCACCCGGATGGCCAGGATCGCCAGGAACCACGGTATCGCCTTCGACAAGGATCACCCGGTGCACGGCGGCAGCCACGACAAGTTCTTCGTCGGCGGCCGCCCGGTCGAGGTGCCCCGCCACAGCGAGATTGTCGAGTACACCGCCCGCGGGATCCTGCGGACCTTCGAGCAGATGTGCGCCGACGCGGCGAGGGAGGAACGCTGATGACAGGCAGGAGCTTCCAGGTCGCCGCGCGGCGCAGCGAGGGCTGGTGGGCGCTGGAGGTCACCGGCGGCGGCCTGCAGTACCCGGCCCACACCCAGGCCCGGCGCCTGGACCAGGCACAAGCCATGGTCCGTGACCTGCTCGCGCTGCACTTCGACATCAGCCCCGCCGACGTCGGCGACGTGGAGATCGCGCCCGTCCTGGACGCCGCGCTGGCCGCCGAAGTCAGCAGGACCCGGCACGCCCGCGAGCAGGCGGAGAAAGTCCGCGCTGATGCCACCACCCAGACCCGGCTCGCCGCCCGGCACCTCAAAGAGCAGGGCCTGGCCCAGCGTGACATCAGCATCCTGCTCGGCGTCTCCCACCAGGCCGTCAGCCAGCTCCTCGCCAGCTAACCAAGCCCATCCTGAGCCCTTGCCCGAAACCACCTCCGCAAGCACGCTTGGCGCATTCGACCAGCATGTCACGGGCGTCCGCGGCGCGACTTGCGCCTCGGCTCGGTGCCCGGCCGCCGGTCAGCGCCGGAGTTCCGCCTGCTAGGACGCAATTCCCGGGGCCACGGAGGTGCTCGCTGCCGGCTGCGTCGCGATTGCGCGGATGCCGGCAGCGAGCTCGCCGATCTGGCTGAGGATGTCCGCTGGTTCGCGCGCGACGTTGACGGTGCGGACGTGGATGCGCTTGCCGACATGCCGGATGGTGATGTCGTGCGGCGTTTCCTCTCCGGCTGCGTAGATAAGCAGGCCTTCGCCGAGCTGGAGCGCGGTGAGGCAGGCGAGCATCTGGTAGATGTCGGCATTTGGGACGTTGCCGTTGGTGCGCTTGTACTTGCAGTCGCCGACGAACACGCAACGGTCAGCGATCCACCAGGACAGGTCTGGGTTGAGGGTGATCGGCTGCGTGATCTGCTGTTTGGTGTCGAGGTGGATCGCGTGTCCTTGCGCTCCGGGCGGAACGCCCGGAGGTCCAGGCGCAGCCGCTCGCGCAGGGCGACCCGGATGAACCGCTCGAAGACCGCGTTCATGTCGACCAGGAACACGCTCGCGTCCTGGCCACCTGCCCGCGCCTCCAGCCCGGCCGTCGCGATGATCAATCGCGCCAGCGATACTGCCGGACGGTACCGCTCGTTCAGGCGGGTCCACCGGGGCTCGGGCACGCCGCGCCGGCCAGTGACAAGGGCGCTGATCCCGTTGAGCTGCAGGCGCATCCGGGCCAGCGCGGCCCGCGACGGCTGATGCCGCAGATGCAGCCTCCCGAGGGCCTCCACCGCCGTTCGTATCAGCTGGTTTTCCAGGATGTCGGATCCCGGTGGTTAATTCACGACATGCCGACCGACTTGCCTGTTCTGGGTCGTCGTCCCGGTCATGATCTGGCCTGCGGTCGTTTTCCCCCTCGTCCCGGCCGCAGGATCGGGTATGACATGTGCGTGCAGCCTGTTGCCTGGCCAGAGCCGGCTCCACAGATCGCGGCGGCGATCGCGGCCAGGTACCCGGGTAAGCGCCCGCGGCCGCTGGCAGTGCAGGTCCGTGACCGGCTGGGACAGTGGCTGGGGGATGAGGAGTTCGCGGCCGCGTTCGGGATCCGGGGCCGTCCGGGCTGGTCCCCGTCGCGGCTGGCGCTGGTGACCGTGCTGCAGCGGGCGGAGAAGCTGACCGACCGGCAGGCGGCTGAGGCGGTGCGGACCCGGATCGACTGGCAGTACCTGCTGGGGCTGCCCCTGGACGACCCGGGCTTTGATCACACGGTGCTGGCCGAGTT
>JBKQSL010000391.1:0-4231 GCA_052143655.1 Streptosporangiaceae bacterium | reverse complement strand
CTTTGCAAGCAGGGGTTCACCGAGGCCTGGGCTGCTGGCGCTGCTTTGCCGGTCCGGTCCGTGGCATCCGTGCCAGATTCGTGCCAGAACAGACCCGCCATAGCGGTCGTTCACGGGTATTGAGATGTCAACCACACGGGACCTGACGTGGGCAATAGCAGGCAACGGCAGCAAGCGAAACGATCTCGTAATGAATAGGTCGGCGGTTCGATTCCGGCAGGCGGCTCCAGCCAGCTCACAGGCCCACCACCGAAGCCCTTGCAGGGGGCTTTTGTGCTGAGTGAGTGACAATCTGGGTGACTATGCGACGTCGTGATGCCCGGCGAAGATGCGGTGCATTGGGCGGCAGACTGCGGGAGGCTTGCGTTAGCTGCGGATCATGCTGGCGGCCGCCGCTCAGGCCGGACGGTGGTCGGCAAGAAGCTGGTGGGGATCCGTGCCAGGCACCTGAGGATCGGCATGGACCAGCGCGCCCGACAGCCGGGGAATGGCATGCAGGAGGGCATGCTCAGCGGTCACTGTCACCTGGTGCGCCTGGACCGCGGTGTCGTCCGCGCTGACGGTGATCTCGCACTCTGCGCGGAGCTGGTGACCGATCCAGCGCAGCCGGATGTGTCCTACATCCAGCACGCCCGGCGTCGCCCGCAGAGTGCTCTCGACCTGGTCGACGAGGGCAGGGTCGACAGCGTCCATGAGCCTCCGGTAGATCTTACGGGCAGCCTGCCGCAGGACAGCCACGATCGCGACGGTGATCAGCAGCCCGACCACCGGATCAGCCCAGTCCCAGCCCAGCGCCACGCCGCCCGCGCCCAGCAGCACCGCCAGTGACGTCAGCCCGTCAGTCCGGGCATGCAGCCCGTCAGCGACCAGGGCCGCCGAGCCGATCTTCCGCCCGGTGCGTATCCGGTACCACGCCGCCAGCTCGTTGCCCGCGAAACCGGTCAGCGCGGCGGCAGCCACCGCGATCAGGTGCGACACAGGACGCGGGTGCAGCAGGCGCGTGATCGCCTCGTACCCGGCCAGGACCGAGGACGCCGCGATCAAGAGGACGATCACGATCCCCGCCAGGTCCTCGGCCCGCCCGAACCCGTAGGTATAACGGCGCGTCGGCGGGCGACGGCCCACGACGAACGCCACGCCCAGCGGCAGCGCAGTCAGCGCATCCGCCGCATTATGCAGAGCATCGCCGAGTAGCGCGACCGACCCCGACAGCACAGTCACGGCGACCTGGACCAGGGCCGCCAGGCCCAGCGCCCCCAGCGAGATCCACAGCACCCGCATGCCCTCGGCGCTGCCTTCCATCACCGAGTCCACCTGATCCGCCGCATCATGCGAATGCGGTCGCAGCACATGCCGCAGCCAGGCCGCCAGCCCCGAGCCGGAATGGCCGCCTTCATGATCATGGTCGTGGTGGTGATCATGGCTGACAGGATGCGAACGGCTCATGACGCCCAGGATGCCTGCAGAATCCTGTTGCAGCACCTCCACCACAGCGCACCCGCTGCACCTGCAAACCGATCGCTCTGCACTCCGCGTCAGCCGCCGCAGGCGTGCGAGCCGGTTCAGGCAAGCTCCGAATGGGTGGTCGAGCGGTACAGGCCTGACGGCTGGGGATGCCATCGGCCTGGCCACGTGCCAGTTGCGTGCCAGAACGGGCGGGCCAAGATGGCGATATGCGGTCAACCGCGGTATCTGGATGCCAGGGCCACCTGCGTAGGTGCTGGTCCGGGGAGTGCCCGAGAAAATCTGATAAGGATGTGATCATCCAGTAAGGGCTGCGGCTCGGGAACTGGGCGTGAAAGTCGCGTCGAACGTGGAGGGCTTCGTGACTGTTGCATTGACCGCAGGATTGCTCGGTCTTTTCGGAACCGTGATCGGGGCTGCCCTGACCACATGGACCACACGGCAGACCGCTGCGCGTTCGGAGCGCCGGGCATGGGTGGAAGGTCGGCGCCAGGAGTATCGCTCTGCCGTCACTGAGTTTGCCGGTGCGCTGCTCTCCTATCGGGTGGCCGAGCGGGACCGTTGGCTTGCCCGGCACGAGACCAGCACGACTAATACAGTAAGAGCAGGCGCCGCCATGCCGCATGTCCAGTCCTCCAGCTGGGATGACCCTGGGGGGGTGGCGCGTCTGCCCGGCACACCTGCTTAGCTTGCCGTTTAACCTGCGCGTTCGCGCCTCGCCTCGAGGCTGAGTTCCCTCCTGGTCGTTTTCCCCACGTCATGGCGGGGTGCGGGGCGGCGGTTCTTCGATCCTGGCGGGCGTCCGGGGCCGGGTTTGCCGGGTTTCGGTGCACCGGCTGGCTGTGCGGCTTTCGCGCGGATGTTCCTAAACCCGCGGCGGACGCGCGCTGGGGTCAGCCGCCCGGGCGGGGCGGGCCTTTCCCAGGGGCGGCGCAGGTCAGCGGCCAGAGCGCGGGCGAGGCGCAGCTGAGTATGGCAGGTGACGATCAGCCAGGTCCACCGGTCAGCAGCCTCGGGGTTGCGGATCTTCGGGACGGTCCACCCGAGAACTTGCTTGAACAAGCGGAAGGTGTGCTCGAGGTCAAAGCGGCGCAAGAAGGCCTGCCACAGCCGGTCCACGTCGCCTGCTGTGGCGCCGGTGCGGGAGAACCATAGCCACACGGGCTTGGGGTCCCGGTCGCCGGGCAGGTGATCCACCCGCAGCCGGATCAGGGTCCCTTCGATGACTGGGAGCGTGCCGTCGTGATCCAGCCAGGCGGCGCGGTGAGTGAGCCGGGGGTGCACCCGGTCCCAGGCGGCGGTCATAGCCAGTCCGTACCGGGAGGTCAGCGTGCTCGTGGTGACCTGCGGCGCCGGCCAGGTCGCCGGGTCAGCGAGCGCTATCTCTCCGCCGTGTTTGCGGGGGCGGCCCATGGTGCCGGGCTGGCGCGGCGGCGCCGGCGACTGCATCACCCGGTCGGAGCGCAGCCGGCCGAGCAGCTCTGCGGGGAGATCCGCGAGCAGGAAGGCGAGCCGGGTCACGTCGTACCCGGCGTCGAAGACCACCAGGATGGCCGGATCACCCTCACACCAGTGCCCGGCGGCGATCAGCCGGGTTATGACGTCCCGGACCTGGATGGCAGTGACCTCAGTCTCGTCATCATCGGGGCCCAGCCGCACCGCGTCCAGCACCGCGGTCCAGGACGTGCGCCCCGGCTCCAGCGCCGCGATCACCGAGTACGGCCAGCCCGGGATCATCTGCGCCTGCCCTTTCCCCCGGCCGTACACGTGGCAGAACAACCGCTCCGGGCTGGTCGCCGCGCCCGGCCGCAGCCAGTTACTCACATCGGCGGCCAGCACCAGCCGCCCATCCGCCGCCCGCGGTAACGGCAGCCCGGCCAGCGACCGGCGCAGCCGGCCGATGCTGATCCCACCGTGGTTCACCGCGTCATACAAGGCACCGTGCCCGCGCTGGTGCTCCGCCGCCAGCGACAGCCCAGCCAGCGTCCTGACCGGCCCGTCCGCGCACAGCACCGCATCGGCCAGCTCGGACAGCTCATCAGCGCGGGCGGTCAGGCAGGCATGGAAATCCAGCCGGAACCGCGACAGCACGGCGAGTGGCTCGACATCAGCGGCATGCTCTAGCAAGCTGTCCATCACGGCCTTCGTTAGCTGATCCTTTGTCCTTTGGCGAGAACAAATGATCACGCGAAGGCCGCACTCATGCACCGCGACACGCCGGGCACACCGGCATCAAGATCCGCAAACCACCCGGACGTCAGCCCGGCAGGTTAAACGACAAGCTTAGTGAGTGTTTGATAATTCGCGTCATGCGGCTGCTGCCCGAGTGACGGCCAGCACGGTCCGGGCTGGCTGCGCGGCCGGTGGCTGGCGGGCGAGGCGGCGGGCCATCAGGGCGATCATGGCCCATTTGACCATGGCTTCGTGGTGTTCGGGCAGGCGCTCGTAGTCGCGGACGCAGCGGCGGTGCTTGCTGATCCAGGCGAAGGTGCGCTCGACGACCCAGCGGCGGGGCAGCACCTCGAAGGTGTGCGGGTCGCGCTTGCGGACGACCTCGATGACCAGGCGCAGGGCGGCGGCCCAGGTGGTGAGCTTGCCGGCGTAGCCGGCGTCAGCCCACGCGAGCCGGACGTGGCGGCAGCGCGCGCGCAGCCGCCACAGCAGCGGCCTCGCGCCGTCGCGGTCCTGCACGGACGCCGGGGTAACCACGACCGCCAGCAGCAGCCCGAGGGTGTCCACGGCGATGTGGCGCTTGCGGCCGTTAACC
>JBKQSL010000390.1:0-6852 GCA_052143655.1 Streptosporangiaceae bacterium | reverse complement strand
ACGGAGGCGTAGTCAGCGCCGCCGCGCACCTGGACTGCGTGATGCGCGACGCGACCCTGGAACTGGACGGCGCGCTGGTGATGACGCAGGGAACCGTGCAGTGACCCGGATCGGCACCGACGCGCCGAGCGCGCTGCACGCCGCCGCCCGCGCGGCCGCGCAGATCGCCGGCCTGGCCGTGGCCGGGGCCCGCACCAGCGCCAATATCGGCAGCATCGGCGCGGCGAGGCCATCAACGCCAGGGCGGCTGGCGCTCGGGGTGACCCGCGGCGGGGCGAGCACGGGGCCGCCGAGCGGATCGAGACGGCGCCGGTCGCCGCCGGCCTGGCGGCGCTCGCGGGGACGATCGAGCTTATCAGGAAGGGCGGCCGATGACCGGAGCGAAATGCGGGGTGGTGCTGCAGGGCGTCGATCCGCCCGCCGATTTCGGCGCCATGGCGCAGGAGATCGAGAGCCTGGGCTTCGACCACCTGTGGCTGACCGATTCCTCGCTGCATGCGCGCAACTGCTACAGCTACCTGACCCTGGCGGCCGCGCGCACGTCCCGGCTGCTGCTGGGCACCGCGGTCACCAACCCGGCGACCCGCCACCCGGCGATCACGGCGGCGGCGGCGGCCACCGTGGACGAGGTCTCCGGCGGCCGCCTTGTCCTCGGGATCGGGACCGGCGACCGGCCGCTGCTCGCGCTCGGCCTGCAGCCGAGCCGGCCAGCTGAGCTGGAGGCCGCCATCACCGCGATCCGGCGGCTGTGGAACGGCGAGGTGGTCAGCCAGTCCGGCGGCGGCTTCGCGCTGCACGAGGCTCACCTGCGCTTCGGCGCGCGGTCCGGCATCCCGGTCTATGTCTCGGCCAGCGGCCCGCGGACGCTGCGGCTGGCCGGCCGGGTCGCGGACGGCGTGATCTTGCTGGTGGGGCTGTTCCCCGCCGCCCTGGACTGGGCGATCGCGCAGGTCCGCCAGGGCGCGCAGCAGGCCGGGCGGCCGTGCCCGCACCTGGCCGTGTTCGCCTACGGCGCGATCGACGAGGACGAGGGCGCGGCCCTCGCGGCGGCCCGGTCGATCGCCGCCTGGTTCCCGCAGACCGCGCCGCACATCTGCCAGCTGGCGGGCCTGGATCCGGCGGTCGCCGAGCGGGTGCGGTCCGGCTACCAGGGCGGCGAGTTCCAGGAGGCGGCCTCGGCCGCGGCGCAGCTGCCCGGCGACTTCGTCCGTCAGGTCGCGCTGGCCGGGAACGGCAGCCGGGCGCGGGCGCAGATCGCCGCGGCCCTGGCCGCCGGGGCGGACTCGGTGCACGTGTTCCCGCTCGGGGCCCGCCGGATGGACACGGTGCGGGCGTTCGCCGCGGCCTGGCGGGCCGCTTCGCCATGATGCCGCGGCTGCCGCACGATCCCTTCCGGCGGCCGGCGCGGCACGCGACGGCGGCCGGCCCGGCGGGCGAAAGCCGGGTGGATGGGGGCGGAAGGCCCTCGCCTTTCGCCGGCATATCGCTTTACGATTCGCTGCGTGGGTTCCTCGCCGGTGCCGGGGTGCTGGCGGGGAGCGCGAAATGGACAGTGGCGGATCGGGGCCGGACCTGCAGGGCTGCCGACGGCAGGCAGTCCGCGGTTGCGCTGTGCGCAGACGGTCCGGGGCCGGGGCGCAAAGCGTATGCTGCCGGTCAAAGATGGCTGCTCGCGGCGGCAGGCGGCACGAGCGCCGGGTATTCACCAGCGCCTCGCACGCCGCCGCGGCACCGCGCTGCGGCACGCCGCTGTGGCAGCCGGACCTGGCGGCATGGCTGGTGAGCTGCCCGGACGGGGGGCGCATGAGTGACCAGCCGCGCCGTCCCGCTCAGCGGACCTGGCGGGCAGGCCGGCCAGGCCAGCGGGGCAGTCATCAGCGGGGTAGTCACTAAGGGCAAGGAGGTGGCCGGGTGGCCGCGCGCGCAGTCCAGGAGAGCGCCGAGCCGGATCCGGTCTTCAGCGGCCGGCATGATCGCCGCAAGGTGACCGACTGGGTCTACGAGGAGCTCAAGGACGCCATCATCGCCCTGCGGCTGCCGCCCGGAGACCCCCTGCGCGAGGCGACGCTGGCCGAGCAGCTGGGGGTGAGCAAGACCCCGATCCGCGAGGCGCTGGGCCGGCTGGAGCAGGACGGGCTGGTCGAGACGACGTCGTTCAAGGGCGCCGTGGTGACCGGGTACTCCCGTCAGGACCTGCGGGAGATCTACGAGCTGCGCGAACTGCTGGAGAACGCGGCGGCCCGGTGGGCGGCCGAGTCGATGAGCGAGCAGGACCTGGCCCAGCTGGAGCGCATCTCCCGGCGTAGCAGGGAACTGCGCGCAGCCGGGCAGTCGGCCGAGCTCACCGGCCTGATCTGGGAGTTCGACTCGGTGCTGTTCGACCATGTGCAGAACACCAGGATCCGCGCGCTCATCGAGAACCTGCGGGCCCACCTGACCCGGATCGGCCAGCTGACGGCCGAGATCCCGGGCCGGATCGAGACATCCCTCGACGAGCATGACAAGATCGTCGCGGCGATCACCGCCCGCGACTCTGACCTGGCCGAGCAGCAGATGCGCGCGCACATCCGCAGCGTGCGTGATGATCAGCTGAGGGCGCTTGAGGAGACGTGAGGGGGACTCGGCGGGGACGCTGGAAGTCCTTGACGCTCATAGATCATATATGATGTGCTGCATATTATGTCCGACCGGTCAGGGTTCTGCCTGTCCCTAGGGCTGCGCGAACGGGGGATGCAGGCCTGGGCCGCCGCCACCGGCCATCCCATGGTCACCCAGATCGCGGCGGGCACGCTGCGGCACCGGACTTTCCGCCGCTATTTCCAGCAGAACACCCTCTACCTCGGGGACTACGCCCGCGCGCTCGGCCTGGTCGTGGCCACGGCCCCCGATCTCGCCCGATCGACGTGCTGACCCGGTTCCGGCGGCAGATCTCCGGCACCGAGATTCCCGCTAACCTCGCGTTCTGGCACCGCCTCGGCGGGCCGGACGGCGAGCCGGCCGCGGGCGAGATGGAACCGGTCACCTACGCCCGCACCCGGCACCTGCTGGCAACCTGCGCCCAGGGCAGCTGTGCCGGGGGCCTGACCGCCGTGCTGCCCTGCCAGTGCAGCTACGGCGAGCTGGCCGGCCCGCTGATGGCCGCCCTGCCCGCCGACCCGGTGTATGCCGACTGGATCGCCATGTTCGGCAACGACGACTACGCGACACCTCGACCCGCTATGAAATGCAGTTCTGGGAGATGGCCCTGGGCGCGCCTGCCGGAACCGGCAGCCCGGGCGGGAAGGAACCGTGAGCCCGCATGCGCGCTGCCCGTATCTTCGAGGACCTGAGCCTGCGGCTGGATGACCTGCCGCCGCCTGAGCCGGGCCCCGGCGAGGTGCTGGTCCGCATCCACGCCGCCGGGGTCTGCGGCACCGACCTGCACATCCTGGACGGCATGATCAAGCCCGATCCCTATCCGATGACGATCGGGCACGAGGCGGCCGGGGTGGTCGAGGCCACCGGCGGCGCGGTCGCGCTGTCGGCCGGCGACCGGGTTGCCGTCTACAACAAGCTGTTCTGCGGCTGGTGCGAGCAGTGCCTGGCCGGGCGGCCCAACATCTGCGACACCGAGCCGGGCCAGCTGGGGTTCAACACCGACGGCGGCGACGCCGAGTACGTGGTGGTGCCCGAGCGCAACCTGGTGCTGATCCCCGAGTCGGTCGACCTGGCCACCGCAGCCGTGCTCACCTGCGCCGGGATGACCGCGGTGCACACGGCCCGGCTGTCCGGGCTGCGGCTGGGGCAGACCGCGGTCGTTGACGGCATCGGCGGCGTCGGGATCCTGGTCGTCCAGGCGGCCGCGCAGGCCGGCGCCCGGGTGATCGCGGTGGCCGACTCGGCCGAGAAGCTCGACTTCGCCCGCGAGCACGGCGCGGCCGACGGCGTGCTGGTGCCAGGCCCCGAGCAGTACGCCCAGCTGGCCGGCCAGGTCCGTGAGCTGACCGGCGGCTGCGGTGCCGACGTGTTCTTCGAGCTTGTCGGCACTACCGAGTCAATGACGGCCGGAGTGCGCACGCTGGCCAAGGGCGGGACGTTCGTCTCCACCGGCTACACCGACCAGCCGCTGAGCATCCACCCGCTCGAGTTCATCCTGTCGGAGGCCACGCTGGTGTCCACGGTCGCGGCCACCCGCCAGGACCTCCAGGACGCCATCGCGCTGGCCGCGGTCAGCGCGATGACCGTCCCGCTGGCGGCGCGGTTCCCGCTCGACGGCATCCACGAGGCGCTCGGTGCGCTGCGAAAGCGCAGCGTGCTCGGCCGCCAGGTGCTCGACCTCAGCTAGCAGGAGATGCCATGACCAGTACTGTCACCGAGCCGGAGATTGACTTCCTGAGCCGGCCGCTGCGGCTGTACATCGACGGCGAGTTCGCTGCGACGGGCCAGCGGCTGGCCGTGCTCAACCCGGCGACCGGCGAGGTCCTGGCGGAGGCGCCGCTGGCTGGCGCGGCCGACGTGGACCGGGCCGTGCTCGCCGCCCGCACCGCCTTCCCGCTCTGGCGGGCTGCCCCGCCCACCCAGCGGGCGCGGCTGCTGTGGTCGCTGGCGGACCTGATGGAGCGCCACCGCGACGAGCTCGCCACCATCGAGGTGCTCGACAACGGCAAGCCGCTGGGCGAGGCACAGCACGTCGACATCGCCCTGTCGATCGAGCTGCTGCGCTACTACGCCGGCTGGGCCACCAAGATCACTGGATCGGTGCAGCCGAACTCGATCCCGGGCATGCTCACGATGGTCCGGCGCGAGCCGGTCGGGGTAGTGGCCGCGATCACCCCGTGGAACTTCCCGCTGCTGGAGGTGGCCTACAAGCTCGGGCCCGCGCTGGCGGCGGGCTGCACGTTCGTGGTCAAGCCCTCCGACCTCGCCCCGCTGTCCACGCTGCGGCTGATGGAACTGGTGCACGAGGCCGGGTTCCCGCCCGGTGTGGTGAACGTCGTGATCGGCGGCCCGGACATCGGCGCGGCGCTGGCCCGCCACCCGCAGGTCGACAAGATCGCCTTCACCGGCCAGACCGAGACCGGCAAGGCCATCCTGCGGGCCAGCGCGGACGACCTCAAGCGGGTCAACCTGGAGCTGGGCGGCAAGAGCCCGAACATCGTGTACGCCGACGCGAACCTGGACGCCGCGGCCAGCGGCGCGTTCGGCGGGATCTTCTTCAACCAGGGCCAGGCCTGCGTGGCCGGATCGCGGCTGTTCGTGCAGGAGCCCGTCGCCGCCGAGATGGTCGACCGGGTCACCCGCAAGGCCCGGGCGATCCGGCTGGGGCACGGCCTGGACCCGCGCACCGACATGGGCCCGCTGATCTCCGCGCCGCACCGCGAGCGGGTCCTTGGCGACGTCGCCGACGCGGTCGGCGCGGGTGCGGAGGTGGTGACCGGCGGCCGTGCCGCGCAGGTCGACGGCCTGGGCGGCTTCTTCGCCGAGCCGACCGTGATCACCGCGGTGCGCAACGACATGCGGGTCGCCCAGGAGGAGATCTTCGGCCCGATCCTGTCGGTCATCAGCTGGCAGGATGAGGAGGAGCTGGCCGTCCTGGCCAATGACGTCCGGTACGGGCTGGCCGCCGGTATCTGGACCAGCGACACCAGCAAGGCGCTGCGGCTGGCCGAGCGGATCGAGGCCGGCACGGTGTGGATCAACACCTACGGCATGTTCGACGTCACGGTCCCGTTCGGCGGGCGCAAGCAGTCCGGGTTCGGCCGTGAGCTGGGCGAGGAGGCCCTGGAGCCGTACCTGCAGTCCAAGTCCGTCTGGCTGGACCTGGAGGCGGCGGTGCCGCAGTCCGGCCAGGGCATCAGCCGGTGACCGCGAGGAGAGGCAGCCATGACCGAGCGCATCATCATCACTAACGGCTCCGTCGTCACGATGAACGACGCCGGCGAGGTGATCTTCGACGGCGCCGTCGTGCTAGAGGGCGACCGGATCACCGATGTCGGCCCGGCCGCTGACGTGCTGGCCAGGCAGCCGGCTGACGGGGCGCGGGTGATCGACGCCACCGGCAAGGCCGTGCTGCCCGGGCTGATCGACCTGCACTACCACACCGCCCTCGGCAAGGGCTGGAGCGATCACCTGCCGCTGTGGGAGTACCTGGAAACCTGCTGGTACCCGATCATCCGGGCGCTGGACTACGACGCCGCCTACTGGGCCGCCCTGGCCAGCTACAGCGAGTCGATCAAGTGCGGCGTGACCACCGTCAACGACATGTACCGGCAGCTGCACGCGCTGGCTGACGCCGCGCAGGAGATCGGGATCCGGGCGGTGCTGTCCAGCGACGTTGCCGATGCCGAGCACAGCCTGGACACCCTGGAGGACAACAAGGAGGCGTTCGCGGCTAAGCACGGCGCGGCGAACGGCCGGATCGAGATCTACGTCGGCATCGAGTGGCTGCCGCTGGCGTCCGAGGAGCTGCTGCGCGATGCCCGGCTGCTGGCCGACGACCTCGGCACCGGCATCCACATCCACCTGAACGAGTCGCTGACCGAGGTGGAGAACTCCAAGGAGCGATTCGGCCGGCGGCCCACCGAGGTTGCCTACGACGCCGGCATCCTGGGCCGCAACTGCATCGCCGCGCACTGCGTCTGGCTGTCGGACACCGAGATCGCGCTGATGCGCCAGACCGGCACGCAGATCTCGCACAACCCGTCGTCCAACGCCAAGCTGGGTAACGGCATCGCCCGGCTGCCGGAGATACAGGCCGCCGGGATCAACGTGGGGCTCGGCCACGACGCCGCGGAGTGCAACAACTCGCGCGACCTGTTCGAGGTCATGAAGTTCGCCTCGCTGATCCACCGGGCCAGCCGGGTGGACGCCAGC
>JBKQSL010000389.1:0-5607 GCA_052143655.1 Streptosporangiaceae bacterium | reverse complement strand
CGAACGTGTTCCATCCGTCGAACACGACGCTGACGGTCGCCCCGGCTAATGCCGCGCACCTGTCGACGTTCGGGATCGACTGGGGGCGCGAGGGGCAGAGCGGCTTTTCCGCACCGTTCTCCTGGGCCGGGTGAGCAGCTCCTCCGGGCTCACCCGGCTACGGCCCGGCCTGGCGAGCCGTGAAGTCGCGTTCCTGCTGATCCTGGCAGCAGGTGCCTGGGCTGCGACCGTCGCGCTCGCCCGCGGGATGGCCGGGATGGCGGGCACGATGGGGCTGGGCCTGGCCGCGTTCGTGCCGGTCTGGACGCTGATGATGGCCGCCATGATGCTCCCGTCGGTATCGCCCGTGGCCTCGCTGTACGCCAGGACCATCCACGGCAGGCGGGCGATAAGGATCGCCGGGCTCGTGGCGGGCTATCTCGCGGTCTGGTCGGCGGCGGGCGTGCCCGCCTACGGGCTGGCCTGGCTCGCCGGCTGGCTGACCGGGAAGCATCCCAGCGCCGCACACGTCATGGCCGTGGCGGTCTTCGCCGCTTGCGGGATCTACCAGCTCACCCCCCTGAAGGACCGCTGTCTCGCGCATTGCCGCTCCCCGCTCGGGCTGCTCCTGCACTACGGCTCGTATCGCGGCAGGTCCCGCGACCTGCGCGTGGGCGCCCATCACGGCGGATACTGCCTGGGCTGCTGCTGGGGCCTGATGGTAATCCTGATCGCGGTGGGCGTGATGAACGTGGCAGCGATGGTCGCCGTGGCCACGCTGGTACTGATCGAGAAGGCCTGGCGATGGGGCCCCGCGGCCGGCCGGCTCGCGGGCGTCGCCGCGCTGGCCCTCGCCGTGGCCACGATCTGGCTCCCCTGGCTCGCCCCCGGCCTGCACGCCGCGCCGCAAATGATGATGAACTGACCCCCCAAGCCCCAGTCCTCCCCGCAGGCAACCGCAGCCGCAGGCCAAAAAGCCCGCCGATAGCCATAACACCCTGCTATGCGTCGCCGCAGGACCTGATCTGATGCATCCGAGAATTTTTTCGTCGGCGGCCTGGTCGGCCTGGAACGCACCGTCACCCCGCTGGTCGGGGCCGAGCAGTTTCACCTCGGCGAGATCGCCATCGCGGTCTTCGTCGCGGTCTTCGGATTCACCAAGGCAATCACCAACGCCGTCGGCGGCGCGATCACCGGACGCCACACCCGCCAGGCTGGGCCATCCTGGTCGCGGGCTGCCTCATCGGACTGCCCGTGCCGTTCATGCTCGCCTATGGGCCCAGCTGGGCCTGGGTGATCGCCGCCAACGTCCTGCTCGGCGTCAATCAGGGCCTGACCTGGTCGATGACGGTCAGCATGAAGATCGACCTGATCGGCCCCGGCCGCCGCGGCGTCGCCCTGGGCATCAACGAGACCGCCGGCTACCTCGGCGTGGCCGTCACCGCGCTGGCCACCGGCTACCTGGCCACCTGGTTCGGGCTGCGCCCGGCCCCGGAACTGCTCGGCGCGGGCTACGCCATCGCCGGCCTGGCCCTGTCCGCGCTCGCGGACCGCGACACCGCCGCCTGGGCTCGCCGAGGCCCGCCAGCACCCCGGCAGGCCGCGCCGCATCCGCCGTTCCGTGAGATCGCCCTGCGGGTCTCCTGGACCGACCGCACCCTGGCGGCTGTCAGCCAGGCCGGGCTGGTCACCAACCTCAACGACGGCCTGGTCTGGGTCGTGCTGCCGGTCCTGCTGGTCGACCACGGCGTGTCGGTCACCGGCGTCGGCTACATCAAGGCCCTGTACCCGTTCATGTGGGCCGCCGGGATGATCGCCGCCGGCCATCTCGCCGGCCGGATCGGACGCAAGCCCCGATCGTGGCCGGGATGCTCATCCAGGCCGCCGGCCTGGCCGTCATCACCGCCGGCATCTCCCACGCCCTGGCGGCCGGGCTGGCCGGCGCCTTCCTCCTCGGCGTCGGCACCTCCCAGGTCTGCCCGACGCTGCTCGCCGCGGTCAGCGACGCCACCCACCCCGGCTGGCGGTATCCGCCCTGGGCGTCTACCGGTTCTGGCGCGACGCCGGCTACGCCAGCGGCGCCCTGATCGGCGGCATAACCGCCGCCCTGGCCAGCCTCGACGCAGCCGTCTCGGTGGCGGCCGTCCTCACCGCCGCCTCCGGCCTCCTCGCCTGGACATTCAAGCGGGAAACCCATCCCCGGCCGGTGCCTCACCCGTGACCGCCGGGAAGTCCCGGAGCCGTACCGTCCATCCCCTGGTGAGAGCATGACCAGACCTGCCGGGAACTGGGGGGGCGGGTCAGTCGTGGTCTTCGAAGGCTTCGAGGCCTTCTTTGACCGCCAGGGCGGCGATGGACAGCCCGGCGATCGGGTCGGCCTGCCACCAGCCGGCCCAGGCGTTGAGGCCGACGCCGAGCAGGGTGGCCGCGGAGGTGGCGGCGCAAAAGGCGGTCTCGGCGGAGTCGGCGAACAGGGTCCGGCTGCCCAGCGCCCGGCCGGTGAGGCGCTTGGCCACGGCGAGCCCGGGCATGACCAGCAGCGCCGCGGCGGCGATAACGAGTCCGGGCACTGACTCCCGCGGCTGCGCGCCGGTGACCAGGTCACGGATGCCCGCGACGGCCAGGTAGACGGCGAGGGCGAAGAACGTCACCCCGATCAGGCGCACAGCCTTCGTCTCCCGCTCCTGGCCCGCGATCTCACCACGCAGCTGCCAGACCACGACGGCGGCGGCGAAGAACTCGATCACCGAGTCCAGCCCGAACCCAGTGAGTGCGACCGAAGACGCCAGCATCCCGGCGGTGACGGCGACCGCGGCCTCGGCGGTCATCCAGGCCATGGAGGCGTATTCCAGCCAGAACCCCCGGCGCCGCCACCGCGCCAGGCCGGTCGCGGTGGCGGTCACCGTAGCTGCCCGTAGGCGGGGCACAGCGCGACCGCGTTCCCGGTCGCGGCCAGTACCTGCTCAGCCGCAGTGAACAGGTCCAGCAGCGCGGGCTGGGCCAGTGAGTACACCGATGCCCGGCCCGCCGCCCGCACGTTAACCAGTGCGCAGCCGCGCAGGCAGGCCAGGTGCTTAGAAACCGTCGACTGCGCCAGGCCCAGCTCGCTGGTCAGGTCGGTCACGCGGGCCTCACCGCCGGCCAGGCGGCGCACGATCGCCAGCCGGGCCGGATCACCCAGTGACCGGAACAACGCCGCCGCCGGGCCCAGCCCAGCCCTGGATGCCGTGACCGCACTAGTTTGCATCGCCATATGCCGATGATATCGGTGAACGCTACTGACGCGCGGTTCCGGCCCAGGCTCCAGCGCAACGCAGCCACGGCGCGGGCGGGTCTAGTCCTCTAGTTCCACCTTGCCCTGCAGGTAGTCCTCCCGGGAGATCTCCCCGTTCGCATACCGCATTCGCAGGGCAGCCCTGGCCTCATCCAGATTCGAAAGTTGCCCGCCTCGCGCTGACGGCAGCTCCGTCCGGTGGCCGCCGGACATGATCCGGGCTGCCACCACCCCCGCGGCCACGAGCACCGCGACGCCGAGGACTGTCCAGAAGACAAGCCAGGCCCCCATGCCGCCCGCGCCCATCATTCCGCCCATGACATCCTTCCCCGTCTCACCAGCTTCCTTGCCCCAGCCTCGCTCCGCGACCAGCGCGGCCGACAGGGTCACAAGTCACAGCTAGCGGCCCTGAATGATGCGGATAACGACCGCCTCCTGTCGATCCGGCAGGCCCAGCGCCCGGCGTCGCAAGCGCGGACGTTCGGGTACCAGGGGAAGGAATCCTGGCGGCTGCGCTGAATGCGCTGCTGTTGTTCGCGATCGGTGTGTTCGTGATCGTGGAAGCGGCGCAACGGCCGATCTGCTCGGCGCGGCCGGAGTGATCGTGGCTGCGGTCGTCATCATGCTGACCGGGTTCGAGCGGGCCGACCCGATCGCGTCGCTGCTGATCGCGGTGCTGATCATCCTGCGGACCTGGAATCTGCTGCGCCAGGCCGGAGGCGTCCTGCTGGAGGCCACCCCAAAGGGCGTGGACCTGCAGGACGTGCGGCGGCACATGCTGGAGGCCGCCGGGGTAATCGATGTGAATTACCTGCACGCCTGGACGATCACCAGCGGGGTCAACTTGCTGTCTGCTCACGTGGTGGTGGAACACGAGACAGGCGGCGGCCCGGTGCCGGACCAGCTGGCCGGGTGCCTGGCCGACCACTTCGACATCGAGCACTTCACCTTCCAGATCGAGCCGCCGGGACACCGTGACCACGAGCCGATCTTGCACCAGTGTGCCTCCGGTTCTGCCTGGCCTGGAGGAGATCGAGCGAGCATGACAGCGGCCGCCGAGGCGAGCCTGCGGCAGCGGGGGCTGTGGCTGGAGTACGCCAGCGTGGCATGGATGACCGTCGAGGCAGCGGTCGCGGTCACCGCGGCGGTGCTGGCCTCGTCAGCGGCACTGGCCGGGTTCGGCCTGGACTCTGTGATCGAGATATGTTCCGCTGCGATCGTGATCTGGCAGATGCGCGGGGAGCTCGCGGGCCGGGACCGGCAGACGCGCGCGGTCCGGCTCATCGCGCTGACGTTTTTCGCCCTGGCCGCCTACCTGACGGCGCAGGAGGAAGGCGTCGAATGCTGGGAGGAATGCACCTGACAGGGCACGCAGACCGCCCGGCCCTGCTGCGCCGGGGCTTGGCCCTGGAATACGCGACGCTGGGCTGGAACGTCGCCGGAATCGTCGCCCTGGCCATCGCCGCGATCTCGGCCCGCTCGGTGGCGCTGGCCGGGTTCGGCCTGGATTCGCTGATCGAGATCGGCGCGTCGGTAGTGGTGATCTGGGAGCTGTCCGGCACCGGGGCTGCCCGCCAGCACCGGGCCCTGCGGCTGATCGGGTGTGCATTCGCGGTCCTGGCGGTGTACCTGCTGGTGCAGTCCACCGTGGTCCTGGCGGCCCGGTACCACCCACGCCCGTCACGGCTCGGGATCGCCTGGACCGCGGTCACCGCCACGGTGATGTTCACGCTGGCGTGGGGCAAGGCCCGCACTGGCCGCGCGCTGGACAACCCGGTGCTGCGGACCGAAGGCCGGGTCACGATGGTCGACGGGATCCTGGCCGCCGCGGTGCTGGCCGGCCTGGTGCTCAACGCCGCGGCCCGCTGGTGGTGGGCCGATCCGGCCGCCGGCTACGTGCTCGTCTACTACGCCGGGTGCGAGGTGCGGGAGATCTTCGCCCGGCCGCGCTGAAGGCTGGGCTTGCCCGGCCGGGCCGGGCGGGGGTGCAGGGCGGCCCAGGTCAGGCTGCCCGCCTCGGGTAGCTGGCGGGAGATCGCGCCGGCCACGCACTGACCGCTACCGCCCGGTTCGCCTGCCGCCGCTCATCCGCGTCATCACGGCCATGAGCCAGCGGGGACGCCGCCGCCGCCGGATCGCGCTGCCGAACAGAGCGGCTATGCCTGGCCAGCCGCCGGGGTGGCAGGGCGGGCTGGCCGGGTTCGAATTGACGAAGACCGGGGCGCCGGTGATCGCCGCCAGGTTCAGCGCGTCGCTGGCACGCGCGCCGACAGGATGCACCCCGGCCGGGCCCTCGACCTCTACCGTCGCCGCGTATGCCCCCTCGACCACGCGGTCCACCTGCACCCGGCGGA
>JBKQSL010000388.1:0-4904 GCA_052143655.1 Streptosporangiaceae bacterium | reverse complement strand
TCAAGCCCGGCACGTACCGCAACATCACGGGTAACACGGCCCTGGCCTACGGCCTGGTGGCCGCGTCCCGCCGGTCGGGCCTGCCGCTGTTCCTCGGCTCCTACCCGATCACCCCGGCGTCCGACATCCTGCACGAGCTGGCGAAGCTCAAGCGGTTCGGCGTGCGCACGTTCCAGGCCGAGGACGAGATCAGCGGCGTGGGCGCCGCGCTCGGCGCGGCGTTCGGCGGCAGCCTGGGCGTCACCTCCACCTCCGGGCCCGGCATGTGCCTGAAAGCCGAGACGATCGGCCTGGCCAGCTCCGTCGAGCTGCCGCTGATCATCTGCGACATCCAGCGGGCCGGCCCGTCGACGGGCATGCCGACCAAGACCGAGCAGGCCGACCTGCTGATGGCCATCTACGGCCGCAACGGCGAGTCGCCGGTCGCGGTCGTCGCCCCGGCTACCCCCGCCGACTGCTTCGACACGGCCATCGAGGCCGTCCGGATCGCGGTGAAGTACCGCACCCCGGTGATCATCCTGTCCGATGGCTATCTGGCGAACGGCTCGGAGCCCTGGCGGGTCCCCAGCGTCGACACCCTCGCCCGGCTGCGTAATGAGTTCAGGTTCGCCAGCCTGAACGACATCACCGGGGCCGGCGAGCCGGCCGAGTTCCGGCCGTTCGAGCGGGACGCCAAGACCCTGGCCCGGCCGTGGGCGATCCCGGGCACGCCGGGCCTGGAGCACCGGATCGGCGGCATCGAGAAAGCCGACGGCATCGGGACCATCTCCTACGACGGAGACAACCACGACCGCATGGTCCGGCTGCGCCAGGCCAAGATCGACGGCATCGCCGCCGACATCCCGCCGGTCGAGGTCGACGACCCCGATGGCGATGCGCGCGTGCTGGTCCTCGGCTGGGGCTCCACGTTCGGGTCGATCGGCGCCGCGGTCCGCTGGGTCCGGGTCGCTGGCGGCTCGGTGGCCCAGGCGCACCTGCGGCACCTGAACCCGTTCCCGGCTAACCTCGGCGAGGTGCTGGCCGCCTACGACAAGGTGCTCGTGCCCGAGATCAACCTCGGCCAGCTCGCGCTGCTGCTGCGCGGCCACTACCTCGCCACCCATGTGGTCTCCTACAATCGGGTGCGCGGCCTCCCGTTCAAGGCCGCCGAACTGGCCGGCGTCATCCAGGATGTGATTTCCAATGCCTGACTCCCCTGGCCGCAACGGCGCCGCCGCAGGCGGTCACGGCCGGCCGGACGACATCGAGCACGACGCCGGCCCGCACCGGCTGGCGTCGCTGACGCTGGTGCCCCGGGCCGACGAGAAGCTGTCCACCCGGGACTTCAAGTCCGACCAGGAGGTCCGCTGGTGCCCCGGCTGCGGTGACTACGCGATCCTGGCGGCGTTCCAGTCGTTCCTGCCCGAGCTGGAGATCCCGCGGGAGAACCTGGTCATCATCTCCGGTATCGGCTGCTCGTCCCGGCTGCCGTACTACGTGAACAGCTACGGGATGCACTCGATCCACGGCCGGGCCCCCGCGATCGCGACCGGCCTGGCCGCCTCCCGGCCGGACCTGTCGGTCTGGGTGGTCACCGGTGACGGGGATGCGCTGTCGATCGGCGGCAACCACCTGATCCACGCGCTGCGGCGGAATGTCAACATCAAGATCCTGCTGTTCAACAACCGGATCTACGGCCTGACCAAGGGCCAGTACTCGCCCACGTCAGAGCAGGGCAAGGTCACCAAGTCGACGCCGTTCGGGTCGCTGGACACGCCGTTCAACCCGATCTCGCTCGCGCTCGGCGCCGAGGCGAGCTTCGTGGCCCGGACGGTGGACTCCGACCGCAAGCACCTGACGAGCGTGCTGCAGGCGGCCGCCGACCACAAGGGCACGGCGTTCATCGAGATCTTCCAGAACTGCCCGATCTTCAACGACGACGCGTTCACCCCGGTGACCGCGCCCGGCGCACGCGAGGAGCACGTGATCAGGCTCGAGCACGGGCAGCCGATCCGGTTCGGCGCCGACGGCGGCCGTGGGCTGCAGTTCAGCCGGTACGGGTCGCTGGAGGCCGCCGACGTCGCCGGGGCCGACCCGGACTCGCTGCTGACCCATGACGCGCACGCCGCCGACCCGTCGTATGCGTTCGCGCTGTCCCGGCTGGACTCGGCCGACTTCGCGCACACGCCGATCGGCCTGTTCCGCGCCGTGCCCCGGGACAGCTACGACGAGCTCATGTCCGCGCAGATCGAGCAGGCCCGCGAGCAGCAGGGCGACGGCGACCTCGCCGCGCTGCTAGCCGGCACCGACACCTGGCAGGTCGGCTAGCCGCCGCGGGGGCACCGTGTCCGGGCCGGGTGATCAGCCGCAGCACGCCGCCAGGGGCGGCCCTGTCCGCACCGAGCGCGCGGGGCCGGTCACCACGGTCACGATCAGCCGGCTGGACGTCCGGAACGCCGTAGACGGGCCGACCGCTGCCGCCCTGGCGGAAGCGTTCGCGCGGTTCGACGCCGACCCCGCCGCCAGCGTGGCCGTGCTGACCGGGGCGGGCGGCACGTTCTGCGCCGGGGCTGACCTGAAGGCGGCCGGCGGCAAGCGCGGCAACCGGGTGACCCCTGACGGGCCCGGGCCGATGGGCCCGACCCGGATGCGGCTGTCCAAGCCGGTGATCGCGGCCATCGCCGGCCACGCAGTGGCCGGCGGCCTGGAACTCGCGCTGTGGTGCGACCTGCGGATCACCGAGGAGGACGCAGTGCTCGGCGTGTTCTGCCGCCGCTGGGGCGTGCCGCTGATCGACGGCGGCACGGTCCGGCTGCCGCAGGTCGTCGGGCTCGGGCGGGCGCTGGACCTGATTCTCACCGGGCGCCCGGTGGGCGCCGCCGAAGCGCTGGCCATGGGCCTGGTCAGCCGGGTCGTGCCGGCTGGCGGGGCACTGGCGGCGGCGCAGGCGCTGGCCCGCGACCTCGCCGCGCTGCCGCAGGCGTGCCTGCGCAGCGATCGCGCGGCGGCGCTGGACGGCCTGTCCCTCGATGCCGCTGCCGCGCTGGCCAGCGAGTTCCGGCTGGGTGCGGCCGCCCTCGCCGATCCCGAGGTGGCCGAGGGCCTGGCCCGGTTCCGCGACGGCGCCGGCCGCGGCGGCGCGCCCGCCTGACCTATCCCGGCCCGGCCTGCCGCGGACCCGAGATGCATGATCCCGGCAATCTGCCCGCCGTATCTGCGGATAACCTGCCGCGATCATGGGGCACCACCTCGCCGGACAACCGTCCCTGCCCGCCCGGCGTCTTTCCCTGTAGTTGTGCTTAACTCCTGCGACACCAGGGACAGGCGCCCATGACTTACCGCCCCCGGCTGCGGGCAGGCGCCGCAGCTGTCCTCGCGGCGCTGCTGGCGACCGCCGCCCCTGGTCCGGCCAGTGCCGTCACCGGCCCGGCGCCGTCCGGCTGGCGGCCGTTGTCACGGGCGCAGATCCTGGCCGGGCTGCGCGAGCCGGCCGCCGCCCCGGCCGTCCGCTGCACGTCCCCGTCCGGGCTGCATCCGGTGATCGCCGCCCGGATCGCCCGCGGCGTCACCGCCGCGCTGCGCGGGCGTGAGTCGATCGTCGGCCTGGCCGTGCTGGACCGGCGCACCGGCGTGCGGTGCGCGCTGCACTCCGGCTGGCATTTCGACTCGGCCAGCGTGGTCAAGGTGACGATCCTCGCCGCGCTGCTGCGCAAGCTGCACATCGAGCACCGGCACCTGACCGCAGCGCAGGCCGGGCTGGCCACCGAGATGATCACCGAGTCCGATAACGACGCGGCTTCCGCGCTCTGGGCGCAGACCGGCCGGTGGTACCTGCAGCGCTTCCTGGACGCGGCGAAGATGACGCATACCCGCCTCGGCCCGGGCGGGTACTGGGGGCTCACCCAGATCACCGCCCATGATGAGCTGCTCCTGCTGGAACTGCTCACCAGCCAGAACAAGGTCCTTACCACCGGTGCCCGCCGCTACGAGCTGCGCCTGATGGCCCGGGTGATTCCATCCCAGCGCTGGGGCACCCCGGCCGGCGTCCGTCCCGGGATCACCGTGCACGTCAAGAACGGCTGGCTGCCACTGCCCACGTACGGCTGGCGGATCAACAGCCTCGGCTGCTTCTCCGGGCTGGGCCGCAGCTACCTGATCGTCATGCTGACCGACAACAACCCGACCATGGGCTACGGGATCGACACGATCCAGGGGGCAGCCGAGGTGATCAACCACCACCTCGGCTGAGGTTCCCCCGGCCCGTCCGGTCAGGCGCTCTGAGCCTGGGCGCCCTGGTCGGATGCCGCGAGCATCATCTCCGCTGGCGTCGGCACGTCCGCGTCCCCGGAAATCTCCTCCAGGGTGCGCCCGGAAGGCTCGGGCAGCACCAGGGTCAGCAGCGCCCCGGCAACCGAGATTCCGGCGGTGAGCAGCAGCGTGCCGCGCAGGCCCAGCGAGGTCTTCAGGATCGGGAACAGGAACACGCCGACGAACGCGCCGAGCTTGCCGATGCCGGCTGAGATGCCGTGCCCCGTGGCCCGCATCGACACCGGGAACAGCTCGCCGGGCAGCACGAACGTAGTCGAGCAGGAACCAGCAGCCCGCGGTCCCGATCAGCGTCACCAGGAACCGGCGGTCGACCAGGAACTCGCGCAGGCCCAGCCGCCGCCGGGCCGGCCCGTGACCGGTCGCGCTGACGGCGCCGTCGGTGAACTCCCGCATCTGGCTGCTCGCCGTGGCGCCGCTGTCTTGCAACTGCGCCTGCTAGCGGGGCGACTCGGGCATCCGGGCGCGCAGGTCAGCACGGCACTGACCGGGTAGTCGCCGCCGACGCCGAGCCCGAGCAGGAACCGGAACCCGATCAGCACCCAGAACGACGGCGACAGGGCCGAGCCGATGGCCGCCACCGCCATGATGGCGGCAAC
>JBKQSL010000387.1:0-39609 GCA_052143655.1 Streptosporangiaceae bacterium | reverse complement strand
TGGACGGTCATCCTTAATACTGAAAAGCGGAAGGTCGGAGCCGCGCCACACGACGCGGTTGGCCCGGCATCAGCGGCAGGCTTGACCTTGGCGGCCCGCCCGCCGCACACCGGGCCACCAGGACAGGCGCCGATGTCGAATCTGCCCCAGGCGGACGCCGATCTTGCTAACGCGGTTGCTAACAACGAACCTGGACGAGCGCGGACAACGCTGGAACGCCCATGTCGCCGCGTAACGTGCCAGCGGCCCGAATGGACAACGACGGCCGGATCTGGACGAACCTGATCTTGCTACGGATCAGAAGGTTGGGGGTTCGAGTCCCTCCGAGCGCGCCACCGTATCCGCAGGTCAGCGTCAAGATCGCAGTCTTGAGTTACCGCTCCGGTGAGTCCCGTCCGAACTGGTCTCGCACAGAAGCCGCAGCCGCTTTGACAGAACTATATTTTTGGTCAAACTTCTGACTATGACAACGCTGCCGCTAGGTGAGGTCAAGAGTCATCTCTCCGAGCTCGTGAGCCGCGTTCACGATCACCACGAGCGGGTGACGGTGACGGTCCACGGTCGACCCGCAGCCGTCTTGGTGGCGTCTGAGGACCTTGAACGGCTCGAGGAAACCCTCGCCATCCTGCGTGATTCTGAAACCGTGAGCCGTCTTGCCGCCTCCGATGCGGAGCTGGCGCGGGGTGAGTCGGTCTCAGCAGAGGAACTGGCACAGGCAATGCGACGCCGTCCGGCCCCGGGATGACTGGACACGCGCTTGACGAACCCTACGCCCTGCGGACCACTCCCACCGTGCGGCGAGCATTGACTGAGACTCTGCCCGAGGCCGTTGCCGCCGCAGCCTACGAGTTCATTACAGGCCCTCTGCTAATGCAGCCGCATCGTGTCGGGAAACGCCTCCTTGCGCCGCTGGACGATAGGTTCAGTGCGCGGCGCGGAACCTACCGGGTCCTTTACCGGATCGATGACAAGACCCGAGTGGTGACCGTGGTTGACATCGGTCATCGGCATGATGTGTATCGAACCTGATCCTGGCGGACGCTGCCGCAAGGGCACGAGGCCCCTCACTTCCATCACACAGACTGGCGGACGCCATCGACCCGCCGACCGTGCCCCAGGGTTCGGCGCCTATTAGCCTCAATTGGTCAGGGCTCTCTGGGTGTGGTTACTGAACAGCAGGATCCGCCGCGGGGAGGACATCGACAGCAGGTGCCTGATGAGCTCGTGGCTCGCGCCGGCGCCGTCGACGCGGACCATGATCTTCTTCCGGAACCGGGCCGGGACCTGTCGATCACCAGCCAGCCCGTCAGCGCCTTCCCGGCGATGACCAGCCACGGGAACCCCGCGGGAGTGCCTTCTATCAGCTGCCGCACGTGCGCCCGGGCCTTCGCGCGGGCACGGGCGATCCGGTCCAGCACGGCCGGGGTGCCGGCGTACCCGACCAGACCCGTCCCGTCGCCCGTGACCTTCAGGGCATGGTCCCAGCCGTTATGCAATGCATGGCGAAGAGCGCTCCAGTCCCGGAGATTGCAAGGTGTGGTTACCGCGTAATCTCCCAGGACCAGGGCGCTCTTCGCCGTTGAACCCGCAAGCGCGAAGCCGCAAAACCCCAGCTCACGACCGTGCAGAAGTCCGCAGTGCCCCAATTCACCACTCACGCTGAATGCCGGAGGTTAGTTAGTGGTCCGCGCCGGAAGACCTTCGGGGGTTGACGGTTCGGGCGCTTGCGTGCTGTTGGTGATCAGGGGCCGGTGTTGGTCACGTGGAGGTCGCAGACCAAGTCGAAGACCTCTTCTATGGCGCCGTTGAACCAGATCTGGTCCTCGTAGCTGTCCTTGCTTGCCACGTAGATGGCCGATCCCCACCGGTGGGCGGATCCGCCGTAGCGCAACCGCATCAGCGGTAGCCGGTCACCATCGGTCAGCTCGGCGGCTACGTAGGCGAACTGACCGTGGTACCGGACATGGACGGCAGCCAGCTGGGGCCAGTGCTCCCTGGCGTGCGCGCGGAGCCGTTGAGCCAGGGAGGTCCTGGTCGACTCGGGCATGGCCCTTATTCTGCCGGGGACACCGGCGTGTCAGCCTGCACCGCCGGCCCGGGACGGGCATTCTCCGCAGATCACCGCGAAGATCATCAATGGAGAATCCTCGTGCCCTCCAAGGCCGCCTCCGGCGTCGCTGCGCGATCGGCTCCGCCGAGCCTTGGGCCGCCGACCCGCCCGCAAGGGATCGGCGCCTATCAGCAGGACGGGAAAGGGCAGTCAGGTCTGGAACGTGGCGGCATCGCCCTTTACCTGCTCAAAGGCAGCATCGACGGTCTGTTCCAGCAGCATGGCGATGGTCATCGGCCCGACACCGCCTGGGACAGGAGTCAGCAGGCTCGCCCTGTCCACGGCCTCAGCGAGGGCGACATCACCGACGTTGCCAGGGTTGTAACCGGCGTCCACGACCACCGCGCCGGGCTTGATCCAGTCACCCCGGACGAACTCGGGCCTGCCGACCGCCGCGACGACGATATCGGCGGCCCGGACGATGCGGGGGAGGTCGCGAGTCCCGGAATGGCAGTAGGTGACTGTCGCGTTTCGGCCGAGCAGCAGCATGCCGACCGGCTTGCCCAGGATCGGGCTGCGCCCCACCACGACGGCATGCTTACCGGCAGGGTCTACGCCATGGGCATCGAGCAGCCGCATGATCCCAGCGGGGGTGCATGAGGCGAAGCCGGGATAGCCGAACGCCATGGCCGCGAACGAGTGCATGGTCACGCCGTCCACGTCCTTGCCGGGGGCAATGGCCTCGAAGGCCGCCCGCTCGTCGATCTGCGGCGGGACCGGATGCTGTAGCAAGATTCCGTGGACCTCCGCATCGGCCGACTGCCCAGAGATCACGCTCACCAGTTCGGAGGTCGTGATCCCTGCGGGCAAGCCGACGTGACGCGAGTCGATGCCCGCCCGGCGGGACCGGTTCTCTTTCATCCGCACGTACATCACCGAGGCCGGATCATCACCCACGATCACCGTCGCCAGGCAAGGCCTGACACCCGTGGCGGCTTCCAGCTCGCCAGCACGCGCGGCACTGCGGCTGACGATCTCGCGGGCAAGATCGGTGCCCACCATCAACAGCGCAGCCATGAACGCAGCCTAGAGACCGCACACCACGGCAAGTGCATCGACTGCGCTGGACGGCCGGCACCCGGGCGATCACCGCGGGGGATGCCAGTCCTTGAGCCTGGCCTCGCTGGCCGGGTCTGGCCTGAGCAGGGCGGCGAAGGAGCGGACGAGGCCGGCACGGTGTCGATCGTCAGCAGCAACTCCGGGCGCGCGATCCGGGCTTACCCCGACCGCCAGGACCTGGCCGATGACTGGCGCTGCGCTGCGTCCTCCAGCATCACCCTCACCGGGTGATCTGGGAGGAACCCACTGCTGCGAGTATGGGCGCGCAGGCCATGGCGGCTATTTGCAAGAGACGCCTCGACGGTGTTATCGCCTTCTTCCTCGGACGGTCCAGGTCCAGGGGAAGCAAGCGTTACCCCCTCAGGCGGAAGGGTGCTGAGGTGAGCGAGCCGTTCAAGGGGACGATCAATGTCGACATCCGGGACTCGGTTCCTGACTGGTCACCGTTCGAGCCGCCCAAGGCGCCTGACGGCGCGCCCAACGTGGTCTACATCGTGCTGGACGATGTCGGGTTCTCGGCCATGTCGTGTTATGGCGGGCCGATCGAGACGCCGAACATCGACCGGATCGCGGCCGACGGGATCCGGTACACCCAGTGGCATACCACGGCGCTGTGCTCGCCGACCCGGTCGTGCCTGCTGACCGGGCGCAACCACACCCGCAACTCGATGGCGTGTATCACCGAGGCGGCGGTCGGGTTCCCGAACGCGAGCGGTACGGTCCCGCCAGAGAACGGCATGATCTCGGAGGTCCTGGGCGAGCGCGGCTGGAACACCTACATCGTGGGCAAGTGGCACCTGTGCCCGACCGTAGAGATGAACCTCGCCTCCACCCGCCGGAACTGGCCGACCGGCCGCGGTTTCGAGCGGTTCTACGGGTTCCTGGGCGCCGAGACCAACCAGTGGTACCCGGACCTGGTCTACGACAACCACCCGGTGGACCAGCCAAAGCTTCCCCAGCAGGGCTATCACCTCACCGAGGATCTGACCGACAAGGCGATCGAGTTCGTCAAAGACGCCAAGACGGTCGCACCGGACAAGCCGTACTTCCTGTATTACGCGCCCGGCGCCGCCCACGCGCCGCACCATGTCTCAAAAGAATGGGCCGACAAGTTCAAGGGCCGCTTCGACATGGGCTATGAGGCGATCCGCGAGCAGACGCTGACCCGGCAGAAGGAAATGGGGGTCGTCCCGGCCGGTACCGAGCTGCCGCCCCTCAACCCGATCGGCACGCCCGAGACCCGGACGGGACCCGACGGCCAGCCGTTCCCGCCACTGGACTACACCCGGCCGTGGGACTCGCTGTCGGCGGAGGAGAAGCGGCTGTTCGCCCGGATGGCCGAGGTATATGCCGGGTTCCTGGCACACGCCGACCACCACATCGGGCGGCTGCTGGACTACCTGGAGGAGTCCGGGCAGCGGCAGAACACCATGGTCATCGTGGTATCGGACAACGGCGCTAGCGGCGAAGGTGGCCCGAACGGGTCGGTCAACGAGATGCTGTTCGCCAACGGCATCCCCGATGACATGAAGTCGAACCTGGCGATGCTGGACGAACTCGGCGGGACGAAGACCTACAACCACTACCCCAACGGCTGGGCGATGGCATTCAACACGCCGTTCAAGATGTGGAAGCGGTATGAGTTCAACGGCGGCACCGCCGATCCGTGCATCATCTCCTGGCCCTCGGCCACCGGCGATGCCACCGGCCGGGGCGAGCTGCGGCACCAGTACCACCATGCGATCGACCTCGTGCCGACCATCCTCGACGTGCTCGGCGTGCAGCCCCCAGAGACGATCAGAGGCCACGTGCAGAGTCCCTTCGACGGGGTGAGCATGCGCTATACCGTCGAGATGGAATCGGCACCCTCGGCCCGCAAGACCCAGTTCTACTCCATGCTCGGCTCGCGGGGCATCTGGCACGATGGCTGGAAGGCCATCACCACCCACCCCACGCTCAGCGGCTGGAGTCACTTCAACGACGACACCTGGGAGTTGTACCACACCGATGTCGATCGGGCCGAGCTGCATGACCTAGCTGCCGAGCACCCGGACAAGCTGCGCGAGCTAGTCAACCTGTGGTTCGCCCAGGCCGGGGAGAACGGGGTGTTCCCGCTCGATGACCGGTCCGCGCTGGAGATCATCAGCACGCCGCGGCCGCAGCTGGCGGCGTCCCAGAAGCGATACGTCTACTTCCCCGACATCGCCGAGGTACCCGAAGTGCAGGCGGTCAACATCCGCAACCGGTCCTACACGATCGGGGCACTGGTGGATATCCCTGCCCCCGGAGCGCAGGGAGTGCTGTTCGCGCACGGCTCACGGTTCGGCGGGCATGCCCTGTACGTGAAGGACAACCGGCTGCACTACGCTTACAACTTCGTCGGCCTGCTAGAGCAGAAGATCGATGGGACCGAAGATCTGCCCGTGGGCGAGAACCTCATCCTGTCGGCCTCCTTCGACAAGGACGGCGAGGATCCACCCGGGGTCGCGACCGGGATCCTGTCTCTCTACCACGGGGACAAGAAGGTCGGCGAGGACCGGATCAAGACCCAGCCCGGGCTGTTCTCACTCGCGGGCGAGGGTCTGTGCGTCGGACGGGACAGCGGCGAGGCGGTCACGGCGGACTACCCAGGCGATCACCCGCACATGTTCACCGGCGGCACCATCAAGCGCGTCGCCGTCGATGTCAGCGGCGACCCCTACGTCGACCTGGAACGCGAAGCCCAGGCCATGCTCGCCCGCGAGTAGACCTGCACGTCTAGTCGCGGCGGGAGTGGGCAATGAGCGCCGATAAGCTGCCGAGCTGGCGTGAGACACCAGCGAAGCGGTCGATCGTGGAATTCGTCGCCGCCGTCACCGATCCTGACTCCCCGGACTTCGTCCCCGAGCGCGCCCGTGTCGCGGTGTTTGATAATGACGGCACGCTGTGGACGGAACGGCCCGTGTACGCTCAGCTGGTCTTTGCCCTGGACCGGGCGGCCGAGCTGGGACATCCCACCAGCCTCGGAGAGCTGCACGCGGGCGGGATGGACGCCCTGATCAAGCTGGTGGCGCTCACCCACGCGGGCATCACCACCGAAGAGTTCGACGCCGCCTGCCGCAGCTGGCTAGCCTCGGCCCGGCACCCGCGCTTCGGGACGCCATACCCGCAGACCGTATACCAGCCGATGCTGGAGTTGCTGCGCCTGCTGGATCACAACGGCTTCTCCTGCTGGATCTTCTCCGGCGGCGGCACGGATTTCATGCGGGCCTGGACGACCGATGCCTACGGGCTGCCACCGCACCGGGTGATCGGCAGCGTCGGCGAAACCGAGTTTCGCGTCGGCGACAGCGGGCCGGAACTCGTCAAGAGCGCTGAAGTCAGGGTCTTCGACGATGGTCCGCAGAAGCCCAGCTCGATTCACCGGCACGTCGGGCAGCGCCCGATCGTGGCTGCCGGGAACACCGACGGCGACCTGGCCATGCTTCAGTGGACCGCCGCCAGCTCGCACCGGACCCTGGAACTGGTCGTCCGCCACACCGACAGCGAGCGGGAGTACGCCTACGATCAGGACCCGATCCTCGGCAGCGGCACCGGCCAGATCCTCGCCGCCGCCACCGAGCACAAGTGGACCATGATCGACATGGCTGCCGACTGGTCCGCTATATACCCACCGAGCCCTAATACGTAGTCACAAGATCACCGTGCCATGTAGCTGCCGTGCCCGTCACATGCTCGATAGGAAGGCTAGGCAGGGTCTGTCGCGGTCACAGGCTCAGGGTTGTCCCTGTTGTTGTCCTGGCCCTGGGCGGACAGCTTGCCACCCATGGGTCACAGTGACCTTGGAGGCTGCCCCGGGGCCTGGGTGGGCAGCTTAAAGAATGCGCTGGAGGCCGGGCGCCAGAGCAGCCACACCGCAGCCAGGCCGACCAGCCAGGTCGGCACCCAGAAGATCAGGCCGAGCACGGTCTGGGCCCCGCTGAAGACGCTGATAAGCTCCAGCGTTGCCAGGCCGAACAGCACCGTGGACAGCGTGCGCGCCCAGTTCCGGCCCTGGCCGTTCGCCCCCGCCATCCACAGCCACAGGGCGATCACGACCAGGCCGCCCACGATCCCCACCGTGATGGCGACCGGAAGCGGCTGGCTGCGCCCCGCCAGGCGGAGCGTGGCCGCGCTGGGCCCGATGAGGGCCAGCGAGATGATCGAGGTGATCAGGCTGAGGGTGCTGACGGCGGCGCCCGCGTACATGAGCCGGACGGCTGCCCGCACCGTGCGCGCCGACCGTGGCACGCTCGGGCGCAGGCGCATCCACAGGCCGCTCCTGATCAGGTCCGCGGACTCGGCCAGGCCGGGCCGACGCTGGCCGTCCGGGGCGCAGGCCATCAGCACCGCGAGGATCTCCTGCTCGTTCTCTCGCCGGAACGCCCGGGGATACCACGCCAGCAATCGCCGGTATCCTCGCTCGAGGTTCGCCTGCTCAGTCATGTCGCCATCCCTCCGGCCAGGTTCAGCCGCGTCAGCGCGGCGCTGGCATGAGCCTGAAGCCGGGCCGCCTCGGCGCCGAGCCGCTTGGTGCCCGCGGGCGTGAGCCGGTAGTACCGGCGGAGCCGCCCGTCCACGATCTCTTCCCGGGCCACCCCGATCAGCTCGTCCGCGCGGAGCCGGTCCAGGGCGGTGTACAGGGTCCCCGGGCGCAGCCGGACCCGGCCGCCGGAGATCTCCTGGACGTCGGTGATGATCCCGTAACCATGCTGGCTGCCGTTTGCCAGCGCGGTGAGGATCATGAAGGTCGCTTCCTGCATGGCACGTGTACCCATACAGACGTTATATACCGTTGAACGAGCGATAGCCAGTCCGCCGTCTGGCCTGCCCTCGCGCCGGTCCGGACAAGGTGGCCGAGGACCCCGCCGTCCTGCGCCAGGTCGAGCACGATCTTGCCCAGGTCATACCAGCGGCCTCGCTGCGCCGGGCCGACGCGGCTGCTGCAGGCCGCGGTAGTCGGCTCAAACGCCAGCGCGACAGCGCGTGAGTGGTGATCACTGCAACCAGGATCGGGAGGTCGCCGAGGCCGGGGTGGCCGCGCTGCACTGATCGGCATTCGCCCGCACCGTAACGAGGCCGAGACCGAAGTGCCCTCGATTCGTCCGCCTCATGCTGGATATGCGCCAATTGGCGGTCCTGCCGCGCCGAGCAGCCCTCCCGTTTGTCCGAGCGAGCTTAACCGACTACATTGTAGTCATGGCAAGGCGCGTAGCGACCCCGGTACGTTTCGAGACCGATGTGGCCGAGCGGCTGGCCTCCTTCGTCGCCACTAACCCAGGCATGTCCCTTTCGTCCGCCGCTAACAGACTCGTCGACGAAGCCCTCCGGATAGGAGAGCACCCGGGCATCGTGTTCCGGCCCGGCCCCACAGGGCGGCGTGCCGCGCTGGCTGGCGGCCCCGACGTCTGGGAAGTCGTGCGCGCAGTCAAGTCCGCTAGAGCTGCTGAGGCCGGCCTGGCCGAGGGGGACTTGCTCGCCCTGGTCGCTGGCAACACCGGCGTCGCGTTGCGCCTGATTCGCACGGCCGTCCGGTACTGGGCGTCCTACCCCGGGGAAATCGACGCGGAAATCGCCGCCGCCACCGCCGCGGAGGATGCCGCCGAACAAGCATGGCGGCGCGAGCGCCAGTTGCTGGCCGGGTAAGTGGTGAGCCATCCGCTGTTGCTCGATGAAATGTTCTCTCCCGCCATCGCCGAGCAGCTTGGCACCAGGGGCCACGACGTCCTTGCGGTCGTGGCCGACCCGGCGCTCGTCTCGCTCCCAGACGAGCAGATCCTCGCCCATGCTGCAGCAACCGGGCGCGCCCTGGTCACCGCGAACATCAAGGACTTCGTGCCGCTCGACGCCCAATATCGGGCCGCCGGGCACGCGCATGCCGGGCTGATTCTCGTCTCGACCAAGACCTTCCCCCAAAATCGCGCCTACCCGGCCGCCATCACCAGCGCTCTGGCCGCGTTTCTCGACAAGCCCGGCCAGATCCAGGCCGGCCAAGTCGTCTTCCTCAGCCGCCGATGACCCGGCGTGTCACTAAACAGCGGCACGCGGCAGTACCCGGGGGCGGGAGGGCAGGCCGATTGCCCCGGCCAACGCCGTGCCGCCGTGACCGGAGGGTGGCCAGGCGCCGACGTCGGCCACCGTGACGGCTCGGCCTCGTCCCTGGGCACTATGAGTACTTCACGGTCTCGGAGAAGGTCGAGGCGCTTTATGACGCGCCCCGGCGGCTGCCCGCCGACGCCGAGGGAGCCGAGATGCGCAAGCTCCGCGCCGAGATGCACCGCCGCATGCTCGGCAACGGCTACTGCGCCCGGCCGGTCGGTATGGACTGCCACTTCGAGTCGATCTGCGAGTCCTGCACGTTCTTCCAGACCACCATCGAGTTCCGGCCCACCCTGCAGCGCCAGCGGGACGACACCGAGGCCAAGGGCCAGATTGGGCGCAAGAAGATCTTCGACGGGCTGCTCGCCCGCCTCGGGGAGGAGGCCTCATGACACGCGCGACACGCCGCCAGAGACTTGACAACGAGATCCGCATATTAGAGGCGTGTTCACGATGAAGATGCACAACGACGAGATGGGCGACTACGAGATTGCCAATCATGTCGTCGAGTTCTAGCCCTCCGCCGGATCAGCTGGGAGCCGGTCCTGATAGCCGCCTCCCGCCCCGAGGACCAGGCCGACATCGGCGACAGAAGTGCCCCGCACCGATGGACCTTTGAACTCACCCCGCTCGGTCCTGGTTCCACTCTGGTGACCGAGACCTACGACTGCTCGCGTGCGCCCGAATGGCTGCGCAGGGCCGTCAAGGGCGGTGCCCGCTGGATCGACAGCATGACCGCGACACTGGAAAAGCTCGATGTGCTGGGCCACGGCTGAGACCTGGCCGGCCCGCACTCAGCTGACGTGCCCGGCCGCCGCCGGCACGGCACAGGCCAGCAACACCCCAGCGGGCATTTCTCGATCCGGCCCGCGGTCCCGGAGTCCTGCCGCTGCACCCCGCTGCACCCCGGCCGCCAACCGGCCAGCGGATGTCATCGCTGCTGACTAGGCGACCTTTGCCGCGATCTCGACGAGGTTTCCGTCGGGGTCCCGCAGCAGCGCGTTGCGGCTGTTGTTGCCAGTGTCATGCGGCGGCTGAACAACGGGTACGCCCGCGGATCTCAGCTGCTCGAAGGCAGTGTCCACGTTGTCCGTCCATACGACCAGGACCATGGCGGGGCTGCCGGGCGACGCGTCGACTCCGTGCACCCTCTTCGCTGCATGCACTGTTCCAAGTCCGAGTGCGAACCCGCCGAGCTTGAGTTCGACGTGCTGCAGGGTTCCCTCTTTCGGGGTGCGGAAGGTCTCCTCGAAACCGAGGAGGTCGCGATAGAACCGCAGTCCGGCTTCGATGTCGGCCGTGTAGAGATTGACCAGGGCGGTCGCGAACATGGTTGGCAAGCTAATGCACCGGTGACAGGCTGTCCAGAACAACGCCGGGCGTCACCGCTGGCCATCGGCGCGGCCGTCGGGCCCGTGATCTCACGTTCCGCCGCCGGGATCAGCTGCCTGCGGTCACGGCTTTCAGCTCGTCGAGCGATTCTCGGATCAGTTCCGACAAGTCTCGCTGGCCGGTGTCGCTAACCCAGCGCTCGACCGCAACTCGGAAGACAGCGATTCCTGCCTCGGCAGTCAGGCTCGCGGCCGGGTCACCGACGCCGCGCTGGCGCAGCGCGCCGGCGAGCGCCGCGGCGAGTGATGCGAGCTTGATCAGCTCGCGCTCGCGCAGCTCGGCGTTCGCGGCAATGACAGCCTGGCGCTGCCGGACGCTATCGCGGCGCTCCTGGAGGATGGCGGCAGCGGCTTGCAGGGCCGTGGCAACCGCCGCGATCGGAGCCGCGGAATCAGGCGCAGCGGCGACCGTGTTCACCAGGAGTCCCTGCAGGGCGTCCGCGCCCCAGAACAGAACCTCGCGCTTGTCGGCGAAGTACCGGAAGAACGTTCGTTCCGTGAGCCCCGCTCGCTTAGCGATCTCGGCCGCCGTGGTCTGCTCGAACCCGCGCTCGCCGTACAGAGCGAGCGCGGCCTGCTCAAGCCGGCCGCGCGCGTTCGGCTCCCATCGACCCATGTCCTGCATCATAGTTTATGACAGCGGCTGACATCAGTGCTAAGCTGATGACAGTAACTGACATGGACCCGCCCTCGCCCGGCTGCGGCGCTGAGGACGGCGACCACCGGGAGGTTTCATGCGTGTTTTCGTCACCGGCGCGTCCGGCTGGATCGGCTCCGCCGTCGTTCCCGAGCTCATCGGAGCAGGTCATCAGGTCACCGGGCTGGCCCGGTCGGATGCCTCAGCCGCCGCTCTCGCAGCGGCCGGGGCGCAGGTGCAGCGCGGCACTCTCGATGACCTCGACAGCCTGCGGAGTGCGGCTGCCGCGTCGGATGGCGTGATCCACCTCGCGTTCAAGCACGACATCGCCTTCTCGGGGGGCTTCCAGGACGCCGCCGACGCGGACCGGCGCGCGGTCGAGACCTTCGGCGAGGTGCTGGCCGGCTCTGGCCGGCCGCTTGTCATCGCGTCCGGGACGCTCGGGCTCACACCGGGGCGCGTGGCGACCGAACGGGACGGCCATAGCCTCGACCCGGCTGTGGCCGCACTGGGCGGCGGTCCGGAGACCCGGCGGGCCACTGCGAAGGCCACGCTCTCGCTGGCTTCCCGCGGCGTTCGCTCGTCCATCGTGCGGCTCCCCCCGACGGTGCACGGCGACGGAGACGGCGGCTTCATGGCGACCATCGTCGGCATCGCCCGCGGCAAGGGCGTCTCCGGCTACATCGGCGACGGGGCCAGCCGCTGGCCCGCCGTGCACCGGCTCGACGCCGCGCATCTTTTCCGCCTGGCGGTGGAAAAGGCCCCGGCGGGATCGACGCTGCACGCGGTCGCCGACGAGGGGGTGCCGATCCGCGACATCGCCGGCGTGATCGGACGGCATCTCGGCCTGCCGGTAGCCGCCATCTCTCCCGAGGACGCAGCCGAGCACTTCAGCTGGCTGGCCGGCTTCCTCGCGATCGACGCCCCGGCATCGAGCGCACTGACCCGCGAGCTGATGGGGTGGCAGCCGACGCATCCCGGGCTCATCGACGATCTCGACAAGGGCCACTACTTCGACAGCCCATCCGCGTGATCAGCCACGCCATGACGGGATCGCGGCGGCCTCCAGCAGCCGCGGTCAGCCGCCCGGCCAGGTAGCTGACCAGCCCGGCCGGTTAGCCGGCCGGCCGGGTGCCGGCCGGAGCGAACGCGGTGGAGAGGTAGGGGATGAACATGGGCACCATGGCCAGGGAGGTGCCAGGAGGCCGTCGTTTACTGAGGAGCGCTGAGCTTGTGCAGGATGAGCATCCACCAGGTGACCGGGACCTCGTTGCTGGAGACGAGCGCGAAACCCGGCTGGCCATCGCCGGGGACGTCGTCTCCCACGAACGCCTCGTAGGCCTGAGTGCCCGGCGTGCCCTGCGCGACGGTCGCTGAGCACGTGGTGCCGACGCCGCAGACCGCAAGCGGCAAGCCGGTCGTCTCGCTGTAGATGGTGATGTAATACGGGGTCGGTCCGACGTTGGCGTTCGTCGTCGCGGTGAGCGTGACCGACTGCCCTGTGAAGGGGTAGGACGCGCTCGCTGCGAGCGAGACGGTGAACCCGTTGCCGGCGCTCGGCAGCGCAGGGGTGGCAGGCGCCGCCGTGGCCACGCCAGCCATGCACCATGCCGCGAGGCCGGCCGCCGAGAGCGTCGCAGCGATCCGGGAAACTGGCCTGTGCGCGTGAGCTTTCATGACCGGGTCCTTTCAGGAGCGAGAGCTGACACCGGTAAGAGCCGCTCACCCCCGCGCTGATAACAGAAACCGGCCAAGAACCTTAGCGCTGCGGCAGCGAGGGGATGGTGACAGAGATCGCGGGCTTCCTGCTCAGGCGACTGCTCGGGCTCGCAGTCCTGGTGTGGGCCACCACCCTGGCCACCTTCGGGCTTATGCGGATCGGGGTACCCAATCCGGGTATCGACGCGGAGATCAGCCGGCAGCTCGGCCCGGGCCAGTCGGCGGCCTGGCAGTACGTGCACTATCTGGAGCGGTTGCTGCACGGCAACCTCGGCCAGTCGCTGACCGATCAGGTCCCGGTGGACACCATCCTGCGGGACGGGCTGCCGCCGACCCTGTCACTGATGGCCGGGGCGATGGTGCTGTGGCTGACGGCCGGGATCCTGGCGGGCACCGTGAGCGCGCTGCGACCAGGCTCGTGGGCCGGCCGGATCGCCACCACCGGAGTGCTGACCGCCCTGAGCGTCCCGACGTTCCTGCTGGCGCTACTGCTGCTTGCGGTGTTCTCGCGGCTGGCCGCCGCCGGGAACCTGTGGCTTCAGCCCGGCTACGTGGGCATCAGCCAGAGCCCCGGCCAGTGGCTCGGCCGGATGATCCTGCCCTGGATCGCCGTCGCCGCCGGCCAGGCGGGCGTGACCGCCAGGCTGGTCCGGGCAGGCATTCTTGATGTACTCGGCGAGGACTACATCCGGACCGCCCGGGCCAAGGGTCTGGCCGGGCGCCGGGTCTTCTGGCTGCACGTGCTCCGGGCAGCGATCCTCCCGGTCGTATCGAGCATCGGCGTCGGCTTCGGAGCAGTACTCGGAGCCGCGGCCATCGTCGACCAGGTGTTCGCGCTCGGCGGGATCGGGCAGGCGTTCCTGGTGGCGGCCAGGGCCGGTGACCTCATGGTCGTCATGGGAACAGCGCTCGCCGTCGTGATCCTGATCGCCGTCGTCAACCTCGCCACCGATGTCTGCTATGCGCTGCTCAACCCGCGGGTGCGGCTCAGCTGACAGGCAGGCGGCCGGACGCTGCACCGGGACGGCTGGCTCTCGCCCGGCCGGCTGCCCGGTCAGCGGCGGGTGAAGACGGCGCGGATGACGAGGGTGTTCTTCATCGACGTCATGCCCATCTGATTCCAGGTGAGGCCGAAGTCGGACCGGTCGACAGCAACTTCGGCATCGACCTGGACCTGCCCGTCGGCCGGGGCGCTGACAGGGGCGGGGAACGACAGGGGGCGGGTCTGGTCGCGGACCTGAAGCTCGCCGGCCACGGTGGCGCCCTGATCGGTCAGCGTGACCTGCTGCGCAGTGAACGTGATGTGCGGGTAATTGGCGCTGTCGAGGAAGTCCGCCGAGCGCAGGTGGTCATCACGCTTCTTCATCTTGGTGTCGATCGACGCCGCGTCTACCTGCACGCTGCCGCTCACCTGCCCGCCAGCGGAGATCTCAGCCGCACCGGATACCTGGCCGAACGTGCCCTTGACGGGCATCAGGCCCCACATGCTCTTCGATCGCAGGGCGACGGAAGATCGCGAGGGTTCCAGGGCCCACTGCCCGGCAAGCGAGCCGTCGGCCAGCATGGCCCGCAGCGCCGCGCCGGTCGTCTGCGCGTCCGTTGTCATGGTTCCTCCAGGGATATTAGTTCGTACTTCCAAACAGTTTCGTTGTACGAACCGTATATACTGCCTGGCGGAACTGTCAAACGGAGGGTCCATGGCAGCGGAGGCGGGGGAGTCCAGGCACTCAGCGGTATGCCTGCGGCTCATGCAGTTGCTGCCGCGCATCTCCCGGGGCATGCGGCGGTCCCAGGATCGCGCCGCGCCGCAGTCCCATGCGCCCCTCGGGCCCCGGCATGGCGCTGTCCTGGAGCAGTTGCGGGATGAACCGCTCACGGTCGGCAGTCTCGCCGCCCGGCTCGGCCTGACGCTGTCCACGGTCAGCGGCGTCCTGGCCGACCTTGACCGGGCGGGACTCATCATCCGGGAGCCCGACGCCGCCGACCGGCGGCGGACGATCGTGCAGATCTCGCCTGCCAGCAGCGCCCTCATCGACAATTGGCTCGACGGCGCGGCGCAGCCGCTGGCCCGCGTCCTCGACCGGCTGGACGCCGGGGAGCGGGCTGCCTTCCTCAAAGCCATGGACCTGCTAGAGGCAGAATTGCGCGCGCAAGAGCCCGGCCGCGCACCGTGACCAGCTACTCCTGCCGGCTCAGCACGACCTTGCCCGTGGCCGCGCGGTCGGCGATCGCGCGCAGTGCGCCGCGAGCATCAGCGAACGGGAGCACCTGAACGGGCGGGTCCTGCAGCCTGCGCTGTCGCCGCAGCCTGAGCATCTGGTCCCACAAGTCGGCCACCGTCCCCGGGCGCTGCTCAAAGAACTCCCGGGAGGCAGCGCCCAGCACGCTGGTGTTGCCGAGCAGGAGACGGTTCACCTTGACGACGGGGATCTCCCCGCCGGCGAACCCCACGACGAGCAGCCGGCCCTCCGGGGCCAGCGAGCGGAGGCTGTCGGTCATCCGGTCCCCGCCGACCGGGTCGAGCACGATGTCCACTGCGCGGTCGCCAGCCAGTTCGCGCACAGCCGAGAGCCAGCCGTCGGCCAGGACCGCGTGGTCCGCTCCGCACCGCAGCACGAACGACTTCTTCGCCTCGTCGCTGACGACCGCGATCGTGCGCAGCCCCAGAGCCCGGCCGACCTGGATCGCAGCGGTTCCGACGCCGCCGGCCGCGCCGTGAATCAGTACCGTCTCGCCCGCCTGCGCCCGGGCTCGCCGGGTCAGCGCGAACAGCGCCGTCAGGCAGTTCACCGGAGCGGCCGCGCCCGCCTCGAAGCTCATGTCCTCCGGCAGCGGCAGCACTCGCGCCGCCGGGGCGGACACGACCTCCTGCCAGCAGCCGTAGGACAGCAGCAGCGCGACCCGCTGGCCCGCGGTCAGGCCGCTGCCGTCCGGGGCGGACCGGATTACCCCGGCCGCGTCCATGCCCGGCGTGTAGGGAAGCGGCACCGTCATCTGGTACGCACCCCTGGTCTGCAGCAGGTCCGCAAACGACACCCCAGCGGCGGCCACCTCGACGAGCACGCCCTCGTCGCCAGCAGGCTCCGCGACCTCCGTCCACCGGACGTCGGCCGGGCCAGTCAGGCCCACGAGCTGATGAGCGAACATCGGCGGTCCCTCCGGAAGCATGCAGCTGTGCTGAGCCAAGCACACCAGCCCGCTAGAGCCCGGTGCCGTCAAGGGTTATCCAGAACCGGTCCTCGCCTTTCTCCCGGCCGTCGGGCACGCCGCCGTTGGCCAGGATCACTTTCCGGGACGGCTCGTTGCCCCGGATCGCAGGTCAGCAGGACCCGGTCGAGGCCGAGCCGCCGGCACTCCGTAAGCCCGGCAGCGAGCATCCGGGTGGCGTGGCCCTGCCGCTGCCACGGGACTATGACGTGGTAGCCGACGTTCCCGCCGGCCTGCGCCAGCCTGGGGGTGAGCTGGTGCCGCACCACGAGCGTGCCGAGGTAGTACTCGCCGGAGACGTACCAGAACACCGTCGACGGCACGCCCCAGCGCTCGTGCACTCCGCGCCGCTCGGCGATGAAGGCGGCGAAATCCTCGCTGGCCGGGCCGAGCCAGTCGGTCGGCAGCCCGTTGAGCAGGCAATCGGCCTGCTCGCCCACCAGATACGAGGTCCGCACCGCAGCCGTCGGCCACGTCAGGTGCGGCGTCTCAGGAAGACGGATCACGATCTGCAGTCTTCCCGCTCCGGCCTGGCGGGCGCCTGCCTTTTTTCGGTCAGGCCTGCCCCGCTCTTGTTCGGTCAGGCCTGCCCCGCTCTTGTTCGGTCAGGCCTGCTCCGCGCGCCAGGCCTTCGGCGTCGGACGGCCAATCCGGCGGCCGTCCGGGCGGTCAGTCCAGGGCCCAGCACAGGGCCGTGGCGTCATCGCGGGACTTGGCCCGAGTCCAGCGGGCGCAGTCGGGGTCAGTCCGCCCAGTTCCCCGCCCAGCCCTGCCTGACCGGACGCGGGGTTAGCGCGCCAGCCCGCTCGTAGCCAGGCCGGGCCGCCAGGTGCTCCCCGCAGGCTGGCTTGACAGGGCCCATGCCGCCCGCCGACCCTGGTCACGGCGGGAGGTGAGGCGGTGACCAGGAACGGCGAAGAGCCGAACCGGTTTCTCGGCTTCTCCTGGGAGCCGGGCTCGCGGGTCCGGCAGGACGAGGAGCAGCAGCGAGTCCTGGGCATCCCGGTCAGCTGGTTCGGCCAGGCGGACCTCTCCTGGCTGCATGCCATGGCCCACCCGGTCCGCGGTTACCGCCGCTGGCGCACGCGCCGCCGCCTGGGGATTTACGCCCCCGACGACGACGATCCCTGAGCCCGGACGGGCTGCTCGCGCCGGATGAGGATCTGGTACCAGCGCCCGTCCGCCGTCGCAGGGAAGCTGCTCACCGGGCGGAAGCCGAGCGCCTGGACGACCCGCTGAGCCCGGACGTTGAACGAGGCGATGGTCACCCGGAAGGCAGCCGGCGCGAACTGCCGCCGGCCGAAGTCCAGGCCAGCCTGGATGGCCGCGCGGCCGAGTCCCTTCCCGGTGAGGTCGGGTTGCAGGCCGCCGCCGGTGTCCAGAGCCGAGTCGTCGTACTCGCCGCCCGGCACCTGGCCGTCGGCGCCAAAGGACCGGAAGCCGGTCAGCTCGCCCTCGTCGATCAGGGCGAAGAAGCCGCTGGCCGGATCAGCGAGCAAGCCCGGGTCGGCGCCGGTCAACGCGGACCCGGAACGGGGCATCCTCGCTCGCGCCGGTACCTGACCGCGCGAGGGCAGGACCCGGGAGCGCCCCGTCGCCGGGCCCCGGGTAGGCTGCCGGGCTATGCCGGCTGACTCTCCCACGATCCTGGCCACCTCGGGCGGGCTGCGCCGCGGCAGGCGCACCGACGTGGAGTTCAGCCCGCTGGTCCTGCACGGAATCGAGCTGGCCGGGGTGAGCGGCCGTGCCCCGCGGCTGTGCCACGTCGGCACCGCCGGAGGCGACCAGCGCTGGTTCCAGGCCCTGCTCAGCGACGCCGGGCAGGCCGCGGGCATCGACGTGCGCCACCTGAGCCTGTTCTCGATGCCGAACGCCGAGGACATGACCGGCTTCCTGCTGGACCAGGACGTGGTCTGGGTCGGTGGCGGCAGCGTCGCGAACCTGCTGGCGCTGTGGCGGCTGCACGGCCTTGACGACAGCTTCCGGAGCGCCTGGCAGGCGGGCGTGGTGCTGGCCGGGGTGTCGGCCGGGTCGATCTGCTGGCACGTCGGCGGCACCACCGACTCCTTCGGCCCTGAACTGCGGCCGGTCACCAACGGGCTGGCCTTCCTGCCGTACTCGAACGGGGTGCACTACGACTCCGAGGAGCAGCGCCGGCCGCTGTACCACCGGCTGATCGCCGACGGCACGCTGCCGGACGGGTACGCCACCGACGATGGCGTCGGCCTGCTCTACCGCGGCACGCAGCTGGCCGAGGCGCTGACCGAGGTCAAGGGCAAGGGCGCCTACCAGGTCACCCGGGATGGTGACCGGGCCCGGGAGGAGCGGATCGAGCCGCGGGTGCTGCCCGGCGCGGTCTGACGCTTGCGCCGCGCGCGCTCAGCCCCGGACCTGGATCCGGCGGTGACAGTCCCGCCTGACAGGGCCTGCCGGACAGGGCCGCCAGCCGGAGCAGGATGCTCCTAGAGATCCTTCTTCATCTGCTGCGAGGTCACCTGGTAGCCCATGCTGTCGTACAGCGACCGGGCGACAGTGTTCCCGCCGTGCACGTTCAGGCCCAGTGACTGCATGCCGTGGGCCCGGGCCGCGTCCTCCGCGAGCAGCATCGCCGCCCGCCCGTAACCGCGGCCGCGGAACTCATCGTCCACCTCAACCTTGTAGACCCACGCCATCGACGGGCCGAGTTCCGGGGGCGCTGCCGCCAGCCACAGCCAGCCCACCTGCTGCCCGTCATCCACGACGCGGTAGATCAGCTGGCCGGGCGAGTCCAGCCCGCCGGGCAGCAGCCGCACGTAGTCGTCGCGGGCCTTGCGCGCCGCCGCCTCGCCGGACATCGCGCCGCTGGCCTCGATATGCCCGGCGTACTCAGCCTCGCCCCGCTCCCGCCAGGGACCGAACTCCTCGGCGGTGGCCGGCCGCAGCTGCACTGACATCCCGCCATCGTGGCAGACTCCGGCTCGGGCCAGAAATAAGTTCCGGCCGGTGTCGATTCCGGCGGCCCGCGTTCGTGACGTGAGGGAAGGCCCCGCCGGGGCCGGGCTCACCGGAGGGAGATCGTCATGACGCAGTACCTGCTCGCCGTGCACATGGTCGAGGGAGAGCCGGAGCGCTCGCCCGCGGAGACCCAGCAGGCGTACGCCGCGGTCGACGCATTCAACGCCGAGCTGCAGAAGGCCGGCTGCTGGGTGTTCGCCGGCGGGCTGCACCCGCCGGCCACGGCTACGGTCGTGCACTCCAGGAGCGGCCAGGTGATCACCACCGACGGCCCGTTCGCGGAGAGCAAGGAGCAGCTCGGCGGGTTCTGGATCATCAGCGCCCCTGACCTGGACGCCGCGCTCGACTGGGCGGCCCGGGGGTCGGCGGCCTGCGGCGGTCCGGTGGAGGTGCGGCCGTTCCAGGAGATTCCGGAGTCGTAGGCGGATGGCCGGCGCGGATGCCGCCGTCGTCGAGCGGACCTTCCGGGAAAGCTCGGGGCGCGCGGTCGCGATCCTGGTCCGCCTCCTCGGCGACATCGACCTCGCAGAGGAGGCGGTCCAGGAGGCCTTCGCCGTCGCTGCCGAGCGCTGGCCGGCGGCCGGGGTGCCGCCGAACCCGGGCGGGTGGATCGTCACCACGGCCCGCAACAAGGCGCTCGACCGGCTGCGGCGCGAATCGGCCCGGCCGGGCCAGGAAGCCCGCGCTGCCCTGCTGCAGGAGCAGCTAGCCGGCAGCGCGGAGCCAGCGGAGGCGGGACCGGTCGGCGACGACCGGCTGCGGCTGATCTTCACCTGCTGTCATCCGGCGCTCGCCGCGGAAGCGCAGCTGGCCCTGACACTGCGGCTGGTTGCCGGGCTGCAGACAGCCGAGATCGCCCGTGCGTTCCTGGTGCCCGAGGCCACCGTCGGGCAGCGGCTGGTCCGCGCCAAGCGCAAGATCCGCGCCGCGCGGATCCCCTACCGGGTGCCGCGGGCGGCGGAGCTGCCGGACCGGCTGCCGTTCGTGCTGGCGGTGGTCTACCTCATCTTCAACGAGGGCTACGCCGCAGCCGCCGGGGATGACCTCATCCGGGCCGACCTGTGCGCTGAGGCGATCCGGCTGGCCAGGCTGCTGGCCGCGCTGATGCCCGACGAGCCGGAGGTGACCGGCCTGCTGACCCTGCTGCTGCTCACTCAGGCCCGGGCACCGGCCAGGACCGGGCCGGACGGCGCGCTGGTCCTGCTCGCTGACCAGGACCGGGGCCGCTGGGACGGCGGCCTGATCGCCGAGGGGCTGGCCCTGGTCCGGGCCTGCCTGCGCCGCGGCCAGCCCGGCCCGTACCAGCTGCAGGCCGCGATCGCCGCCGTGCACGACAGCGCCGTGACCGCGGACAGCACCGACTGGGCACAGATCCTGGCGCTCTACGATCAGCTCACCGTGCTCGCGCCCACGCCGGTGGTAGCGCTCAACCGGTGCGTGGCGGTGGCGCAGCTGCACGGCCCGGCTGCGGCGCTTGACGAGGCCGAGGCTCTCGACCTGGACGGCTACCACCTGTTCCACGCGGTGCGCGCCGACCTGCTGCGCAGGCTCGGCCGCCGGGATGAGGCCGCGGCGGCCTACGAGGCCGCGATCGCCCTGGCCGCGAACCGGGCCGAGCAGGAATTCCTGCGGCGACGGCGGGACAGCCTCTGATCGCGGCAGCCGGCCGGCCGGGCGGTCCGCCGCCGCCCGCCTGGCGCGGCAGCCCGGCGGGGCGGGCCGGCGCACAATGGGCACAGGGCGGCGCACCGGACGGCGGGCCGTCTGGAAGGTGACCATCCCGCCCAGGACTGCGGCCCCGCCGGAAGGAGGCGCCCGGTGGCCGGCGAGGACCTCGTGGCCGAAGCGGCCGCCGAGCTGTACGCGGCCGAGCCCGGCGAGTTCATCGCCCGGCGCAATGCGCTCGCGGCCCGGGCCCGCCAGGCGGGCGCAGCTGCCGCGGCCAAGCACATCACCGCGCTGCGCAAGCCGACCAGGTCGGCCTGGGTGCTCAACCAGCTGGTGCGCGCCGACCCGCAGGCACCGGCCCGGCTCGCCGATCTCGGCGGCCGGCTGCACGCCGCGCAGCAGTCCCTGGACGGTGACGCGCTGCGTGAGCTGTCGGTGCAGCGGCGGCGGCTGGTCGGCGCGCTCGCCCGCCAGGCGTTCGCCGCCGCCGGGCTGACCACGCCGCCGGCCGCGCTGCGCGACGAGGTCACCGCGACGCTCTCAGCTGCCCTCGCCGACCGGCAGGTGGCTGACCGGCTGCGGGCCGGGGCGCTGGACCGGCCCGCCCGCTGGGAGGGGTTCGGCTCTGAGCCGGCTCCGGTGCTCGCCCTGGTGCCGCCCGCCCGGGTCGGTACGGCCCCGGCCGGCCCCGGCCAGAGTGAGCGATCCCCAGCCGGCTCCGGGCCGCCCGCCCGGCGCGGCAGTCAGCGCGCCAAGGCCCGACGGGGCACGGCGGCCCCTGCGGCCGGGCCGTCAGGCCCGGCTGGCCAGGATGCCGGCTGCCGCAGTACCGGCCAGCTGGTGACGGGCCAGCGGGACACGGGCCAGCGGGACACGGGCCAGCAGGACACGGGCCGCCGGAGCATGGGCAGCGTGACCACGCTGGCCGCGGCGCGGGCCCGGGCCGAGCGGGAACGCCGCCGCCAGGCGCTGGCGGCGGCACAGCGGGAGCTGGCCGACGCTGACCGGGCCGCCGAGTCCGCTGCGGCGGCGCAGCAGCAGGCCGAGCAGGCGGTCCGGGCTCTCGAAGTCCAGCTGGAAGCGGTCCGGCAGCGCCTGGCCGGCGGCCGGGAAGAGCTGGCGGACGCCCGGCAGGAGGCGCGTCGGGCCGCCACCGCTCAGCGCCGCGCCCGCCAGGCCCTCGACCGCCTGGAGCACTAGCCTCGTGCAGGCCTGTCAGCCGGGGTTGCGGGCGGCAGCGGCACGCGCCGCCTCCCGGGCCCGGCGGGCCGACAGTTCCCGCTCGGCCGCGTTGGCGGTCAGCGCGGCGGCGCGCTCGAACTCGGCCCGGGCCTCGGCCGGGCGGCCGAGCTTCATCAGCAGGTCCCCGCGCACGCTCGGCAGCAGGTGATATCCGCGCAGTGCCGGCTCGGCGGCGAGCGCGTCCACGATCTCCAGCGCCGTCTGCGGGCCGTAGGCCATCGACACCGCCACAGCCCGGTTCAGCTCGATAACCGGGGACGGCATTGCCCGCACCAGGTCGGCGTAGAGCGCGGCGATCCGCGGCCAGTCGGTGTCCTGCGGCCGGAACGCGCGGGCATGGCAGGCGGCGATGGCCGCCTGCAGGGCGTACCGGCCGTGCTCGCCGCCTAGCAGGATCGCCTTGTCCAGGGCGGCCAGCCCGCGATTGATCAGCAGCCGGTCCCAGCGGTGCCGGTCCTGGTCCAGCAGCAGCACCGGCCGCCCGTCCGGCCCCGTCCGGGCCCGGACCCGGGACGCCTGGATCTCCATCAGCGCGACGAGCCCGTGCACCTCGGGCTCGTCGCGGGCGATCTCGGCGAGCAGGCGGCCCAGGCGCAGCGCCTCTGCGCACAGCGCGGGCCGCATCCAGTCGTCGCCGGAGGTGGCCGAGTACCCCTCGTTGAAGATCAGGTAGATGACCTCCAGCACCGAGGACAGCCGCTGCGGGCGCTGTGCGGCGTCCGGGACCTCGATCGGCACCTGCGCCCGGGCCAGGGTCTTCTTGGCCCGCACGATCCGCTGCGCGATTGTCGGCTCGGCCACCAGGTAGGCACGGGCGATCTCGGCCGCGGTGAGGCCGCCGAGCAGCCGCAGGGTCAGCGCGACCCGGCCGGTGACCGGCAGCACCGGATGGCAGGCGGTGAAGATCAGCCGCAGCAGGTCGTCCTCGATCGGGTCGTCGAGCACGGCGTCGAAGTCCGCCGTGGTGCTGGTCCCGCCGGCCGCCAGCGCCCGGCCGATCTGCTCGTACTTGCCCGCGAGGTCGCGGTTGCGGCGGAACAGGTCGACGGCCCGGCGCCGGGCCACCGTGGTCAGCCAGGCGCCCGGGTTGCGCGGCGTCCCTTCTCGCGGCCACTGCTCCAGCGCCGCGACCACCGCGTCCTGGGCCAGTTCCTCGGCGAGGCCGACGTCCCCGGTGTACCGGGCCAGCCCGGCGACCAGCCGGGCCCACTCGATCCGCACCACGGCCTCGATCGCAGCGTGCGCCCGGCCGACCGTCATGAGATCCGATCACATCACCGCAGCCTCGGACGGGCAACCCGGGCACCGCGCGATCTGGGGCCGCTGGCCGCGCCGCCGGGCTCCGGTCGCCGCGGGCGGCGCGGCCCGGCGGCCCGCTGCGCCGCGGGCCCGGGCGGCCGGGCCCGGACTGGCTGCGCGCAACGCCAGCGGCCCGGCGGGCGGGCGCACCCCGTCCCCACCGGGCCGCTGCCCGCAGGTCAGAAGACCGGGCGGATGGTGCTCTCGCCCGGGCCGGCCAGGCGCAGGAACCGCTTGGTCCACTCGATCGCCTCGGCCTTGTCCCGCACCTCCATCAGCGCCCAGCCGCCGATGAGCTCCTTGGCCTCGGTGAACGGCCCGTCGGTCACGGTGAACTCGCCGTCGGCGTACTGCACCCGGGTGGCCTGGTCCAGCGGCGCCATCCCGCCGGTGGCCAGCAGGACGCCGGCCTTCGTGGCCTCCTCGACCAACTTGCCCATGTCGGCCATGAGCTCGGGGCTCGGCGGCGTCATCGGTGCCGACGGGTCGCCCAGGGTGTAGCCGAAATACCGCATCGCTGTGCTCCTTCACTTGCGTCCTCGCGGCCGGGAGCCGTGTCCCGCTCGCGCTGTCTCGTGCCTGCGTCGAACGAGCCAGGCCTGATTCGACACGGACGCGGAACATTTTTCTGCCTTGTCGGCCACCAGCGCAGGCGCCCAGCCGGGGCGGCGGGCAGGGCGGGCAGCGCGGGGCGGGCAGGCGGGACTAAGACAGCACGCGGCGGCGGAAGTTGCGCAGGCCCAGGGCCAGGAACAGGACGCCGAACCCGATGACGACCGGGTAGATCACGTACAGGTGCATGTGCGGCGCCGTGGTGAGCGCGGCCCGCATCCCCTCGTTCACGTAGATCAGCGGATTGATCAGCACGATCGTCTGCAGCCAGTGCCAGCCGCCGACGGTCACCGGTGCCAGCCTGGTCCACGAGTAGTAGGTGCCGCCGAGGAACGTGATCGGCAGGATGATGAAGCCGAACATCAGGCCGATGTTGCGCGGCTCGAAGCTGGTGCCGAGCACCAGGCCGAGGCCGGCCATCGCCACGCAGGCCAGCGGCACGAACGTGACGATCAGCCACCAGTGCAAGGTCAGGTGCGCCTTCACCCCGGGCGCGTGCACGACCGAGGCGATCGGCAGCACGATGATGGCCGATAGCACGCCCTGGGACGCACCCGACAGCACCTTGGCCACCGCGACCAGCCAGATCGGGCACGGCGCCTGCACCCGGTCCTCGATCTCCCGGGTGAACCCGAATTCCTGCGCCATCGCCAGCGCGATGGACTGCACGCCCTGGAACATGACCGAGATGCCGACCACGCCGGGTACCAGGATGGTGGCGAACCCGGACTCGGCGGCCGCGCCGTGCCCGCCGATGCTCTGCCCGATCTTCGGGAACACGTACAGGAACACGAAGCACAGCAGGAACGGCTGGATCAGGGTCCGCAGCACGAACTCCCACAGGTGCTTGCGCAGCACCACCAGGTCGCGCAGCATCAGCGCGCCGAGCGCGGTCCAGCTGGCCGCGGCGACCGACCGGGACGGGCCGCCGCCGATATGCCGGACCGGCGCGGGCGAGGTAGTCGTCGCGGCCATCAGTCCCGCAGCTCCTTGCCAGTGAGATTGATGAACACCGTCTCCAGGCTCGGCTCGGCGACCGCCAGGTCGACCAGGTCGAAGCCGCCCCGCTCGGCGGCGAGCACGATCGCGGGAATCGGCCGCTCAGTGCCCTGCACGTGCAGCTGCAGGCCGCCCTCGATCAGCCGGGTGCGGGTCACCCCGTCAACCTCCCGCGCCAGCAGCGCGGCCAGCGGGTCGGCATCCCCGGTCGTCTTGATGGTCACGATCGTGTCGGCGCCGACGCTCAGCTTGAGCGCCGCGGGGGTGTCCAGGGCCAGGATCCGGCCGTGGTCCATGATCGCCACCCGGCCGCAGAGCTTGTCGGCCTCTTCCATGTAGTGCGTTGTCAGCAGGATGGTCTGGCCCTCGGCGTGCAGCTCGCCGAGCAGGTCCCACAGCGCCAGCCTGCTCTGCGGGTCCAGGCCGGCGGTCGGCTCGTCGAGGAACAGCACCGACGGCCGGTGGAAGATCGCCCGCGCCACCATGAGCCGCTGCGCCATCCCGCCCGACAGCGCGTACACCGACGCCTGGGCCCACTTGGCCAGCTGGAACTGCTCCAGCAGCTCGTCGGCGGTGCGCCGGGACGCCTTCGCGCCCATGCCGAACAGCCGGCCGTGGAAATACAGGTTCTCCCACACGGTGAGCTGGCGGTCGAGCGTGTTCTGCTGCGAGACGATCCCGCTCAGCTGCTTGGCCAGCGCGGGATGCCGGGCCACGTCCACCCCGCCGAGGAAGGCGCGGCCGGACGTGGGCACCACCCGGGTGGTCAGCATCCCCGCCGTGGTGGTCTTCCCGGCACCGTTGGGCCCGAGCAGGCCGAAGATCTCCCCGGCCTGGACATCGAGGTTCAGCCGGTCGACCGCGGTGAAGTCGGTACCGGCATAGACCTTGGTCAGGTCCTCGGTGTGGATGACGGCGTCTGCCCGGGCGGGCGCGACGCCGCTGTCGCCGGGAGCGCTGGCCGGCGCGGGTGCAGTGCTCATCGAGCCTCATCGTAGCCGCAGGCGCCCGCCACCGCCGGGCCGGAGCGTGGCAGGGTGAGGGCAGGGCGCCAGAGCCCGAGCACCGCAGGGTCACGATCGAGCGGACCGCCCCGGGCGGTTCACGGCCACCAATGTCCGCCGATGGGCGGGTCAGGATGATCGCGACTTTGCCCGGCAGCGGGACCATCTGTGACAAGGTGTTCCGCACTGACCATTCATGAGCGGAAAGGACTGGCTGGCCGTGCGCGGCGGGTCCGGGGAGCGGGCGCTGTCGTCAGCATGAGGAGCATGGCGTGGATTTCGTCTTGGGGCATGGCACGACTCAGTCGCCGGCCGGCTGGGACCGGCTGGCGGAGGAGCTGACCCGCCGCGGGCACCGCGTGGAGCTGGTCGACTTGCCGGTTGGGCAGGCTGACCTGCAGGTATCTGACTATGCGCGGATCGCCGCCGGGCAGGTGGCAGGGAAGGTCGACCGCCCGGTAGTGGTCGCGCACTCCGGCGCGGGCATTTTGCTGCCCGCGCTCGCGGCCGAGCTGGACGCCAGCCACCTGGTCTGGCTGGCGGCATACGTCCCGAGCCCGGACGGGCGCAGCTACCACGAGGAGGTTCAGGAGTCGGCCGGGCAGATGTTCAGCCCGGAATGGCGGGCCTCGGCCCAGTCGGTAATGGCCGACCCGGTGGTGGCGGCGTACTTCCTGTTCCACGACTGTGACCTGGCCAGCCTGCGGTGGGGACTGTCGACGCTGCGGGCGTTCAACCCGTCCGGGGCATACCGCGAGCCGGCCGCTGCGCGCCCGCCGGTGCCCTCCACCTTCGTGCTCCCGCGCCTGGACCGGACGCTGCAGCCGGACTGGATGCGGGCCGCGGCCCGCCAGCGGCTGGGCGTCGATCCCGTCGAGATCGACGCGGGGCACTGCCCGCACGTCTCGCAGCCGGCCGTCGTCGCCGCCATCCTCGAGCGCATCGACCGGCCCGCCGTGCAGGCCCGGCGAGGCTGACCCCGGCTGAGGCGGCTGCCCCAGGCCGGCCGCCGGCGGCAGCCGCCCCTGGCCGGCCGCTGAGCGCGGCCAGCGGGCCTGGCTCACCCGCCGGCGGCTACCGGGCCAGGATCACCCGGTCGATCTCGGTGCCGTCCTGCGCCAGCGCCCTGATCATCAGGTCGGCGCGGCCGCCCGGCAGCGGGCCGGGCCTGCTGTCGGCCACCAGCAGGCAGTAGCCGGTGTACCGGACCCGGGACCAGGCCACCTGCTCCCCGGCAGCGCCGCCGGGCTGGTGCACGTAGCTGCCGATCACCTCGCGCGGCCCCGCCCGCCCGGCGTAGCTGTCGGCGGCCGGGAAGCCGTAGAGGTCCTTCCCGCCGCCGCCGGCGGTGATGTAGGTGGTGCCGTCGGCCGCCGGGCGGACGGTGGCCCCGGGCGGCGCGGCCGGGCCGGGGGAGCCGGCCGTCAGCGGGTCGGTCCGCTCGTAGATGTGGTTGTGCCCGTTGATGACCAGGTCGACCTGGTACCGGTCGAGCAGCGGCACCCACTCGGCCCGCACCCCGCCGTCCGAGCCGTGCGCCGAGCACGTGCAGTAGGCGCAGTGGTGGAAGAAGGCCACGATGAAGTCGATGTCCGCGCGGCCCCGCAGCGCGGCCAGGGTGGCGGCCAGCCAGCTGGTCTGGGCCCCGCCGGCATAGCCGGAGTTAGCGGTGATCTCGGCCGACACGTCGTTGGCGTCCAGGCTCACGACCGCGACGTTCCCGTAGGTGAAGCAGTACCAGGCGGGCGGCGTCCCGGCCGCCTGCGGCGGGCCGGGGAAGGCGAACCGGGCCCGCAGGCCGCCGTAGCCGTCGGCGGAATGCCACGCCTCCATCTCGTGGTTGCCCACGGCCACCTGCCAGGGCACGCGGCTCGCCGCCTGCTCGATCTGGGTGAAGTAGGAGTCCCAGATCCGCGGGTCGTAGCCGTCGGTGATCAGGCCATGGCCGCCGGACTCGGCGTAGGAGATGTCCCCGGCGTGCAGGTGGAACGCCGGGTCCTGGGCGGCGACCAGGGCCGCCGTGCCGGCCGCGTCGTAGCTGACGCCCTGGTCGCCGAACGCGGTAAACGTGAACGGCACCCGGCCGGCGGGCGCCGTGGCGAACGTGCCGTCCGGGATCCCGGCGCCCGGGTCGCGCCCGCGGTGCCCGACCCGGTAGTAGTACCGCCGTCCTGGGAGCAGGCCGTCCGCGGCAGCGTGCAGGTAGTACTGCTCGATGACAGGCCCGGCGGCGGGCGGGGCCGGGTGTACCGGGTGCGTGTCGCCGCGCCGGGTCGTGACGGTCCGCACCTCCGCTGCGATCTTCTGGCTGAGGTCACCGGGCGACTCCCCGACCCGCAGGAACGGGTCGCGGACCAGCGCGGGGACCTGCCACGCCACGCGCATCTGCCGGGCGGGATCGAGGCCGAACGCGACGTGCCGGCCGACGGCCGGCACTGCCGTGCCGTCGGGAACCTCGGGGCGCCCCGGCCGGGCCCGCAGCCGGACCCGGCGGTACCAGTCATGCTGCTCGGCCAGGCTCAGGCGGCGCGCCTGCTCCGGCGTCATGCGGGAGATCGTCATAGTGCGGAGGCTAGGGACGGCCCGTGGACAGCGACGGCCATGGGCCTGAACGGCCGGCGAACCGGCCGCCAACCCTCGCCCGATGACTGCTGAACGGCCTGCGGGCCGGGGGAGGCGCAAGAAGGCACCCTGCGAGCCTAACCCGGCGCCCGGCCCGGCTGGCCCGCCCGGCAGCACGCCTGTCGGCCCCGCAACGCCGCGGTTGCCGCAGGCCGCGGCCGGGGCGGGCGTCAGCTGGTCTCGTCGGCGCGCAGCAGCACCACTACGGACCGCGGGGCAAGCGGCAGTGACTTGCCGCTCTCGAAGCCCTCGCCCTCACGAACCGGCCCGGCGCTGTCGATGATCAGGTCCCAGGCTTCGCCCCACTGCTTGGGCAGCGTCCATTCCAGCGGCTCGTGGTGGCCGTTGAACAGCAGCAGGAACGAGTCGTCCTTCACCCGCTGGCCGCGCCGGTCCTTGTCGGTGATCGCCTCGCCGTTGAGGAACACCCCGACCGAGCCGGTGCCGGAATCCCAGTCGTGGTCGTTCATCTCGCCGCCGTCCGGCCGGCACCAGCCGATGTCGAGCGAGCCGCGGATCGGCAGGCCCTGGAACCAGCGGCGGCGGCGCAGCACCGGGTGCTCGCGACGCAGCGCGATCAGCCGCCGGGTGAACTCCTGCAGCGGCTCGTCCATGTCGTCCCAGTCCTGCCAGGAGATCTCGTTGTCCTGGCAGTAGGCGTTGTTGTTGCCGCCCTGGGTGCGCCCGCACTCGTCCCCGCCCAGCAGCATGGTCACGCCCTGGGACAGCATCAGCGTGGTGATGAAGTTGCGCTGCTGGCGGTGGCGCAGCGCCAGCACCTGCGGGTCGTCGGTGTCGCCCTCGGCGCCGCAGTTCCAGGACCGGTTGTGGCTCTCGCCGTCGGCGTTGCCCTCGCCGTTGGCGTCGTTGTGCTTCTCGTTGTAGGACACCAGGTCGCGCAGCGTGAAGCCGTCGTGCGCGGTGACGAAGTTCACGCTGGCACCCGGGTGCCGGGCGTCGGCCTGGTACAGGTCAGAGCTGCCGGTCAGCCGGGACGCGAACTCGCCGAGGGTGGCCGGCTCGCCGCGCCAGAAATCGCGGACGGTGTCCCGGTAGCGGCCGTTCCATTCCGACCACAGCGCCGGGAAGTTGCCCACCTGGTAGCCGCCCTCCCCGACGTCCCACGGCTCGGCGATGAGCTTGACCTGGGATACCACCGGGTCCTGCTGGATCAGGTCGAAGAACGCCGAGAGCCGGTCCACCTCGTGGAACTGCCGGGCCAGGCTGGCGGCCAGGTCAAACCGGAAGCCGTCGACGTGCATGTCGGTGACCCAGTACCGCAGCGAGTCCATGATCATCTGCAGGGTGTGCGGGTGCCGCACGTTCAGGCTGTTGCCGGTGCCCGTGGTGTCGTAGTAGAACCGCGGGTCGTCGGGCACGAGCCGGTAGTACGCGGCGTTGTCGATGCCCTTCATTGACAGCACCGGTCCCAGGTGGCTGCCCTCGGCGGTGTGGTTGTAGACGACGTCGAGGATGACCTCGATGCCGGCCTCGTGCAGCGCCCGGACCATGGCCTTGAACTCGGCGACCTGCTCGCCGCGCTGGCCGGCCGCCGCGTACTCGTTGTGCGGGGCCAGGAACCCGATTGAGTTGTAGCCCCAGTAGTTGCGCAGCCCACGCTCCACCAGGTGGGCGTCGCGCACGAACTGGTGCACCGGCAGCAGCTCGACCGCGGTGATACCCAGGCTGGTGAGGTACTCGATCGCCGCCGGGTGCGCGAGCCCGGCGTAGGTGCCGCGCTGCGCCGCCGGGATCTCCGGATGCCGGGCGGTGAACCCCTTGACGTGCAGCTCGTAGATTATCGACTCGTTCAGCGGGACGTCCGGCGGCCGGTCGTTGCCCCAGTTGAAGTACGGGCTGTGCACTACCGACCGGGGCACGTGCGGCGCGCTGTCGTCGTCGTTGCGCGAGTTCTCGTCGCCGAAGTCGTAGGGGAAGCAGGCCTGGGTCCAGTCGACGGTGCCCTCGATGGCCTTGGCGTAGGGGTCGAGCAGCAGCTTGGCCGGGTTGCACCGCTGGCCGTGCTCGGGCTGCCACGGCCCGTGCACCCGGTAGCCGTACCGCTGCCCCGGCGTCACCGCGGGCAGGTAAGCGTGCCAGCAGGCGGCATCGATCTCCTCCAGCGGCACCGCGCGCTCGGTGCCGTCCTCGTCGAACAGGCACAGCTCGACGCCGTCGGCGACCTCGGAGAACAGGGAGAAATTAGTCCCGGCACCGTCATAGGACGCGCCGAGCGGGTAAGGACGGCCCGGCCAGGTTTCGGTGGGCTCGCTCATCTTCGGGGGATTCCTCTCATCATGATCCGGCGGCGTCGGTCAGGATCGCGACCGTATCCGGCGGCAGCGCCACCCCGCGGCCTGACTGCGTGATGCCCGCGTCGGAGACGGCGAGCAGGGCAGCGGCCGGGTCAGCCGGGAATATCCAGGCTACGGAACCGAGGTTACAGGCGATCGTCACCGGACCGCGGCGCACTGTCAGCCGGCCGGCGTCCTCGTCGAAGTCGGTGCTGGTCAGCTCCAGCCGCGGGTCGGCGAGCGCCGGGATCTCGCGGCGCAGCACCAGCAGGTGCCGGTACCAGGCCAGCAGCCCGGCGTGCGGCTCCTGGGCAGGCTGCGACCAGTCCAGCCGGGACCGCTCGAACGTGCCCGGATCCTGCGGGTCGGGTACGTCAGCCAGGTCCCAGCCGAACGCGGCGAACTCCCGCCGCCGGCCGTTGCCGACCGCCTCGCCGAGCTCGGGCTCAGCGTGCTCGGTGAAGTACTGGAACGGCGTCGTCGCGCCCCATTCCTCGCCCTGGAACAGCAGCGGCACGAACGGGGCGGTCAGCAGCAGGGCGGCGGCTATCTTCAGCCGGCCGTGGCTCATCAGCGCGCTGGCCCGCTCGCCGGCGGCGCGGTTGCCGACCTGGTCGTGGTTCTGCGCGGCGACGACGAACTGGCTGCCGGCCAGGCCGGCCGGCGGGCGGCCGTGCACCCGCCGTCGGTGCGGCGAGTAGATGCCGTCGTACACCCAGGCCTGGCGCAGTGCCTTGGCCAGCAGCGCCAGCGAGCCGAAGTCGGAGTAGTAGCCATCGCGCTCGCCGGTCAGCACGGCGTGCAGGGCGTGGTGCCACTCGTCGGCCCAGGAGGCGTCCAGCCCGTAGCCGCCGGCGTCCCGGCTGCGCACGAACCGCGGGTCGTTGAGGTCGCTCTCGGCGACCAGGAACAGCGGCCGGCCCAGGTGCGCCGACAGCGCCGCGACCTCGGTCGCCAGCTGCTCCAGGATGTGCACGGCCGAGTCGTCGGCGATCGCGTGCACGGCGTCCAGCCGCAGCCCGTCGCAGTGGTAGTCGCGCAGCCATGACAGCGCGTTGCCGACGATGAAGCGACGGACCTCGCCGGAGTCGGGGCCGTCCAGGTTCACCCCGTCACCCCAGTTGGTCTGGTGCCGGGCGGAGAAGTAGGGCCCGAACTCGGGCAGGTAGTTCCCCGCCGGGCCGAGGTGGTTGTAGACGACGTCGAGCACCACGCCGATGCCGCGGGCGTGCGCGGCATCGACCAGCCGCTTGAGCCCCTCAGGGCCGCCGTAGCCGTGGTGCGGGGCGAACAGCGCCACGCCGTCGTAGCCCCAGCCCCGGCTGCCGGGGAACTCGGCGACCGGCATCACCTCGATGGCGTCGATGCCGAGCACGGCGAGGTGGTCCAGGTGCTCGATGGCCCCGTCGAAGGTGCCCGCCGTGCTGAAGGTGCCGATGTGGCACTCGTATAGCACCGCGCCGGGCAGCGCCAGCCCGCGCCAGCCGTGGTCGGTCCAGCCGAACGCGCCGTGGTCGACCAGCCGGGACAGGCCGTGCACCCCGCCGGGCTGGAACGCCGACCGCGGATCGGGCCGCGGCGGGCCGCCATCCAGGCTGAACCCGTAGTCCGTGCCGGGCCCGGCGTGCTCCGCGGGATAGCTCCACCAGCCGCCAGGCCCGCGCCGCATCGGCTGCCGCTCGCCGTCCAGTACCAGCTCCACCCGGCCGGGCCGCGGTGCCCACACCCTGAACTCGTGCATCAGCCCACCTTGCCCAGCACCGCGACCGGGAACCGGGCCACCAGCCGGGCCATGCTCACCTCGCCGCTGACCGCCCCGGCCGCGTCACCGTCTGCCGTGTCGCCGACGGCCGTGTCGCCGGTCAGCACGCTGGCCCAGGACCCGGGCGGCAGCGTGACCGTCGTCCCGGCCCAGTCCCCGGCCAGCTGGGCCACCAGCCGGGGCACCACGACCGCCAGCTGCGGGCCGTCGTCGCCGCCGCGGGTGAAGGCGACCGCATGGTCGGCCTTCGGCCCGCTGACCAGCAGCGGCTGGTACTCCGAGCCGGGGCCGAACGCGGCCGGGTGCCCGCGCCGGTACCCCAGTACCCGGTGGATGAGCCAGAGCTTCGGCCCGCCCTCGCCGGCCCGGCCGAGCGCCTGCTCCGGACCGGCGCCCGCCAGGTCGGCCAGCATCGCGCGCCGGGCGGCGTAGTCGACGGGCCGGCGGTTGTCGGGATCGACCAGGGACAGATCCCACAGCTCGCCGCCCTGGTAGATGTCCGGCACGCCCGGGCAGGTCAGCAGCAGCGCGGTCTGCGCCAGCGAGGTGACCCGGCCCAGCTCGACCAGCCGGTGCGCGGCGAGGAACGACTCCAGGCCGGCGGTGAACTCGGCGTCGCCCAGGATCGCGGTGACGAAGGCGGCCAGCGCGTCGTCGTACTCGGCGGCCGGGTCGGTCCAGGAGGTGTGCACCTTGGCCTCCCGGGAGGCCTTGGCCATGAACGCGCGCACCCGGTCGGCGCCGATCGGCCAGGCGCCCGCCAGCGTCTGGTAGAGCAGGTACTCGGCGTTGGCGTCGGGCCACCCGCCCTGCTTGTGCCGGCGGTTGTGCCGGGCCCACCGGGCTGCCGCCGCCGCCCACTCCCGCGGCAGCTCGGCCAGCAGGCCGATCCGCGCCCGCACGTCGGCGCTGCGCTTGGTGTCATGGGTGGAGAGGGTCAGCATCGCCTCCGGCCAGTGCTGCGCCGCCAGGGCCATATCGGCGTGGAAGTCCGCGGCGGACAGGCCGGGCGAGCCCGGGTCGCCGCCCACCTCGTTCAGCGAGATCAGCGGGTTGTACCGGTAGAACGCGGTGTCCTCGACGCCCTTGGCCATGACCGGTGCGCTGACCTGGGCGAACCGCACCGCGAATTCGGTCTCCGGGCCGCCGGGGTGGTGCAGCAGCAGCAGCTCGCCGATGAACTCGAACAGCTCGGCGTCCAGGTCGCCGCGGCCTTGCCGGGCGGCGGTCACCGCGGCGGTCACATGCCGGCGGTCGGCGTCGCTGACGGGCCGGCCCGGCCAGCCGTAGGTCCGGTACACGCCGAACGCGGCGATCACCTCGGCCAGCGCCTCGCGCAGCTCACGGTGGGTGTGGTCGCGCTGGCGCCGGTGCCGCTCGCAGACGTCGGCGAGCAGCCCGGTCAGCCGTTCCAGCTCGGCGGCCAGCTCGTCGCGCATGGTCTGCAGCTTGGCCTGGCGGGCGACCGCGGCGTACCCGGCCTGCCCGCCGGTGAACCGGTAGTAGCTGGCCGTCAGCTGCGCGACGCCGGCCGCGTCGGTGTACAGCCGGCTGACCCGGGTGAGGAAGTCGTAGCCGCTGGTCCCCGCCACCGGCCAGGTCCCGGGCAGCTGCTCGCCGCCGGCCAGGATCTTCTCCACGACCACGTAGATCCCGCCGGTGGCCTGCCGCAGCCGGGCCAGGTAGCCCTCCGGGTCGGCGAGCCCGTCGACGTGATCGATCCGCAGCCCGTCCAGCGTCCCGTCGGCGGCCAGGCCCAGGATCAGCCGGTGGGTGTCGGCGAACACGTCGGGATCCTCGATGCGCAGCCCCGCGAGCGTCTGGATGTTGAAGAACCGGCGGTAGGACAGCTCCTCGGCGGCGGTGCCCCAGTACGCCAGGTGGTAGTTCTGCCGGTCGAGCAGCCGGTCGAGCGCGTCGGGATCGGCGTTCAGCTTCGCCACCTCGGCGTCGATGGCCGCGGCCACGGCGGGCTGCTCCCGGCACAGCGCCGTGAGCCGCTCGCGCAGCTCTTCCTTGCCCCGGTGCCGCTCGGCCACCGCGGCCGGGTCGGTGAGGATCGCGTGCGGCAGCTGCGCGTGCGCGGCGGCCAGAACGGCCAGATCCGCCGACCGGGCGTGCCGCGCCGCCGCGCCGAGCAGCCCGTCCAGCGTGCGCGGCGACAGCGGCGCCTCGTGGTCGTAGTAGCGGACCACGAACGACCCGTCCTGGCGCGCGACCGTAAGCTCCCCGGCCTCCAGCACCCGGCCGTAGTAGTCGCCGAGCACCGGCATCAGCACGGTGGCGGTCAGCTTGCGCTGCGGCGGATCCCAGTCGATGTCGAAGTACCGGGCGTACCGGCTCGACGGGCCGTTCTCCAGCACGTCCCACCACCAGGCGTTGGCCCGCCCGGCCAGGGCCATGTGGTTGGGCACGATGTCCAGCACCTGGCCCAGTCCTGCGGCGGCCAGGCGCACGGTCAGCCGCTTGTGGGCATCGGCGCCGCCGAGCTCGGCGTTGAGCCGGGAATGGTCGGTGACGTCGTAGCCGTGCGTGCTGCCCGCCGCGGCCTGCAGGTACGGCGAGCAGTACAGGTGCGAGACGCCGAGATCGGCCAGGTAGCCGGCGATCGCCGCGGCATCATCGAAGGCGAAGCCGGCGTGCAGCTGGACCCGGTACGTCGCGGCCCGCATCCGCTGTCTCCCTCCGCGCCCGGGCATGCCCGCTCAGGCGGTACTGGCCAGAAATTCTGCCCTGCTCACTCGCGTGCGGCAGGCCAGGCTACCCCGAGCCGGCCCGGGCCGCGGCCGCGGCCGCGGCCGAGCCCGCCGCCGGGGCAGGCGCAGGCGGCAGCAGGCAGGCGGGCATGGCGGTTCCCTGCCCAGCCCGCGCGCAAAGATTCACCCCTTCCTCCGGCTCCGTCAGTTCGCAGGCAATGCCGTGGCGCCGGTCCGGCACGCCGGTCTCAGAACGCCAGTCAGGGAGCGGGGGTGACGGCGGCGAGGCGGCGATGACCCTGGCGGCCGGTGATGAGCGCGCGCTGGCCTGGCGCGGCGAACGCGAGCCAGCGCGCGGTCAGGGTGACCGGCGCGCCCCGGCTCAGGTGCACGGTCAGCCGCGCGGTTACCCGGCCGGACGCCTGGTCCCACCGGGCGGTGCCGTCGATCACCGCGCCCGCCGCCGGCCGGACCCCGCGCAGCCGGATCTGGGTGACCGCGCCGGACGTGAACCGGATCTGGCCACCCAGCAGGCCACGGTCGGTGTCCCCGGCCAGCAGCGGCCACCGGCTGATCTCGTCCCCGACGGCTGCCACGGCGAGCGCGGCCGCCTGCCGGGCCCGCCGCGAGGCCGTGCTGCCCGGCCGTGCCGCCGCCGGGATCGCCGCCGCGAGGCTGGCCGGGTAACGGCCGACTGAGTGCACCGGGGTCACCGCGGCCGCGCAGGACGTGTCCTGCCGGGCCAGGCCCGCGGGGTCGCGGACGAACTGCTGGTAGATCGCCGCCGGGCAGGCGTCGTTCGCGTCCTGCAGCGTGACGTGGGTCAGGTTCGCCACCGTGACCAGCCGGGCTGAGGGCCCGATCTGCCGTGCTACCAGCGTCGCGCCGTGCAGCCTGGGGGTGAGCGAGTCCAGGGTGCCGGACAGGATGAGGACCGGCAGCCGGGCCGGGACCAGCGGCGGCCGCAAGGTGATCGGCGCGACCAGCCGGGCCGGCGACGGCCAGTCCAGGCATCCGCTGTACGCCTCGGTGTACTGGTCCATCCGGGTCCACTGGGCCACGCTGAACGGCGCGAACGTCCGCGGCCGCTCGCGCCGCAGCGCGGCGCGGTACTGCCGGGCCCGGACCGCGGGCGGGGCGGTGCGGCTGAACAGCTGCGGGTAGTCGGTGCACGACACGGCGAAATACAGCCCGCCGCTGAACCCGTTGAGCGGCTCGTTGCTGTCGTCGAAGCCGACCGACAGGGCGGCCAGCCGCAGCAGCGGCGCGGCGAAATGCTGCCGCAGCAGCGCCCGGGCGGCCGCGTCCAGGTCGCGGTAGACCGCGGGGTCGAAGCCCGCGTTGTTGACCAGGTTGACCAGGGTCTGCGTGGTGACGGTGAACCGGCCGGGCCGGCCCGCCCCGGTGCTGGTCTCGCCGCTGACCGGGGCCCGGGCCAGCCTGCGGTCCAGGGCGGCGATCGTAGCCCAGGCGTTTGCGCGGGCGGCGGCCTTGCAGGCCGGCCAGCGGGCGCAGGCCCGGTCGAAGGCGCGCCGGGCGGTGACCACCGTGGTGGTGTACCACGGGTCCAGGTCCAGCACCTGGTAGGTCGAGTCGAGGGTGACCGAGCGCAGCTGGCCCGGGTACCGGGCGGCGAAGACCTGCGCGAACCAGCTCCCGTAGGAGTCCCCGTACAGGTCGGCGCGGCCCTGGTGCAGCGCGTGCAGGACCCGCGAGACATCTGCCGCCGAGTAGGCCGTGTTGAACAGGTCAGAGGCGTGCACCCAGCCGCCGCCGGAGTACCGCCAGGTGTGGTTCAGCCGGCGGCCGCACTGGCCGACCAGCCGGCCGAAGGCCGGCCCGTACTGGTGCTGGACCCGGCCGTACCGCTCCAGGCCGGGGCAGTTCACCGGAGTCGAGGTGCCGGTGCCGCGCAAGTCGATCAGCAGCAGGTTCCTGGTCCGGGCCAGCGGCCCGATCATGGCCTGGTAGAGGCTCTGCGAGCCGGTCGAGGCGTAGCCGGGGCCGCCCTCGACGGCCAGGATCGTGCCGCGGGGGCGCCGGGTGGCCGGCAGCCAGCGGAACCCGATCCTGATCGTCGGGCTGACGGCCGGGCGGGAGTAGTCCACCGGAACGCGGATCTCGCCGCAGTAGCTGACCGGAACGCGGGCGCAGCGGCGGACCGTAACGCTGCCAAGCCGCCGCGAGGCGGGTACGGGCCCGGCGGGTTCCGCCCGGCCGGACCGCCCGCCGCCCGGTGCGGACGCCAGCGCGGCCGGGGCGGCCAGGGCGGACGCCGACAGCTGTGCGACGGCCAGCACGGCAGCCGGAATGGCCACGGCAGCCAGCCGCCAGCCCTGCGCCCGCCAGCCCTGCGCCCGCCAGCCCTGCGCCCGGCGGGTGCTAGCGGGCACGGGCGCCGTCGCGGTCGTCGTGCAGGAACATGCCGAGCAGCCAGGCCACGATGCCGACGATGATGGCGCCCCAGAAGGCGGCCCAGAAGCCGGTGACGTGGAACGGCAGGCTGAGCTTGCCTGCCACGTAGCTGACCAGCCAGAACAGCAGCGCGTTCACCACCAGGCCGATCAGTCCGAGAGTCAGCACGTACAGGAAGCAGCCGAGCGTCTTGACGATCGGCTTCAGGATCGTGTTCACCAGGCCGAAGATCAGCGCGACCACGATCAGCGTGAGGATTTTCTTGCCGGTGTTGCTGGTGTGCAGCTCGATGCCGGGCACCAGCGCGGCGGCGACGGCCAGGGCCGCAGCGGTGATCAGGATCCGCAGCAGGATCTTCATGCCGGCATTGTCACACAAAACACCCGGCTGCCGCTCCGGCTGACCGGCACCGCCGCCGTCGGGTATGCGGGAGCTTAACCGGCATTGGGATAGACGCTCACCTGACATTAAACGGCCGCCTGCTGGACATTGACGGCGGCCATTGAAAGCCTTTCTGCCGGGGAATTACCGCCATCGGCCGGGGGGCCGCCGCGGCACGCTCGGGGAGCGGGGGAAATCGGGGGATGGGTTTCGCATGGACGTCGTCGGAAGTTAATTACTTCCGGTCTTTCGGCGGCGCGGCGGCACCGGCCGCGCGGTGGCGCCATCGCAGGCCCGGGCCGCTGGACCGGGCCCGCGCTGTGCCGTCGCAGGCGTCCCGCTACCTGGTGGCGGGCGAGTCCTCGCTGCCGCCCGCCGAGACATCTCCGCTGGCCCTCCGCGACCTGCCCGGCCGGCATGGCCTGCCTGGCCGCGGTCCGCGCCGGGGCCGGCCTGCCTGGCCGGCCAGGCCTGCTGGGCCGCTCCCGCAGGCCGCAGCGGCCGGGCCGGCCGGGCCCGTGCGGCTGATCGGGCCCGTGCGGCTGATCAGGCCCGTGCGGCCAGCCAGGCCGGCGCTGGCCCAGCACCGGCAGCGCGGATAGCCGGCCACGTGCGCAGAAGCTGGCGCGAGGCCCTTGACCGCACCGAGGCCGACCTGCGGGCCACCGACCCGCGGCTGGTGTCGGAGTTTGCCGCCTTCCACCGGGTAGTGGCAGACGAGCCGATGCCGGCCACCGAGATCATCGGGCCAGGCCCGAAATCCGTCTTCGCTCTCCTCGCCGTGGCGGCCGCGCTAGCCGCGGTCCTGGTCGCGGCAGTGCCCGGCGGCGGCCAGCCGTGCACCAGGTGGGCGGCGGCTGCCCGGGAGTGCCCGGTCCGGCCGGCCAGCGACCTGGTGCACGGCCCGTTATCGCCCGGCACCGCACCAGGCGGCCGCCTGCCGTGACGGCAGCGTCGGCCGTCCACGGGCCGGCCGCTCATTTGTAGCGGAAATGCACGAACAGCCGGCCCCAGTTCTTGGAGTCTTTCTCGACCCGGTGGTAGAGCGCCTTTATCTCTTTCTGGTCCAGGAAGCGCAGCACGTGCTTCTTGAGCTGCCCGGAGCCCTTCCCGGGAATGATCTCGACCAGCGGCGCCTTCTTGCGCACCGCCTCGTCGATGATGTCCCGCAGGGCCCGGTCGATGTCCTGGCCACGGTTGTAGACGTCGTGCAGGTCCAGCTTGAGCTTCATCGGGCCCTCCCGGTCCGCCGCAGAGTCCACGCTACGCTGATCAGCCAGACCTGGTTTCGCGCGCACTTATGGAGAGCTCATGCGCCTGTGTCGGCCAGCACTCGCAGTCGCTGCCTCGCTGGCCGCTGCCGGCGCCCTCGGCGGGACAG
>JBKQSL010000386.1:0-9868 GCA_052143655.1 Streptosporangiaceae bacterium | reverse complement strand
GCGCCTGCGGGCGGCGCCGGTTATCCCACGCCGTTGATCTTGTCAGCTTCGATGATGATCAGCAGTCGTCTTTGATCGCGGCCGCCGTACCAGGGATACGGACCGCCCAGGTAGCGCTGGGCCAGCTTCTCGACATGGTCGGCCGCGCCGTCCGCGGTCACGTTCAGGACGCGACCGCGGACCGCGAAGTATCTGACGGGGTTTTCCGGATCGGAGACGGTCAGGGCGACGCGCGGGTCGCGTTCGATGTTCCTGATCTTCTGGAATCCGGCGACGCTGTTGATCAGAATGTGCTCGCCGTCAGTGTCGACCCAGGTCTGAGTCAGCTGGGGCGAACCGTCGGGCATCGACGTCGCCAGATAACACGGGCTGGGCTGACGGAGCAGGGCGAGCAGGCCGTCGGGCAGGTTCACGTCCGGGTTACTCCTCTCACGGGGGACAGGCTCGGGCGGACTCGGCTGAACCAGGCACACCGGGCTCTTCGTCGTCGTCCCGCTGCGGCACATAACCGGATGTACCTCGCGCCCGGCCTGCGCCCTTTGGCCTGCTTCGCCATCGGTCGGCGCCTGCGACCTCGCGTAACGGGAGGCCCGCCATAGACCGCAGTAGCTGGTTATGGCTGATAGTGGATTCTAGGTGAGAACAGTTCGCCTAGCCGCCGATCGGCGCGCGGAGGCCGCTGGGCCTGGGTGCTATGAGGCCAGCGCAGATCGGGTTCTGTGCCGGTCGCGCGCGGGGCGGCACCGCAGCCGGGTTCCGCTTGCGCTGGCTGACCGGTGCCACGGGCAGCGGGGATCAGGGCTGGGGCCTGGCGGCCGGGGCGTGTGCCCGTGCGGCCGTTCCGGCCGGAAATGGGGTCGCTGGCGAGCCCGGCGGGCAGGTAGTGTCCGGCGGCGTGGAATCCGGCGGCCCTGAGCCCGCGGCGACGGGTGAGGACTGCCCGGCGGCCGCGGTGCGGGCCGCCGTTCCCGGTGACGCCGCAGAGGTGATCCGCCTCGCCGCGCTGATGTATGAGTCCATGGGCCTGGACGCCTCCGGCGGGGGATGGCGCCAGGCCGCCCGCGCGGAACTCGCGGCCAGGCTCGGCGGCGACGCCGCGGTCTTCGTCGCCGATGACCCGGCCGGCGGCGGCCGGCTCGCGGCGGCCGGGGCCGGGTCGATCGCGCGCAGGCTGCCCGGTCCGGCCAATCCCGGCGGCAGGGCCGGCTACATCCAGTGGGTATCCACCGATCCCCGCTGGCAGCGGCGCGGCCTGGCCCGCCAGATCACCACCGCCCTGCTCGGCTGGTTCGACGCCCGCCAGGTACCGGCGGTGGAACTGCACGCCACCAGCCAGGCCGAGGCCCTCTACCGGTCACTCGGCTTCGGACCCGGACCCAATCCCGGACTCCGCATCCGCCTGTAACCACAACACGCCATGACTGACACCGATAACGCTCCGTGATGGCACATCCAGCACGGCCAGACACGCATCCCCGCCGCTATGGGCGCTCGTGATGTTGGCCGAGCACGCACACGACTTCTTCGACGCGTGGGCTCCCTACACCCTGTGGGGCACTGAGGACCGGCATACCACCCCGCTGCTGTGCCTCGCCGGCGAGGACGAGATCGTCCAGACCAGCCCGTCGATGATCACCGACATCTTCCGCTACCTCGCCGCCGTGCGGGCACCCGCCGAGATCGGCTACTTCCCGAGAGAGACCGGTGCCGCCAGCCACTGCCAGATGGGCGGGCTCGCATCCACATCAGCGTCGCCGTCGCCTGCCAGCGCGCCGCCGCCGGAGACTGCCCCGCCTGCGCCGCCGACATCAGCCGCCGCCTGGAACAATGACCAGATGCCCGGACTACCCGAACTCGACATCGCCCGCGTCCGCCGCTGGTGCGAGCAGCGCGTCCCCCCGCACGCCCGCGACCAGGTCCGCGTCGAGTGCGACGCTGCACCCCGGCACCTCACGATCGTCGAGTGCAGGCCGCCCTGGCGACAGGGCACCGGCCCGGAATGGACACGGTTCCCCATCGCCCGGCTCCGCTACACGCAGGCCACCAAGATGTGGACTTTGTACTGGCGCGACCGCAACCTCCGCTTCCACCGATACGACCAGCTCGAACCATCACCGGACATCGGCAACCTGCTGCACGAGATCGACCGCGACCCGATCGCGATCTTCTGGGGATAGGCCCTCAGGAGATCGTCACGGTCGAAGGCGGTGAGGCGATTCCGTTGGCGACCACGACCAGCGTGCTCCGGCCCGTCGGCGTGCTCGGCGGGAGGGTGAACTTGGTCGAGGATCTGGTGCCGGGATGGACCGATACCGAGGTCCAGTCGCTGGTCCGGGCGTAGGTCACCACGCCGGTAGCGGAGTTGGTGATCCGCACCACGGGGAAGTTGGTGCTGTCCTGGACGTCATCACCGTAGGCGGATCCCGGGTCCAGCCCGGCGAGCTGCTTGCCGGACAGGGTGTAGGTGCTCCCCGGGGCCAGCTTCGTGGAACTCAGGGACCTGATCGAAGGCCTCCACGACGCCTTCGGCGTCCCGCCGGCCGTATAGACCTCCATCTGGCTGCTGCCGTCGTTGAACAGTACCTGCCCGTTCGGCAGCACCAGCATCCGCGTGTAGTACGAGGAGTCGTTCGGAGCGTTGGGCACATCCGGGGCCTGGCTCAGCGTGTTCGAGCTCGCGTTGTAGAGGAAGAAGTGAGTCGGCGTGTTGTACACGCACGCGCTCGCGTCGAACAGCACATTTCCGTCCGGCAGGGTCGACCCCGGCCCGTCGGTGCTGGCGTACTCCTCGCTGCCGATGGCCGGGATCTCCGGCCCCGCGGTCCAGGTGCCCGCGGTCCCGGCCTTGAAGTGATACAGCGCGTTCTGCGTCGCCGCGTCCGTGGTGCACTGCGTGGGCGCCTCTTGCGTGCTCGAGCCGGCCCCGACCACAAACGTGTCGCCGCCCGGCATCTCGACCTGCGGCCCGATCTCGACGACCGGGAACGGATTGACAGGATTGCCGTTCGCGGCCGTGCTTCCCGCGAATGACCAGGATTCGGTGCGCGGGTTGTAGAGCTGGGTCTGAGGCGGCACCCAGGTATCGAGTGTCAGCAGCCGACCGCTCGGCTCCAGGGTCCAGCCCTCTTCATCGTTGGGATCATTCTTGCCCGTCCCCGGGATCACCGTCCACGTCAGAGTCTTCGCGTTGAGCAACGCATCATCGACGGTCAGATCCGGATTCGTGAGACACGTCTGGCACGGCTGCTGGAGCATGAAGGTGCCGTTGGCCAAGACATCGCTCGCAGCGTCCCCGATGTTCGTCCAGCCCGGTGGCGGTGCGACGGAAGCCCAGGCGTTGGTCAGCGGGTCGTAGATCGCGCCCCTGCTCGACCACACCGCATTTTCACCGATGTATTCGCCGCCCTCGACGATCATGCGCCCGTCGGGCAGGATCGCCGACGCGAAATACAGGGGCGTATACCCCGCCGGCATCGACGCGATCCGGCTCCACGTCCCGTCGATGTAGCTGCCCTTCGAATCCGGCGTGAGCTTGTACCACGCGGTCGTACCGCCCGTGGTGTTGTTGTCCGGCTCATCGTGAACGAGCACCGTCCCGTTGCTCTCCAGCAGCATCGTGCCGGGCGTCCCGACCGGCGGCGGGTTCTTCAGCGGCGTCCAGGGTGACGCCGTGCCCGCGGGGCCGAAATACGGCTTGAGCCCCGACGACTTCGCGCGCCCCAACGGCGGACGAGCTGCCAGAGGTCCTTGCGCGGACGCCTGAGCGGTCCTGGCCACGCGGAGCTGGTGCGCGGACGCAGCCGGCGTACTGGCTATCACCAGTGCTGCCAGCGCGGGCACGCACGCAGCCCCGCCGACGAGTACGGCAGATCGACGGCGTACTGACATCAAGACCCTCCTGTAGTCCGTTTCGCCCTGCTTTCAAGATTTGCTTCAGCTATTCCACATGGTGGCGCATTTGCTCACGTGGCACCGCACTTCTTGCTATCCCGGCCAAGCTTCGCAGGCATTGCCGCGGGCTGGCAGGCCGATCAGGTGCGCCCGCCGGGCCTGGATAGGGCGTAGGTTCGGCGCTGGGCAGCAGCACGGACCTGAGCGCAACTGCGCGGGGGTCGGCCCGGTCAGCGGGCTGGGGGTGCTGGCGGCAGCCTGGTGCCCGGCATGCTGGCTCCGCCTCGGACGCCGGGCCCCGGCGGCCGGCCGGGCCCGGCGCCGTCAGGGGATGGCGTTCTCTGCGCTGGAGGCGCTGAGCAGCCGGTCCACGAGGGACTGCGGGTAGCCGGGGTCAGCCGGGAGGACCCCCCACAGCGCGCGCAGGTAGAGCGGGCCCAAGATCGCGTCCGCGATGGCGCCCGCGTCGGGGGGGTTCTCACCGCGGTCGGCGGCCCGGTCAGCGATCTGCATTATGCCGCGTATCCGGCGCTGAAGGTGCTGGTTACGTTCGGCCCGGGCTTCTGGGGTGCCGGGGATCGATGCGCTCAGGGCCAGCAGGATCATTCTTCCCTCCGGCCGGGCCAGGTCGGCCGCTACCGACGTGGCCCAGGCGGTCAGGTCGGTGCGCAGGTTTCCGGTATCTGGGAGCGGATGATCGCGTTCGAGCAGGGTCATGGCCACGTCGGCGATCAGGCCTTCGCAGGTGTGCCAGCGCCGGTAGATGCTGGTCGGGTTGACGTCAGCACGCTGTGCGACCGCGGGGATCGTCAGCCCGGCGGACCCGCGCTCGGCGAGCAGTTCCGCGACGGCCTGGTGGACCCTGGCTCGCACGAGTGCGCTGCGCCCGCCGGGGCGCCGGGCCGCTTCCTGCCTGGTCATGCCATGCACCGTACAGCCCGGCGATGTTAAAAGCAAATCCTATTGCATTAAGATCCCGGCCAGACTAGCGTGGGACTAAAGCAAAAATCTTTGCAAAGGAGCTGGCGATGAGGCAGATCATGTTCCCCGCGAACGCGCAGTTCTGGTTCGAGACGTTGCGGTCGCTCGGGCACATCGCCTACGGCGGCGCGGACTTCGGCGAGGTCCTGGCCATCAGCGAGCAGATCACCGAAGGCGACTACGACAGCTGGCATGACGCGTGGCTGGCGGCCGCGGACCGGCTCGCCGCCGAGGCCGCGGCCGCGCTGGCGGCGGGCCACCGCATCAGCGCCCGGGACGGGCTGCTGCGGGCATCCAACTACTACCGGTCAGCCGAGTTCTTCCTGCACGGCCATCCGGACGACCCGCGTCACTACCACGCCTACGACCGCAGCGTCGAGTGCTTCCGGACGGCGGCGCAGCTATTCACCCCGCCAGCGCAGCCGGTGTCGATCCCCTACGAGGGCACCACGCTGCCCGGCTACTTCTACCGCTCCGGTGACCCCGGCGCCCCACGGGCGACAGTGATCCTGCACAGCGGATTCGACGGCACCGCGGAGGAACTGCACTTCCAGGGCGCGGCTGCAGCCGCCGAGCGCGGCTACAACGCGCTGACCTTCGACGGACCCGGGCAGCCCGGCCCGGTCCACCACCAGGGCCTGGTGTTCCGGCCCGAGTGGGAGAACGTCGTCGGGCCGGTCGTCGACTTCGCCCGCACCCTGCCTGAGGTGGACAGCGCGAAGATCGCGCTGTGGGGCGTCAGCATGGGCGGGCTGCTGGCGCCGCGGGCTGCCGCCTTCGAGCACCGGCTGGCGGCGGTGATCGCCGTCGACGGCGTCTACGACATGAGCCTGCTCATGCGCGCTCTCACCAGCGACGACCCCGACCTGGAGCGGCGGCTGCGGGCCGACGACGACCCGCAACTCGACGCCGAGCTGGCCCGGCTCGCCCAGGCGAGCCCAGTCATGCGCTGGGAACTGGAACACAGCCAGTACGTGTTCGGAGCACCCACCCCGCGCAAGGCCTGCGCCGCTCTCCTGGACTACCACCTGCGCGACGGAATCGCCGAGAAGATCACCTGCCCGGCGCTGGTCTGCGACGCCGCCAGCGACCTGTTCTTCACCGGCCAGGCCCAGCAGCTCTTCGACCACCTGACCTGCCGCAAGACCTTCCTGCAATTCACCGCCGAAGAAGGCGCCGACGCGCACTGCCAGGCCGGAGCCCAGCGCCTAGCCCTCGCCCGGATCTTCAACTGGCTGGACGACACCCTGTGCAGCCCCTGACCCAGCCACAGGCGCAGGTAAAACCGCCCGGGCAGCGCGCCCGCTCGCGGGCACGCTGCCTCCGGCCGAGTCGGCAGGCAGAGTGTGGATAGTGCTTCCGGCCCGGCGATATGGCGTGCAACCTTAATGCGGCGCCCGCCGGTGGTTCGCTCCGCTACAGGGACACGCTGCTGGCTGGTAACCGCCGCCGGTGTCGGCAGGCCGCCGCCGGGACTTGCCTTCGTGGGGCTGGCGCGGCCGCTGCGGGGGCGGCCAACTGCCGCATCTTGAGTATGCGGTAGAATGCGGGAGTGAACTTGAAAGAGTGGGCACTGCATCAAGGTGTCCATCCTGTGACCGCGTACCGGTGGTTCCGCAACGGCACGCTGCCGGTGCCGGCCCGCCGGGCTGGGCGCCTGATCCTGGTGGAACCCGCACTGGCTCCGGTTCCTGCTGGGGTCACCGCCGTGTATGCCCGCGTTTCGTCTGCGGACCAGAAGGCTGACCTTGACCGGCAGGTCGCACGGGTGACTGCGTGGGCGGCGGCGGAAGGACTTCCTGTCGGCCGCGTCGTGACAGAGGCCGGCTCAGCACTGAACGGCAAGCGCCGCAAGTTCCTCGCACTGCTGCGCGACGAGTCCGTGACCGTGATCGTGGCTGAGCACCGGGATCGCTTCGCCCGGTTCGGTGCCGAGTACGTGGAAGCTGCATTGTCGGCGCAGGGACGCAGGCTGCTGGTAGTGGACCCGGCCGGGGTGGACGACGACCTTGTGCGGGACGTGACCGAGATCCTGACATCGCTGTGCGCCCGGCTGCACGGCCGCCGCGCTGCGGCGAGCCGGGCTGCCCGGGCGGTGGCCGCGCTCAGCCAGGACGGCCCGGAATGAAAGTTCGTCAGGCGTACCGGTTCGCCCTGGAGCCCGCCCCGGCACAAGAGCGCATGCTCCGCTCCCACGCCGGGGCGGCCCGGTTCGCGTGGAATTGGGGCCTCTCGAAATGCAAGGAGCGTTACGAGGCTGAGGGCAAGTGGTACTCGGGCATTGACCTGCACAAGCTGTGGAACGCCGAGAAGAGGGCTGACCCGGCGCTGGCGTGGTGGGGCGAGAACTCCAAGTGTGCCTACCAGGAAGCGTTCCGGGACCTTGACCGGGCACTCCGGGACTTCATCAGGTCCAGGAAGGGTGACCGCAAGGGCAAGCGGCTCGGCTTCCCCGGTTCAAGAAGCGCGGAAAGTGCAAAGACGCATTCTGTTTCGGCAGCGGGGTTATGCGCTGTACCGGATCAGCGGTCACCCTGCCGCGCCTCGGTGTTATCACCACCCATGAGTCCACGCGGAAGCTCGCCCGCCGCCTGGCCAGCGGCACGGCCCGCATCCTGTCGGCCACGGTTTCCCGGACGGCTCAGCGCTGGTACGTGTCGTTCACCGTGGAGGCTGAGCGCGCAACCCCGGAGCGGCACGCACGGCGTGGGTCGGCTATCGGCATTGACCTTGGCGTCAAGGCCTTGCTGACCGGCGCGGACGGCACCGGGAACGTGGTCACGATCGATGGCCCGAAGCCGCTGCGCACCCAGCTCCGCAAGCTCCAGCGGGCCAGCCGCGCCCACTCCCGCAAGGCCAGAGGGAGCGTGAATCGCCGCAAGCACGCTGACCGGCTGGCCCGCATCCACGCCCGCGTGGCCAGCGTCCGGGCCGACGCGCTCCGCAAGGCCACCAGCGACCTGGCCCGGCGCTACGAGACGGTGGTGTCCGAAGACCTGAACGTGGCCGGGATGACCCGCAGCCGGCACCTCGCCCGCGCCATCTCCGACCAGGGTTTCGGCTATGCGCGGCAGATGCTCGGCTACAAGACCACCTGGAACGGCGGCCGGCTCATTCTGGCCGGCCGCTGGTACCCGTCCAGCAAGACATGCTCGGCATGCGGGGCAGTGAAAGCCAAGCTGTCCCTCGCCGAGCGGTTGTACCTGTGTGAGGCGTGCGGCTACACGGAGGATCGTGACGTGAACGCCGCACGTAACCTGCTCAAACTCGCCGTCAGTGGGACGGAGAGCATAAACGCCTGTGGACCGCAGGCAAGACCTGGCCTCGCCGGGCGCAGCGGGATGAAGCAGGAACCCGGCGCCGCACTTGCGGGTCAGACCGGGACCGTCACCGGGCAACTGGTGGCTGTGGGACGGGAGCTTACTTATGCTCACTGACTCACAACGGTCACGCGGGCCAGTTGAGCATGGGGGCGGTGGCGGCTGGGTCCCGGTGCCATCCCGGCCGGGTGGCCGGGGTGCCGTTCACCGGCTGGCGGCGCTGCCAGGACGCCCCGGGCATTGCTGCCGCGAGCGCGCCGACCAGCCCGGGATACGGGTCGGAGGTCACCAGCAGCACGCCGGTCATACCGCGGGTCACCAGGCCGCGGAAGAAGCCAAGCCAGCCCGCCCGGTCCCCGGCCGAGACGATCTCGAAGCCGAGGATCTCCCGGTGGCCTTCGGCGCTCGCGCCGGTCGCGACCCGCGCGTCCACGACTGCCGCCCGGCCGCCCTCGCTGTCGCGCACCGTGAACAGGCCGGCCTGCACGAACCGGTACGGCCCGGCGTCCAGCGGCCGGGAACGGAACTGGCCGGCCGCCGCATCCAGCGCCCGGGCCAGCTCGGACACCTGGGCCGGCCACAGGCTGGCCAGGCCGAGTGCCTGGGTCAGCTGCCGGGCCCGCTGCGCGGACACACCGAGCAGGCATGCCGCAGCCACCGCGTCGACCAGCACCTGCTCGGTCCGGTCGCCGTGGGTAAGCAGCCAGTCCGGCGCGTAACTGCCCTGGCGCAGCTCGGGGACCGCCAGGCTGACCGGGCCGGCCCTGGTCGGCAGGCTCAGCTCCCGATAGCCACTGCGGTAGTCCACCCGCTCCCGGTCGCCTTGCCGGTGCTGCGCACCGCAGAGCGCATCCGCCTCGGCGCCCATCAGCTCCTGCGCGAACGCGCGGACCAGCGCGCGCAGCAGGTCCGGGTGGATCTCCTGCAGGTTCCGCGCAGTTAGCCGGGCCAGCTCCGCAGTGGTGACGTCGGTCATCGCTGCTGTCTCCCTCGCAAGCCGCCGACTCGGTACGAAGATGCGCATCGGTGACTGCCGGGCTCGCCGCAGCGCGCCAGGCCGGTCCCCGGCCGGGCAGGCCAGGCCGGCGGGCGCGAACTGCCTGGCTGAGAAATGCCCGCCGGGGTGCTGGCACCCCCAGCCTTGCGGCTCTGCCTATCAGGCTCCCGGCGGCGCCGCATGCTGGCAAGGGGACGAACGTCCCGGTGCCCAAGGCCGACCGGCCCTGCGGCACTGCGGCCCAGCTGTGGTCGGCTGAACGCGGCAAGGACGGCTGGCACTGCCTGGCGCCCGCGGCCTTTCCTGCCCGGGGCGGCTGTCAGCACACAGCCTGGATCAGACGAAGGACGTGATCACCCGTGGCGACCGAAAAGTCCGCTTCCGAGACTAAGAAGACTGCGCCCAAGGTAGCCGAACCGGTGGACGCCACCGGAGAAGGCTCGGTCTCCGCGCTTGACCTGCCGCTGCCCGACCTGCCCATGTCCGCGAGCGGGCTGCGCGGGGCGCGCATGTTCATGCCCGATGTCAGTATCGCTCGGTGGGCGTTGAAGATGGCGGCGCAGCCGGGGGCGGTGGCGAAGCGGGCGGGTTCGCTGGCGGCGGATATGGCGGCGATCGCGGCGGGGAGCTCGGATGTCGGTCCGGGTCGGCGGGATAAGCGGTTCGCGGATCCGGCGTG
>JBKQSL010000385.1:0-23680 GCA_052143655.1 Streptosporangiaceae bacterium | reverse complement strand
AGCCATAACCTGACGGTAGCCGGGCCGCCGCCGCCGAGGTAGCCCGTTTCGCAGCCGGCGTAACGCGGTCAAGTCCGCCCAGAACCGGCGGGCTGCAACGCACTGACCTGGAGAGTTAGTCATTCGGCTACCGATTGTTCACTCTGCGGGTACAGCTAGGTCAGCGAGCACGGGATCTCCGCCGGTGCTGGTGAAGCCCGGCGGTGCTGGTGAAGCCCGGCGACGTGCCCGTGCCTGAGCGCTGAGGCGGGCCGCCCTGACCCAGGACGGGCTACCTGGCCGGTCGGGGCTTCCGCTGCAGCCCGCGGGGTAGATCATGGTGGCGCGCCCTGCGCTGATGATCGTTCGCGCCGACGGCAACCGACGGGAGTTCTGGATGAGCGAGCAGGAGTTCGACGTCATCGTCATCGGGATGGGCCCGGGCGGCGAGGATGCCGCCGAGCGGCTCGCCGACGCCGGGCTTGAGGTGGCTGCGGTGGAATCGCGGCTGGTCGGTGGGGAATGCCCGTACTGGGGATGTGTGCCATCGAAGATGATGATCCGGGCCGCGAACCTGCTCGCCGAGGGCCGCCGGATCCCGGGCATGGCCGGCGACGCGACGGTGCTGTCGGACTGGGAGCCGGTCGCGCACCGGATCCGGGCCGAGGCCACCGACTACTGGGACGATGCCGTGGCCGCCGACCGGTTCACCGGCAAGGGCGGCCGGCTGTTCCGCGGGCATGGCACGATCACCGCGCCGGGCGTCGTGACCGTGGCCGGCGAGGTGCTGCGTGCCCGCCGCGGGATCGTGATCGCTACCGGGACCGCGCCCGCGATCCCGCCGATCCCGGGCCTGGCGGGCACCCCGTACTGGACCAACCACGAGGCGATCGAGGCCGACCGGGTGCCCTCGTCGCTGATAGTGCTCGGCGGCGGGGCAGTCGGCGCCGAGCTCGCCCAGGTCTTCGCGCGCTTCGCGGCGCAGGTGACGGTGGTGGAGGCCCTCGGCCGGCTGCTGCCGCTGGAGGAACCCGAGGCCGGCGAGCTGATCGCCAATGTCTTCGGTGCCGAGGGCATCAGGGTGCGGACCGGCGTGGCCGCCAGCAAGGTGGCGTTCGACGGCGAGTTCACCGTCACGCTGGCCAGCGGCGAGGAGCTGAGCGGGGAGAAGCTGCTGGTCGCGACCGGCCGCCGGGCCGACCTGGCCGCCGTCGGCGTGGGCGCGGCGGGGCTGGACGAGAGTGCCCGGAGCATAGCCGTGGACGGGCACATGCGGGCCGCGCCTGGCGTCTGGGCGCTGGGCGACGTGGTCGGCAAGGGCGCTTTCACGCACATGTCGATGTACCACGCGGACATCATCGTGGCCGACATCCTCGGCCAGGAGCACTTCCCCGCCGAGTACCACGCCGTGCCGCGCGTGACGTTCACCGACCCGGAGGTCGGCGCGGTCGGCCTGACCGAGGCCCAGGCGCGCCAGCAGGGCCTGAACGTCCGTGTCGGCACCGCCGATATCCCCAGCTCTACACGGGGCTGGATCCACAAGGCCGGTAACGCCGGCCTCATCAAGCTGGTCGCAGACACCGACCGGGGCGTCCTGGTGGGCGCGACCTCGGCCGGCCCGGTCGGCGGGGAGGTACTGAGCATGCTCACGCTGGCCGTGCACGCACCGGTGCCGGTGCACCGGCTGCGGGAGATGATCTACGCCTACCCGACGTTCCACCGGGCGGTCTCGGGCGCGGTCAAGAGCCTGGAAGGCTGACCACGCGCCAGCCGCAGCGCCGCAGCTGCCGCGCCCAGCCTCAGCCTCCAGACCGCCAGCCGTCAGGTCTCAGCCCCAGACCTCGGCGGCGGTATGGACGACGAGCTCCAGCTTGGCCATCTGCTCGTCGCGGGTGAGCGAGTTGCCCTCGACGGTGGAGGAGAACCCGCACTGCGGCGAGAGGCACAGCTGGTCCAGCGGCACGTACCGGGCCGCCTCGTCGATCCGTCGCTTGAGGGTGTCCTTGCTCTCCAGCTCGGGCCGCTTGGTAGTGACCAGGCCGAGGACGACCATCTTGCCCGGCGGCACGAACCTCAGCGGCTCGAAGCTGCCCGATCGCTCGTCGTCGTATTCCAGGAAGAACCCGTCCACGCCCAGCTCGCTGAACAGCGCCTCGGCCACGAAGTCGTAGCCGCCCTCGGCGGCCCAGGAGGACCGGAAGTTGCCCCGGCACATGTGGGTGGTGACGGCCATGCCCGCCGGCCGTCCCGCCAGCGCGGCGTTGACCTGGCGGATGTAACGCTGGTGCAGGTGCTCGGCGTCCTCGCCGCGCTCGGCGATCTCGGCGCGCTGCGCCGGGTCGTTGAGGTACGCCAGGCTGGTGTCGTCGAGCTGGAGGTAGCGGCAGCCCATCGCGGCCATCGCGCGGATCTGCTCACCGTAGGCGGCGGACAGGTCACTCCAGAACTCCGCCATGTCCGGGTAGACCCTCCGGGTCGAGGGCCGCCGGGCCGCCCCGGTAGTGCACCATGCTCGGCGACGGGATCGTCAGCTTCGGCGTCGCCGACCGCACCACGGACTGCAGGTACCGGAAGTCGCTGGCAAAGATCGGATGGTCGAGGCGGATCTTGCCGGCCACGTGCAGGGCCGCAGGAGTGAACTCGATCGAGCCGGCGGCATTACGGAAGCGCACCGCCAGGTTGCCCGGCGCCTTCTCGATGCCGCCGAGCTGGTAGATGAAATCCATATGCCAGGAAGCGCGGCGGAATTCGCCGTCGGTGGCCGACTGCAGGCCGACCTCCTCCTGCATGGCCACCACCTCGGTGATGCACTCGTCCTCGATGGCGCGCAGCCGGGCCGCGTCGATCTCGATGGCGCGCACCGGGGCCGCGTCGATCTCGCCCGCGACGTATGACTGCCGGGCATTGAGCAGCCGCTGCGGCCGGAGCAGGCTGCCTACATGATCAGCACGGAACGGGGGTGTTGTTCGCATGGGGGGCATCGTCCCCGCCCGGGCCGTCCGCGGTCAATCAGCCGGGCCTCCGCGCCGGGGCGGCCAGCAGCAGCTCCAGCATGACCTGTGCGCGGCGGGCATCCAGGCTGCCGCCGGCGGCGGCGGTCTTCGCCAGTCCGGTGATCCGGTCGTAGGCCGCCGTAGCCAGGAACGCGGGCAGCTGCCGGCCGGCCAGCACCGCAGTGCCGTCCCCGGCGGCGCGCAGGCCGACGCTGGCCGCCTGCGCCAGCTCGGCGCGCAGCGGGCCCGCGCTGGCCCGCCGGGCCGCCGGGAGGGCCCGCGACTGCACCTCGGCGGCGGCCTCGTCGGTGAGCTGGCTGGTGGCCGCGGCGATGAGCCGGGCCCGGGTCAGGTCGATCTGCCCGGCGGCCAGCGCCCGGCCGGTCGCGGCCAGCCGCCAGCGCAGCGCGACCGCCAGCTCGGTCCACCGCACGGCCTCGCGGCGTGTCATCGCCAGGGCCGCTGCCACCTGCACCACCGCGGCTGCCGGGAGCCGGGCCGGGCGCCCGTCGGCCAGCAGGCCGATCTGCGGGTCCGCCGCGGCGGCCCGGGCGGCTATCTCGGCCGCCATCGCCAGTTCCCCCGCCTGCGCCCAGCAGGCCAGCCGGCGGAACCCCGCAGCCAGCAGCAGCACGTCACGGTCGGCGAGCGCCCCCAGCGGCACGCCGGCCAGCAGGGCGGCCAGAGCCGGACCCGGCGGGAGGGCGCCGGCGGCCCGGACTACCGCGCTCGGCGGCCGGGAACCGGCCTGGCCCGCCCGGTCCGGGCTGTGCTGACCCGGGCTGTGCTGACCCGGGCTGTGCTGACCCGGGCCGGGCTGACCCGGGCCGGGCCGGTCCTGGCTCTGCTGGTCCTGGCCGGGCTGGACTTGACTGGACCGGCCCCGGCTGGACCGGCCCCGGCTGGACCGGCCCCGGCTGGGCTGGTTCCGGGCGGACCAGTCCTCGGCGCGGCGAGCGGGTCGCACTGACATCCGAACTACCTCCGGCTATCTAGAGAGCCAGTTGAGCTTCCTGTTTCGAGCACGTTATCGAATAACTCCGACAAACGGGATCGTCACCGGCGGGCCCAAGCCGATGCTCCGCCAGGCCAGAGCCGGGCGGGGCGAATGACCGGCACCGCGAGCGGGCACAGCAGCCGGATAGGCGGGCACAGCAGCCGGACGAGCGGGCACAGCAGCCGGATGGGCGGCGGCCGCAGCGGCCGGATAGGTTGGATGGCGACCTGACGCGTGAGGGAGCGGGATGAGCGGGGTTTTCCAGCTGGTGCTCTCGGGACCGCTGCTGCTCGCCATGCCGGTCGCGGCGGCGGCCGGGGCGGTGACCTTCCTGTCCCCCTGCGTGCTGCCGCTGGTCCCCGGCTACCTGTCCTACGTCACCGGCATGTCCGGCTCGGCACTGGCCGGCGCCGATGAGCCGGCCGACGAAGCCGAGCTTGTTCCGGCCGGGGCCCCGGCCACCGCGATGTCACCGGGCCAGGCCGACCCGCCCGCGAAAGGCGCCTCGGGTCGGCCGGGTGCGGCCCCGGCCGCCCGCAGCGGGCAGGTGCCCGGCCGCGGCCGGGTGCTCGCCGGCGCCGCGCTGTTCGTGCTCGGGTTCTCCGTGCTGTTCGCGATCTATGGGGGCGCGTTCGGCACCCTGGGCAGGCTGCTAGATGACCACAAGGCGGGCCTGGCCCGGGTGCTCGGCGGCATCCTCATCCTGATGGGGCTGCTGTTCCTCGGCGCGTTCGACCGGTTCTCGATCGCCGGGCGCATCGTCCGGCCGTCCATGCGGCCGCGGGCCGGGCTGGTCGGGGCGCCGCTGCTCGGGGCGCTGTTCGGAGTGGGCTGGACGCCCTGCATCGGGCCCACGCTGGCGGCGGTGCTGACGCTCGGCCTGAGCACCGGGACCGCGGCGCGCGGGGCGCTGCTCGCGTTCGTCTACGCGCTTGGCCTCGGCGTCCCGTTCCTGCTCGTCGCCCTCGGGTTCCAGCGCGGCATGGGCATGCTGGGATTCGCCCGGCGGCATGCGCGCCTGATCACCAGGATCGGCGGCGTCATGCTCATCGCCGTCGGCCTGCTGGAGATTACCGGCGTGTGGGCCAGCGCGATCATCTGGCTGAAAGTGCACTGGCTCAGCAGCTACGCCGCCCCGCTCTAGGCCCGCCCGGTCCCGCTGTAATCCAGGCTGATGCCCAGGCGGCAGCAGTCCGGCCTGATGGGCGCCCTGCTGCAGTCCTGGCTGATCCCCGGACGGCCGGACGCGCGCCGGGTCGCGGGAGCGGCCACAGGAGCCATCGCTTACGGCGGGTAATCTCACGCACGTGCGTCAGGCAGGTGCGCCGGGGTCGGCCCGGGCGCCGGGCGAGGTCATTTCTTATTGCCGGAAAGTAAAACATGCCCTATCCCGCATCGTAGTTCGCAGACCGATTAGCGCCCAATTCCGCTACGCTACGTATTGGCAGGCTGAGCTGCGGATGAAGGGTTGTATGCAGCCTGGCCTGGGTGCGAGACTTGCCACGTGGCAATCGCACTTGACGGGGGCTTCCGAGAGGAGCCTGCAGGCCGGCTGACGAGCACGCCGTGGCTGGGCACGCTCGGTCACGAACCGGACGATGACACTAGGGCCACCACATTAGCCTTTTCTCGTAACGCCTCCCAGCGTGGCGGCGCGGCGGCGCTTGCCGCGGGCCAGGTCGCCCAGACCGACAGCATGTCCCCTGCTCAGGACGCTGACGACGGCCTGGAGATGACCGACTCCGATATTTGCCTAGTCAAGCAGTCGTTCACCTACCTGCTGGCGAATCCGCGGCAGTCGATGGAGTATTTCTACGCCCATCTTTTCGCCCAGAATCCGGAAATACGGGCGCTCTTCCCGCTGGAGATGAGCCCGCTTCGGGACCGTGTCTTCGCAGCGCTCGCCCGGCTGGTCTGGTCGCTTGACGTGCCGGAAACCCGGGCCGCGCTGCTCCGGCAAATCGGCCGTGATCATCGCAAATTCGGTGTTAAGGATAGCCATCTAGACGCATTTTTCGCGAGCCTTCGGGCAACGGCCGAACATCTGGTCGGCCCGCAGTGGACGGCCAGCGAGCAGGCCGCCTGGGGGCACGTGCTGCACTATGCGAGCCGCACGATGCGGACGGCAATGCACGAAGATGCCCGGTCCCGTCCCGCCTGGTGGCTCGGCGAGGTAGTCCGGCACGAGCTGCGCTGCAGTTCCGTGGCGGTGCTGACCATCCGCCCCGACCAGGTGCTGCCGTATGAGCCCGGCCAGTACGTCGACGTGCAGGTGACCCGGTGGCCGCGGCTGTGGCGCAGCTACTCGGTGGCGAACGCGCCGCGCCGGGACGACCTGCTGGACCTGCACGTGCGCGCGGTTCCCGGCGGCCTGGTCAGCAACGCGCTCGTGCACCACGTGGAAGTCGGCGACAGCGTGCTGCTGGGACCGCCCAAGGGCAGCATGACCGTCAGCGCCGCGGGCAGCGGCGAGGTGCTGTGCGTAGCCGGCGGCACCGGGCTGGCGCCGGTCAAGGCCCTCGTCGAGGGCGTGATCAAGGCGACCAGGCTGGCCCGGCGGCGCACGGTCACGCTGCTGCTCGGCGCGCGCAGCCAGGCTGAGCTATATGACATGCGCGACCTGATAGCGCTGGCCGATGAGTACCCGTCGCTGTCGGTGATCCCGGTGATCTCCGCCGAGCCCACGACGGCGTACCTGACCGGCACGCTGCCGGAGATCGTGGCCAGCCGGGAGATCGGCGGGGACTGCGAGGTGCTCATCAGCGGGCCGCCGCCGATGGTGACGGCCGCGGAGCGGGCGCTAGCGGGCCGGGTTCCGGCCGCGCAGGTGCATCACGACCCGCTGGACGGCCTGTCCGCCTCCGGCGCGGCCTGACCGCCGGGAGCGGGCGCGCTCAGGTACCGCCGGAAGAACGCGAAGATCCGCTGCCAGGAATCCTCGGCGTCCGCCCGCTGATAGGCCATCCGCGTGATCTTGGCGAAGATCGCGCCTGCGCCGCTCGCCTCGGACATGAACCGGTGCCCCGACCCGGGATAGACCTGCACGTCGTGCGGGATGTCCAGGACGGTCAGCGCGCGCTGCAGCCGCTCGGGGTGGGTGGTGCCCATCGGATCGCGGCCGCCGAAGCTGGCGACGATCGGGCAGCCGCCGGCCAGCACGCGCTCGGCGTCCTGCGGCACCTCGCCGTAGTTGACCGACGCGGCCGCGAAGCCCTGGCGCGGAGCGCACAGCAGCGCGAACCCGCCGCCCATGCAGAACCCGGCGACCCCGGTAACTCCAGTGCAGTCATCGCGCCGGGCCAGCTCCGCCCGGGCGCCGTCCAGCACCCTGAAGGCCGGCCCGGACTGCGCCCGCAGCTGCCGGAAGGCCGACCGGACGCAGCGCAGCCATGGCCGTCCCTCGAACAGGTCGGGAGCGAGCGCCAGGTAGCCGCTGGCGGCGAACTCGTCGGCCTGACGGCGGATGTCATCGTTCAGGCCGAAGGCCTCGTGAATGACCACGACGCCGGGCCAGGGACCGGGCGAGCCCTGCGGCACTGCCAGGTACCCCGGGATGCTCCGGTCGGCGACCACGAAAGAGATGTCGGGCATGACCGAAGCTCTACCACACCCGGCCGCGGAAGGCACCCGGCGGTGTCCGGCCCGCCCTGTGGAACTGGCGGCGCGGAACTGGCGGCGCGGACAGTGCAGGGCCGGCCGGACGGCAGTTGCCTCAGACCTTGCGCCAGCGGGGCACCCAGGCCCCGTTCTGCACCGTGTAGTCGCCGAACAGGGCCGGCGCCTCGGCGCGCATCAGCTCGCCGATCTTGCCGAACACCAGCCGGATCTCCTCCTCGGCACCGGGATCGGTCCGGGCCTCGATGGTATGCCGCAGCGTGCGGATGTTGGAGGTCCACAGCAGCCCGGTGGCCACCCCGTCAGGCGCGAACCGCCGCATGAACGAGGTCTTGTGCTTCTTCTCGGAGAACGGCACGCCCTCGTCATCGAGCCCGAAATGCCCGGCCATCCAGCGCTGGAACTCCTCCATCTGCGCCAGCAGTGCGGTGGCCCGCTCCATCAGTTCCGGGTCGTCCTGTGCCCAGTCCGGGAACCAGAACGGGATGTCGGCCAGCCGGACGAACCGCAGCGACTCCTGCGAGATCGCCGTCCCCGGCCGGTGCCGGACCAGTTCGTGGGTGTTGCCGGATACAACCGGCTTGCCGTTCCGCCGGACGAAAAGCAGCCCGTTGGGCACCTTAACGCAGTGCACCATTCCTTCATAGTGCTCGATCTGGTCATGGTAACCATCGTCATTCCAGTAGCGGCTGCTGACATGACGACCGTGGTTGATCAGAGGCGTGAGCCGGCGTGTCAAGATTGAAACCATATAAGATGGCCGGAGGTTCCGGAACCGCTGCCCGTTCGGCAATACTCGTTCCAGTCCGGTGCGGTCATCGATGCGGATATTAGCCGACCAGCCCGCCTTAATTGCCAGGACCTGGAGATCATCGGCCATCTCGCGCGAGGAAGTGTAAATCACTCGATGGCCCGAGGGTCGATGAGTAGTGCCATCTCCCTCGATCATGGCTTCGAGAAAGATCCGGATGGTCGGCGTATCCCACTCTTGCGCCATGGCCGGGACGCGCTTCTCGTATGAGAGTCCGAGGTCGGCGAGCATGTCGCGCAGGGGCAGGCATTGTGTGCGCACCTGGCCGTTGCCCGTCTCGGGGATGCAGGCCGGCAGGCCCATGGCCCGAATTGTCTCGGCCATCTTATTAAGTATCGGCCCTCGGATCTGCGCGAGGCAGATGATGTGGCCGTTGATGCATCCCGCCGCCAAATAATAGCCAAGGAACTGGGCGAAGGATCTCGCCGGAAAGCTTACGGCGGGGTAGGTGCGGGTGGCTGGCTTTTCGCGATCCTTCCGCTGGTATGTACGCTGTGTCGACGGGATCGTTATGCAGTCAGGCGTGCAGCCGACCCAGTTGGCGCACTTCTGATACTTGACCCGCTTATGCAGGATCGTCCTGGCCGACTCGATCGCGAATCGCTGCTGGCCGCGCTTGGCCGCCTGGGTGTCGTGACGCTGTACCCACATCCGGTGGTTGGCAGTGACGAGCAGATCCACTTGATCCGAGCGCACGCGATACATTGGCCCGGCATATTCGGCATGGAAGGTCTCGGTGGCCCGCTGGTACTCGAGTTCGCCGGTCGCTGGGTTGAGCGTGCCGAAGATCTCTGATCCGTCCACCTTGGGCCATGGCTTCCAGCCCTCGGCAGTCAGCACCTCGGAATCATCGTCGTAGCAGAACACCCTGCTGACGTTGTGCAGGACGAAGCTGAAGCTGACGTGCTCGAGCACGGAGCCGTGCGCGTTGGCCAGGATGCTATTGGTCAGGTAGTTCTCCTGGCCGGAGCGCACCCGGGTGACGTTGGGGTTCAGGCCCGGCTCCCAGGACCGGTAGCACAGCCGCCCGGCGAACTCGGCGATGGTCTGCGCGTCGTTCAGGTCGCCGCGGTCGAGGCGCTCCAGCCAGCTCTCGCCGCCGACCTCGCGCAGGTACTCGGCCAGGGCGTCGTAATCGAGCTGCGGACGGGCGGCGAGGAAAACCTCGGGCTGGACGCGCTTCATGGCACGGCACATTACCGGGGGGCGCTGACATCCGCGCGGCGCGTCGCGGCTCGTAACAAATTGTCATAGAGTCATGACCGATTGTGCATAGCTGTCCAGCCTGACGGCCTGCTCCCGCCCGGCGGCCGTTACCGCACCGAAGGAGAATTCATGCTGCACCGCATCCGCGGGCTCACCGTCGCCGCCACGCTCGCCGTGAGCCTGGCCGCCGCCTCTGCGCTGGCGGCGCCCGCCGCCCTGGCCGCGGCCTCCGGGCCTGTCCCCGCGGCGAGGACCGGGTCCTTCACCAGCTGGCGCGCGGCCCAGCGCGCCGCCCGCTTCCGGCTGCGCCGCCCGACCGACACCGCCGGGCTGAAGCGAGCCGAGCCGATCCTGGTCGAACCGTGCGTGGCCAGCGGCGAGCTCCGCAAGCGCATCGTGGTGACCAGCTACGGCTCGTTCCGCCGCGGCCTGCTCGCCATCACGCAGAACAACTCCGGCATGCCGTGCGGCAACTTCGGCGAGGCGAAGAAGCTGGGCACCTACCGGGTGCTGGGCGCCAAGGCCACGCTGTGGGGCTACTGCGGGCTGCCGCACGCCCCGTCCTGCCACTCCCGCAAGGTCACCTTCTACCTGACGTTCCGCAAGTCGGGCGTCTACTACGAGGCATCCTCCTACAACCGCTGGCAGCGCACGCTGCTGCGCTTCGGCCGGTCACTGCGCCGGGTCCGGTAGCACCCGGCTAGCGGGCCGGGACCGGCGGCCCCGCCGCAGTCCCGGCCCCGGCCGCGTCCCGCGCCGCCGCCCGGGTCAGCCGCAGCACGTTGCCGATGACCAGGTGGCCGGCGCCGCCGGCCGCGGTCAGGATCGACTCGGGATGGAACTGCACGGCCCACCGGGCGCGGGCGGGATCCTCGATGGCCATCACCACCCCGTCCGGGCTGACCGCGGTCACCGTGAAGCCGCGGACCTGATCGGGCCGGGCGTGCAGCGAGTGGTACCGGGCGGCGGTGAACTCGGCCGGCAGGCCGGCGAGCAGTGACCCGCCGAGCACCCGGATCTGGCTGGGCTTGCCGTGCACGGGCGTGGCCAGCAGGCCCAGCGTGCCGCCCGCGTGCTCCACCATCGCCTGCAGCCCCAGGCACACGCCGAATGCGGGCAGCCGCCGGGCATCGACCTCGGCCAGCAGCTGGTCGCAGCCGAAATCGGCCGGGCACCCCGGTCCCGGCGAGAGCACCACCAGGTCCGGCGCGTACTCGTCCAGCAGCCGCGGGTCGAACCCGGCTCGCAGCGTCACCACCTCGGCGCCCTGCTCGCGGAAGTAGCCCGCGAGCGTGTGCACGAACGAGTCCTGGTGGTCGGCCAGCAGCACCCGCAGCCCCGCCCCCGGCGGGAGCCCAGCGCTGCGGCCCGAGCCGGCCGGGACTGCCGTTACGGCTGAGGCCGGGTCCGGGCCGGCCGGGCGGGCGGCGGCCGCGTGGCCGGCCTCGGCGAGTGTCTCCAGCAGCGCCCGCGCCTTCAGCTGCGTCTCCCGCTCCTCGGCCTGCGGGTCGGAGTCGAACAGCAGGGTCGCCCCGGTGCGCACCGCCGCCACCCCGCCGCTGATATGCGCGGTGCGCAAGGTCAGACCGGTGTTCATCGAGCCGTCGAAGCCGATCACCCCGACCGCGCCGCCGTACCAGCGCCGCGGTGCGGCCTCGTGGTCCTCGATGAACTGCATTGCCCAGGTCTTCGGCGCCCCGGTCACGGTCACCGCCCACATGTGGGTGAGGAACGCGTCCAGCGCGTCGAATCCCGGCCGCAGCCGGCCCTCCACGTGGTCGACGGTGTGGATCAGCCGGCTGTACAGCTCGATCTGCCGCCGCCCGATCACCTTGATGCTGCCCGGGACGCAGATCCGCGACTTGTCGTTGCGGTCCACGTCGGTGCACATGGTCAGCTCCGACTCCTCCTTGGCCGAGCTGAGGAGGGCCAGGATGTTGTCGGCGTCCTCCAGCGGTCCCTCGCCCCGGGCGATTGTGCCGGCGATCGGGCAGGTCTCGACCCGGTCGCCGGCGACCCGCACGTACATCTCCGGGGACGCCCCGACCAGGTACTCGTCCTCCCCCAGGTTCAGCAGGAACTCATACGGCGCCGGGTTGCGCTGGCGCAGCCGCTCGAAGAACGCCGCCGGGGCGGCGCACCGGGCGTGGAAGACGTGGCTGGGCACGACCTCGAACAGGTCTCCGCGGGCAAAACGCTCCCGGGCCTGCTCCACCACCGCCGCGTACGAGCCGGGCCGCGGGTCAGCCGGGAGATCTACAGCCGGAACAGGACCGGCCTGCAGGCCGTGGCCGCCGCCGCCGGACTGGGCCCGGCGCGGCAGCCCGGCCGTCGTCCCGGCGGCGGTCGCGAACTCGTAGGAGTAGCACGTCGCGGTCTCCCGCTTGCGGTCCAGCACGTAGAGCCGGTCGGGCAGGTGCAGGACCAGGTCCCGGGCGCCCGGGTCGCGCGCGCCGCGCAGCCGGACCGGCTCGAACTGGAAGGCCAGGTCGTACCCGAACGCCCCGTACAGGCCCAGGTGCGAATCCGGCCCGGCGAAGGCCGCGATGATCTCGCGCAGCGCCGAGAACACGGTGCGGCGGCGGCTGCGCTCCTCCTCGGTGAACGTGCCGCCGTCGCCGGGGATCAGCACCTCGGCCTCGTCAGCCCGGTCCACCCCGTCCGGGGCCGCGCCGCCAGGTCCGGCCGCCGCGGCGCCAGTGCCGTCGGCCGGGGCTCCGGCCCTGGCCAGCGCGGCGGCCAGGGCCGGCAGCAGCACGGCGCCGCGCTCGTTCAGCGCGCGGGCGGTGACCCTACGGCCGCGGGCGACAATCTCCACGGCCGGGTCGACGTAAGCGACGTGCCAGCGGCTGTAGCGGCCCGGGTACTCCATGCCGGAGCTGAGAACGCCGCCGCGGCGCTCGCCGACCTGCCGGGTCAGGTCGTCGAGCAGCCCGGGGTCGAACGGCTCGGCGGTGCGGATGACCCGCACCCCGCCGCCGGTGACGAACTCGGTGCGCCCGCCGCCCGCGGCGGCGTCCGCGTTGCTGTGCGCGCCGGTCGTGTGCGCGTCAGCCGGGTGCCCGCCGGCTGAGTGCCCGCCCGCTGAGTGGCCGACGGCCGGGTGCCCGCCCGCCGCGGGCGGGGTGTTGCTGGGTCCTGCTGGCATCGGTGCCCCTCGCATAAATCAGGCCGGTTGCCGGACAGCACGCGACGGCGGCCGCCGGGGCCGGCGGTCGCCTTCGGGATCTGCTGGGATAGCGCGAACCTGGCTCCGCCTAACGGCGGCGCCACCACTGGGCCGGGCGGCACTGTGACATGCAGCACCGGGCCGTACGGGACTCGCGCATGGCGTGAGCCTAGCCCGGCCGCGCGCCGATGTCACTGCGATGCTCTGGTGCCGCGCCGTCAGCGGGGCGGCAGCGGCGGCCGGCGCTTGGCCGGGCGGTCCTGCGTCCCCGGCGGCGCGGCCGGCGGCCGGGCCGCGAGCGCCTCCAGCGCCAGCGTGACCGCGGTCTCCAGCTGGCGGTCGCGGCCGGTCGCGGCGTCCTCCGGGGCCGGGACCACCTCGACATCCGGCTCGACGCCCCGGTTCTCCAGCTGCCAGCCGAACCCGTCCAGCCATATCGCGTACCGGGGCACGGTGATCGACGTGCCGTCCACCAGCTCGTGGTAGCCGTCGATGCCGACGACGCCGCCCCAGGTGCGGGTACCCACCACCGGGCCGAGGTGCAGGATCTTGATCGCCGCGATGACGATGTCGCCGTCGGAGCCGGCGTTCTCGTCGGCCAGCGCGACCACCGGCCCGCGCGGCGCGTCCTGCGGGTAGGTGTCGGGCCGCAGGTTGCGCGGCACGCTCCAGCCGACGACCCGGCGGGCCAGCTTCTCCACAATGAGCTCGGAGGTGTGCCCGCCGCGGTTGCCGCGCACGTCCAGGACCAGCGCGTCGCGGGCCATCTCCGCGTGCAGGTCGCGGTGGAAATCGGCCCAGCCCTCGCTGACCATGTCCGGGACGTGCAGGTAGCCGATCCGGCCGTCACTCAGCTCGCGGACCAGCCGCCGCCGGCCGGCCACCCAGTCCTGGTAGCGCAGCCGCCGCTCGTCGGCGAGCGGGACCACGGCGATGCGGCGCGGCGCCCCGCCCGCGGCCGGGCCGATGGTCAGCTCCACCGGCTTGCCCGCCGTGCCGCCCAGCAGCGGGCCGGGACCCGCCGCGGTCACCGGCTGGCCGTCCACGGCGAGCAGGGCATCGCCGGGGCGCACGCCCGCGCCGGGCGCGGCCAGCGGCGACCGTGCCCGCGGATCGGACGACTCGCCGGGCAGCACCCGTGCGACCTGCCACCGGCCGTCCTCGCCGCGCCGCAGGTCGGCGCCGAGCAAGCCGGGCTGCAGCCGCCCGATGGCGGCGCCGTCCGGGCCCGTCCACGGGCTGGCGCCCGCGCCCGCCACATACGCGTGCGACGTGCCGAGCTCGCCGAGCACCTCCCACATCAGGTCGGCGAAGTCGGCGGGGGTGGCGACCTGATCCAGCAGCGGCCGGTAGCCGCCCAGCGCCTCATCCCAGTCCACCTCGGCCAGGTCGGGCACCCAGAAGTCGTGCCGGATCAGCCGGGCGGCCTCGTCGTAGGCGTTGCGCCACAGGGCGGCCGGCTCGGCCAGGAAGCGGGCCCGGCTGGTGTCCACCTGCACCCGGTCCGCGGGGTTGTCGGAGTCGGCCTTGCGGTCGGCCGGCAGCACGCTCAGCTCGCCGTGGTCGCTGACCACCAGCAGCTTGCCGTCCCCGCTGGGCTGGAACCAGTCCGCCTCGTCGGCCAGCTCAGTGCACCGCTGCTGGGCGAAGTCGAAGTAGACCAGCGCGGGCCGCGGCGCCTCGTCGTCCGGCCGGGCGCCGCTCATCCCGAGGCTGCCCACCACCGGCTCGCGCAGCCAGGCGAGCCCGCCCTTGACCGCGCGCAGGGACGAGTAGCGCGACTCGGCCACCGGCAGCTGCACGATCCGCCCGGCCAGGCCCTCGGCGTCCACGGTCACCGCCGGGACGCCGGCCGGCTGGCCTGGCCCGCTTTCGTCGCCCGGCGAGCCCGGCTGACCGGGCGCAGCGTCGCTGCCGGAACCGCCTGCGTCGCCATCGGCGGCCCTGGCCGGGATCGGCCGCCCGTCTGGCAGCGCGGCGAACGGCGACGCCGCGGCGGCAGCCAGCGGCACCAGGTAGGGACGGCAGCCGTAGGGGAACGACAGGTCGAAGGCATGCGCGTCGTACACCGGGTCGAAGCTGCGCCTGGACAGGAACGCCAGGTACTGCCCATCGAGCGTGAACACCGGGTCGGAGTCGGCGAACCGCCCGTCGGTCACGTCCACGACCGCGGCCGGGTCGTCGCGGCGGGCCAGCCGCAGCATGCTCAGCGGCTCGGTGACCGGCTCGGACCAGGCCAGCCACGCCGAGTCCGGCGACCAGGCCAGCCCGCTGACCGGCCCGGCCGCCGACGCGGCCAGCTCGGTCACCGTGGCCGAGGCGACGTCCACCAGGCGCAGCCGCCCGTCCTGGCTGACGACCGCGACCCCGGCGCCGTCCGGCGCGGCGGCCAGCCCGCTGACCCGCCCGAGCTGGCCGCCGGCGATCCGGCGCGGCGGCTGGCCGGGCGCGCCGCTGGCCGGGGCGATCTCCAGCGCATCGCCGCCGTCGGCGTCAGTGACCCAGATGACCTGCCCGCTGCGGCCCAGCACCCGGGGCAGCCGGGCCCGGACGCCGGGCGTGACCGCCAGGGCGCGGGCCGGGCCGTCCCGGTGAGTCAGCCAGTGCACGGTCCCGCGTACCTCGATCGCACTGGCCTGCCCGGTGTGGTCGCAGGACAGCTCGCCGAGGTGGTCGTCGGCGCTGACCGGCCGGGGGGCCCGCGAGGCCGGCCCGCCGAGCCGCAGTTCCAGCCGCCGCGGCGCCGCGGCGCCCAGGCTGTCGAGCAGCCAGATCTCCCCGGCGCAGTGATAGACGATGCGGCAGCCGTCGGTGCTGGCGTTCCGGGCGTAAAAGCCGTCGTGGTCGGTGTGCCGACGCAGGTCGCTGCCGTCCAGCGCGCAGGAGTAGACGTTGCCGGTGCCCTCGTGATCGGACAGGAAGGCCAGCCGGCCACCGGCCAGCATCGGGCAGGCCAGCTGCCCGTCCAGCCCGGCCAGCACCCGGATGAAGGCAGCGGCCCCGTCCGCGCCGCCCTCGCCCGCGATGGTCCCGCCCGCGCCGCCTTCGCCCGCGGTGGCCCCGGCCGGGCGGTGGACGGCATCGGCCGGGCCGAGCCACAGCCGCCCCGCCGTGCCGCCCCGGTAGCGCTTCCAGTACGCGGCGTCGCGGCCCCAGGAGCCGGTCAGCAGGGCGACACTGGCGGCGTCCACTGCCAGGTCGGCGACCGGGCCGACCGGCAGCGGGACCGGCGGTGCCGCTGCGGCCGCCTCGTCTGCGGGCAGCGCGCAGCCGATCATCGCGTGCCGGAACGGCTGGCCCGCCGAGGTCACGGCCAGGATGCTGCCGTCCGGGGTCCAGCCGCAGGTCCGCGTCGCGTCATCGCCCCAGTAGGTCAGCCGGCGGGCATCGGTGCCGTCGGTCCCGGCCAGGTACACCTCGGCGACCCCGTCCCGGGTGCTGGTCCAGGCGATGGCCGCGCCGTCGGGGCCGAGCCGGGGATGGCGGGCGGGCGCGTGGTCGGCGGTGACCCGCCAGGCCCGGCCGCCGTCGGCCGGCGCCAGCCAGATGTCGTCGTCGGCCACGAACGTGATCAGGTTGCCGTGCACGTGGGGGTAGCGCAGGTAGCCGCCAGGGGTTGTCACCGGCTCATCGTAGGCCGGTCACCGGCCGCGCCAGGCTCGCGGTCCCCGGCGGCGGGCGCGATCAGAACTCCGCTCTGGTGCCGGCTCCGGTGCGCTCGGCGCGCTGCCAGGCCAGCGCCGCGGCGGCCAGGTCCTCCCGGGCCGCGGGCAGGCAGGCGCCGACCGCGTTGACGTGCGTGCCCGGCGCGATCCATGCCCGGCGCAGCACGGGCGTCGCGGAGTTTGTGGCCGTCACCACGATGGCCGCGCCGTCGACGGCTCCCGCGTAGCAGGGCATCAGCGCCATCAGGCCGGCCGCGCCCGGGGGCTGCAGCACAGTCCGCAGCGGCTGGTATGCCTCGCCCCGGGCGAGGGCGGCCAGCACTTCGCGCATGGCCTGCGCGCACTCGCCGTAGGGCAGCAGGGCATGCACGTCGCGGGCGGACAGCACCCGCAGCTGGGCCGGCAACGGTCAGTCCCTGGTCGGCGCCCCGGCTGCCTGCCCCGGTGCCGGGTGGCCCGGTGCCGGGTGGCCTGACGTCACGTGGGCCGCAGCCCGCTGGCCGGCGACGGCAGCCGCGCGCGGCGCGATGGTCAGTTCGTCGGGCCGGCGCTCCGGCACCGGCCGGCCCACGATCCGGTACACCGCCGCCCCGTTCACCGTCTCCTGCTCCAGCAGCAGCTCGACCAGCTGGCTGAGCTCGCCCCGGTGCGAGCGGACCTGGTCGACCGCAGCCTGCTCCGCCTCCCGCAGCAGCCGGGCGACCTCGCTGTCGATCGTGGCCTGGGTTGCCTCGGCAAACGGCCGACTGGACAAGCCGGGGCCGCCGCCCCCGAGGAACACCGAGCCGCCCTCGGGGTAGCCAACCGGTCCCAGTGCCGTCGACAGGCCGAACTCACGGACCATCTTGGTCGCCAGGTCAGTGGCGCTGGCCAGGTCGTTCGCCGCGCCGGTCGAGCCCTGGCCGAGCTCGACCAGCTCGGCGGCACGGCCGCCGAGCCGCACTGCCAGGGACTGCTTCAGGTAGTCCTCGCCATACAGATGCCGCTCGACCAGCGGGAGCTGCTGAGTCACGCCGAGCGCCTGGCCGGCCGGCAGGATCGTCACCTTCTCGACCGGGTCGGCGTGCTCGGACAGCGCGGCGACGAGCGCATGCCCCGCCTCGTGAATGGCGACGGCGTGCTTCTCCTCGGGCAGCAGGACGTTGGAGCCCTCGCGGCGGCCGAGCAGGATCCGGTCCCGCGCCCCGGCGAAGTCCTCGGCGGTCAGCACGTCCCGGTTCTCCCGGACCGCGAAGATGGCTGCCTCGTTGGCGAGGTTGGCCAGGTCGGCGCCGGAGAACCCGGGTGTGCCACGCGCCACGACCTGCAGGTCGACATCGCCGGCGAGCTTCTTGCCCCGGCAGTGCACGGCCAGGATCGCGGCGCGCTCGGACAGCGTCGGCAGCGGGATCGTCACTTGCCGGTCGAACCGGCCGGGCCGCAGCAAGGCGGGATCCAGGATCTCCGGCCGGTTGGTCGCGCCCAGCACCACGAGGCCGTGCGCCATGTCGAACCCGTCCATCTCCGACAGCAGCTGGTTGAGCGTCTGCTCGCGCTCATCGTTGGACACCACGGCGCCGGTGCCGGCCCGCCGCTGGCCGATCGCGTCGATCTCGTCCATGAAGATGATCGCCGGGGCCCGCTTGCGTGCCTCGGCGAACAGGTCCCGGACCCGGGCCGCGCCGACGCCGACGAACATCTCCACGAAGCTCGAGCCGGTGACCGAGAAGAACGGTACCGAGGCCTCGCCGGCCACCGCCCGGGCCAGCAGGGTCTTGCCGGTACCCGGCGGCCCGATCATCAGCACCCCGCGCGGGGCCATCGCGCCGGCCCGCTGATACCGCTCGGGGCTGCGCAGGAAGTCGATGACCTCGCCGATCTCGGCCTTGGCGCCCTCGAGGCCGGCCACGTCGCTGAACTTGGTCTGCGGCCGCTCGGCGTCGAAGATCTTGGCCTTGGACCGGCCCACGCCGAGCACGCCCTGCAGCCCGGGCGCTCCCCCGCCGGCCCCCCGCGCCATCCGGCGGAAGAGCCAGAAGATGAAGAACAGCGGCAGCAGCAGGATGAGCAGGGACAGCAGCTCGTCGCCCAGTCCCGAGCTGGGCGCCGAGGCCGTCACCGATTTCACCCCGTCGGCGGTCAGCTGGTCGCTCAGCTGCGTGGTCGCCGACCCGGGGATGATCGTCGTGTACTGCTTGCCGTCGGACAGCTCGCCGGAGGCCTGCGTGTTTGCCCCGTTGCTGCCGCTGGCGAACGTCACCGTCTTGATCTTGTGCGCGCTGGCGTCGGAGACGAACTGCGAGTAGGTCAGCGCAGCGGGCGCGGTGACGTGCAGCGCCGGCAGGAACAGGTAGAGCAAGATCATCGCCAGGATGGTGACGGGCCACAGCCAGTGCCGCCAGCCAGGCGGCGGAGGCGGTGCCGTGCGGACCGGCTTGTCGCCCGGCGGCGGGGGCATCGGCTGCTTGCTCATGACTCATCCTATGATCAGCGCAAGCCCGCGGCGGCCAGACGCAGTCCGGTCACCGGGCCGCCGGTCAGGTGGCTGCGGGGCCGGCCACGACGGCAAGGATCTTGTCCACGGTATCCCTGATCTCGGCCTGCCGCCCGGGCATGTCCTTGCTGGCGAAGTTGTCCAGGATCGCCAGCACCTGGTCCTGCCCGTGCAGGATCTCCAGCTGCTGCTTGCCCATCTCGTGCAGGGCGATCAGCGTCTCGTGGTCGGCGATCGCCCGCTTGTCGCTGGCGGCCTGCGCCCGGTTGGCGCTGACCTGCAGCGAGATCATGATCGACAGCTGCGGAAGGTTGAGTATCGTCAGCAGCAGCGGCCACGGCGTCTTGTCGAAGCCAATGATGTTGCCAGCGAACAGCCAGACCACGATGCCGATCGTGATCGCGATGAACACGTACATGGACCCGCAGAAGCTGTTCACCCCGTCGGCGATCTTGTCGAGGATGCTGCTGCCGCGCACGTGCTCGGACACCACGAGCCGGGGCTTGTGCGCGGCCGGGGCCTGGCGGATCTGCTCGGCGCGGGCGTGGATCGCGGCCATGGCCGCGGCGTTCGCGCGGACCGCGGCGGCGTCGGTGGCGGGCTTGTGACCGCTGTCGGCGAGCGGTGCGGGGGCGGCCGGTGCGGGGGGCAGGCTGGTTTCGGTCATGGGGGAACTGCCTTCCAGAGCGCGCATGCCACCGGATCGGCTGCCGGCGGTGGCGATATCGGGCACAACCTAGCGTGCCTGCCCCGGCCCTGCGGGTACGGTCGGGATGCGGCAGGAGGCCGCGCGGGCCGGCCGGGCGGGGCGCTCGCCGGCGGCCCCCGCGTGCGGCCTTGCCGGGCAATGGCGGCTATCAGCGGTCCGGGAGCACACAGCGATCATGAGCATTCAGATCATCGTCAACGGCGCCGAGGTCAGCGTCGCGGACGACCGCTCCGGGCGGCCCCTGCTGGAAGTGCTGCGCGACGACCTGGGGATCACCGGGCCCAAGATCGGCTGCGGGGAGGGGGCCTGCGGCGGCTGTACCGTGCTGATCGGCCGCCGCCCGGTGACCGGGTGCAACACCCCGGCCGCGGAGGCCGCCGGGCAGCGGGTCACCACCGTCGAGGGCCTGGCGCAGGACGGCATCTGGCACCCGGTGCAGCAGGCCTGGCTGGAAGCGGGCGCGATGCAGTGCGGTTACTGCACGCCCGGCTGGCTGATGGCCGCCGCCGCGCTGCTGAACCGGGTCACCGATCCCGACGACGAGCGGATCGCCGCCGAGCTGGCCGGGAACGTGTGCCGGTGCTGCACCTACCCGCGGATCCGGCGGGCCGTGCACCGGGCCGCCGAGCTGATGCGCGATCCCGATCAGCTGCAGCCAGTCCCGTCGGCTCCGGCTGCCGCCGGAACCCTGCCCGTCGCCGGGACCCTGCCCGTCGCCGGGACCCTGCCGGTCGCCGGGACCCTGCCGGCTGGGCTCGCTGCCGCGGTGGTCCGGCCTTTCGACCAGGCGGTGCGCGACGGCGACCCGTTCTTCGGGCCGCTGCCCGACGGGCTGGTCACAGTGGTCGCGCCGGAGGTGCCCGCCGATGCAGCGGGCGGGCCGCCCGGGTGGGGTGCACCCGACGACGCCTGGGTGCACGTCGGCGCCGACGGCCGGATCACCGCGTTCACCGGGAAGGTCGAGGCCGGGCAGGGCACCAGGACCGCGCTGTCGGTGCTGGTCGCCGAGGAGCTCGGCGTGCAGCCGGACCGCATCACGCTGGTGATGGGACAGACCGACGTGTCCCCGTTCGACCTCGGCACGTTCGGCAGCAGGTCGATGCCGCACGCGGCGCCGCCGCTGCTGGCCGCCGCCGCGGCGGCCAGGGACGTGCTGGTCGACGAGGCGGCGAGCCGGTTCGGGCTGCCCGCCAGCGACCTCACCGCGGCCGACGGGCTGGTCGCCGGGCCGGACGGCGCGCCGAGCATCGGCTACGGGAAGCTGGTGACCGGGATGCGCCGGGTCGAGCGGGTGCCGCCGGACCGGCCGGTCCGCGAGCCGTCGCGCTGGCGCGCGGCCGGGCACCCGGTCCGGGCCGCGGGCGGAGCCGACGTGGTCACCGGGAGCAAGCGCTTCCCCGCCGACCTGCGCACCAAGGGCATGCGGCACGGCGCGGTCCTGCGGCCGCCGGCCTACGGCGCCATCCTGCGCAGCGCCGACACCTCGGCGGCGCAGGCGCGGCCCGGCGTGAGCGTGGTCCGCGACGGCGACTTCATCGGCGTGGTGGCCGCGGACCGGGCCGCCGCCGCGCAGGCGCTGGCCGCGATCGACGCCGACTGGGAGCGCACGCCGCAGCCCTCCGCGGCCGAGCTGGAGGAGTACCTGCGCGCGCACCCGGCCGACGGTGAGGGGATGCTCGGCCCGTTCTGGCACGAGGCCGGGGACCCGGACGCCGCGCTCGCGGCGGCCCCGGTCCGGATCTCGGCGACGTACACGACGGCCTACATCGCGCACGTGCCGATGGAGCCGCGATCGGCGCTGGCCAGCTGGCAGGACGGCCAGCTGACCGTGTGGACGGGCAGCTCCACGCCGTTCCGGGCCCGGCGGGAGCTGGCGGCGGCGCTGGGAGTCGAGGAGTCCGCCGTGCACGTGATCGTGCCCGACTACGGCGGCGGCTTCGGCGGCAAGCACGGCAGCGCGGTGGCGCTGGAAGCGGCCCGGCTGGCCCGGCCGGCCGCCGGCCCGGTCATGGTGCAGTGGAGCCGCGCCGAGGAGTTCCGCTGCGGCTACCTGCGGCCGGCGTCGGTGATCGACGTGACCAGCAGCGCCGACGAGACTGGCACGCTGACCGGCTGGGCCATGACCAACATTCTCTCCGGCCAGATCGGCATCGTGACTCCCTACCAGGTCCCGAACCTGCGGCTGGCGCACCAGCCTGCGGACTCGCCGCTGCCGCGCGGCTCCTACCGGGCCCTGGCCGCGACCGCGAACAACTTCGCCCGCGAATCGCACATGGACGAGCTGGCCGCGGTCACCGGCGCCGAGCCGCTGGAGTTCCGGCTGCGGCACCTGGACGACGACCGGATCGCCGCGGTGCTGCTGGCGGCCGCCGAACGGGCCGGCTGGCGGCCGGGCGCCCGGCCGGACGGCCCGGCGGGCACCGGGCTCGGCATCGCCTGCGCATTCGAGAAGGGCGGCCGGGTCGCCACCTGCGCGCAGGTCCGGGTCCGCGGCGACGGCGCGCTGGAGGTGCAGCGGCTGATCACCGCGTTCGACTGCGGCGCCGTGGTGAATCCCGACAACCTGACCAACCAGATCGAGGGCGCGGTGATGATGGGCCTGGGCGGCGCGCTGTTCGAGGCCATCGACTTCGCCGACGGCGAGCTGATCAACGGGTCGATGTCGCAGTACCGGGTGCCGCGGCTGGCGGACCTGCCCGAGGTGCAGGTCATCCTGGTGGACCGGCCCGACGAGCCGTCGGCGGGCGGCGGCGAGACCCCGATCCTGGGCGTGGCCCCGGCGATCGCCAACGCGATCTTCGCCGGGTGCGGGGTGCGGGTGCGGTCGATGCCGCTGGCCCGATCCGGCCGGGTGCCGGTGGCGGATGCCTAAGCCGGCGGCCCGAGCCCGGCCGGACAGTCCCCCGCTGGCCGGACCCGGCCTGGCGGCACGCGGGCCAGCGGTGCTCGTGCCAGCCGCGGCCGTACTCGCTGCACCCGTGCTCGCGGCAGCGGCGCTGGCGGCAGCGGTGCTGGCGGCAGCGGTGCTGGCCGGGGCCGTCATGGCGGCGGCGAGCCCGGCGGCCGCGGCTGGCCGACCGCCGCAGCCGCGGATCACGGCGGTGCTGCGCGGCTCCGGCCCGGCCCGGCTGCGCGAGCCGTCCGCGATCGCGCTGGGCCGTCACGGCGCGGTGTGGGTCGCGGACCGGGCCGACGGCCGGCTGGCCGAGTTCTCCGCGGCCGGGCGGCTGGTCACCGTGCTGCACCCGAGCGGCCGCGGCGCGCTGGACCAGCCGCAGGGTCTGGCGGTCACCGCGGCCGGCGACCTGCTCGTGGCCGATACCGGGCACGGGCGGATCGTGGAGTTCTCGCCGTCGGGAGCGCTGCTCGGGGTCCTGACCGCGCCCCGGTCGGCGGCCGCCGGCGGAGCCGCGGCGGGCCAGCCCGGCGGCGCGGTCAGCAGGCCGGCCGGCGTCGCGGTCACCCCGTCTGGCCGGATCTACGTCGCCGACCAGGGCACCGGCAACATCCTCGAGTTCTCCCCCGCCGGGCGGTATCTCACCGCCGACGCGGTCCCGCAGCCGGACGGCATCGCCGTCACCGTCCGCGGCGACATCCTGGTGACCACGGCGGGCTGGCCGGACGGCAACAAGGTCCGGCGGCTGACGCCGGAGGGCCGGTGGCTGCGGCCGTTCGGTACGACCCAGGCCGGGTATGGCGCGCTGTCCGACCCGGCGGGCATCGCGGCCGGCCCGGATGGCCGCATCTACGTGACCCAGCCCGACTACGGCTGGGTCACCGTGTTCACCGCCCGCGGCGCGTTCGCCGGCCAGTTCGGGCTGCGGCCGGGCACGCGCGGGCAGAGCCTGACGTTCCCGCAGGGCGTGGCGGTCACCGCGGCCGGCCGGGTGTGGGTGGCCGACCAGGGCGCGGGCCGGGTCGTGCAGTTCGCGGCGGTCCAGGTGCCTCCGCCCGCCCCGGCCCGCCGCCCGGCCTGGCCGTGGGTGCTCGCGGCCGTCGCAGCGGCGGCCGTGCTCGCGGCCGCCGCGCTGGCGCTGCGCCGGCGCCGCCGCCCCGGCCCGCC
>JBKQSL010000384.1:0-3672 GCA_052143655.1 Streptosporangiaceae bacterium | reverse complement strand
TGAGCTGCCGACTCGATCCGACGGATCAGCACGGGGGGCCGTCTCAGTTCATTGCGACGTGCCAGGTCGGTTCCAGATCCCGTACACCACACCAGACGTGAAGCGGGCGGCGGTACGGGCTGGCCTTCCAGGCAGCCTGCTCAGCTGTGTGGGAGCGGCTCCAGGTGACCCATTGCTCCGGTGCGGTACCGGAGCCTGTCAAACTGATTGAGACATCAGGCGGCTGGATTTATCACACGTGTCTCCTGCGTCTCGATGGTGGGCCGGGGCTTGTTGATCCACACCCTGGCCGGCAGCCTGGGGGCCTGGGGCGGGCGCCGGAACCGGTCGGGGCGTGCGGCGAAGGCGTCGTCGAGGACCTGCTGGCGGCGGGCCTGGATGGCCCAGGCGGTGCCGTCGTGGACGGTGGCGGGGGTGTGCAGGCCGATTCCGGAATGGCGGTGCTCAGTGTTGTAGTAGGTGAAGAAGGTGCCGCTGAACACGCGTGCGTCGTCCAGGGAAGCGAATGTGCCAGGGAAGACGGGGCAGTATTTCAGCGTCTTGAATATGGCTTCAGAGTAAGGGTTGTCGTCGGATACGTGCGGGCGGGAATGGCTGCGGGTGATGTTCAGGCCGGACAGCAGCGCCGCGATGTTCTTCGACGTCATCGAGGTGCCGTTATCGGCGTGGATGTAACGGGGCATGGTGCCCCCGCTGGCGGCGATCGCGTGGCGCATGAACGCGCTGGCGAGCACGCCGTCCTCGCCGAAATGCACCTCCTGGTGAATGGCTTTGCGGGAGAAGATGTCGATCATCAGGTACAAGTCGAAGTAGGTGCCGCGCCATGGTCCTTTCAGTTTGGTGATGTCCCAGGTCCAGACCTGGTCCGGGCCGTCTGCGACCAGCTCGGGCCGGACCCGGGGCGGGTGCTGCGCCTGGGCGCGGCGCTCGCGGACCTGCTCCGCGAGCGCCAGCACCCGGTACATGGTGCGGACAGAGGCCAGGCAGAGGCCCTCATCGAGCAAGATGGCCCAGACCTGGGCCGGGGACTTGTCCGCGAACCGCTCACTGTCCAGCACCGCCAGCAGCGCCGCCTGCTCGGCCGCCGTCAGCGCCGCGGGATGCGGCGCCCGCGGCCCGCCCGGCGCCTTCTCAGCCGCCGGGGCGGGATTGCGCTGGCGGTGCAGCGTCGCCCGTGACTTCCCCAGCAATTCACACGCCCTCTTCACACAGGTCAGCGGTTCGAGTTCAGCGAATGCGGCATCGGTCACTTCTGCCGCCGGGCAGAGCTCAGGCCGACGATCGTAGTAGTCAGCAAATCGTCGTAGCGCTTCCGCCGGGCCAGGTACTGAGCCAGGCACAGAGGGAAGCTGGCCGCGACCTGATCCCGGCCTGTCCTCGCAGCTAGTCCGGCTACGGCGATCAGGTTTGGCCGTTCAGCGTCCAGCCATGCCAGAGCCTCGTCCACGCTGGGGAAAGGGGCCGGTCCGGGCAGGGGCGGTCGTTCCCGCAGCAGGTCGTTAGCGGCCTCGATCATGCTCAGGTAGTAGCCCAGCAGCCGGTCCAGGGCCTGTTCCCGCCGGTCGGCTTGCGCATGCGCGTCGGACAAGTGCCGAGCGTACAGGCGAACCAGGTCATGCATCCGCCACCGGCCCGTGCTTTCGGGGGATGCCTCCACCAGCTGCGCCTCGGCCAGAGTCGCGAGCGCGCAGCGCACCGTGTCGGCTGGCCGCTCGGCTAGCGTCTCGACTGCGGCCGGACCCGGATGGACCGACAGCAGACGGAACACCCAGGCCGCGGGCTCCGGCAGCCCCCGGTAAGCCAGTTCGAAAACCGCCACGACATCGGATGCCTCCGGCCCGGCAACGTCCTCATCCCGCACGCACAGCAGCCGTTGCCGGACCGCGCCCAGTTCATCAGCCAAGTTCATCGCGCTGAGGCCCGGGTGTGCTTGCAGCAGTGCAGCGACGATTCGCAACGTGAGCGGCAGCCTGCCACAGGCTCCCGCGAGCCGCACGGCGGCGTCTGCGTCCACGGCAACCCGGTCGTCATCAGGGCAGGCGGAACGCAGCCATTCGTCCAGCTGGGTGACCGCCGCGGCGACGTCCAGGATCGTCATCTCCGCTATTCGGGCTGCGAACTCAGCCAGGTCTGAGGACAAGGCGTCTCCGAGGGTGCCGACCTCCATCTCCGTGCAGCCGTGCTGTGGAGCGGCCATCATGAACCTGCCATCCCGAGACGACCGCGACAGCCGCATGGCCATGCGAGACGTCCCAACTAATCGAAACGCACCCGGCGCCGCCTCCGAAGCGGCGAGCCAGACAGAGGTGATAGCGAGGCCACGCAAGCACGAACATACCATCGAAACTTATGTACGAACAAGTCGATTCTGCGTTCGGATTATCTTTCTTAAGAGCTAGGATGCATACACTATCTGCGATCTAGCGGCTACTATGGCGAGCTGCACTGAGCAGCCCGACAGCTGCTGGAAGCTCGCATGCGGATCGACACGCGCATGCGGCCAGGGACCATCCAAGGGATGTCGTTCTCTCACGGTCTTGACTGCCTGCTACCGGCCAGTGCGGCCCCAATCTGCTGCCATGGCGCTACCATGCAGCAAGAAAGCCCGACCGCCGTGACCGACGATCAGGCCTCTGACCTGCACTTACCTGGTAGCGGGGGCAGGATTTGAACCTGCGACCTCTGGGTTATGAGCCCAGCGAGCTACCGAACTGCTCCACCCCGCGGCGTGTGACTTAACTTTAGGGGCCCATCGGGCGACTGGCAAATCGGCGCGTCAGCCGGGCGTCGCCGGGCCCGGCGGGCCGCAGGGCGGTCAGGCACCCGAGGCCGTCGAGCCAACCGACGCCATCCAGAGCACGTACCGGGCCGGCCAGGGACCGCCCGGCGGCTGGGTCAGCGAGTGCGGGTCCTGGGTCGTCAGCAGGTTCATGATCCGTACCGGATGGCCGCCCAGGGCCGTCAGCTCGCCGGGACGGCCGCCGAGCAGCACCGGCCGCCGCCCGGCGTGCACGATGCCGGAGATCACGCGGTCCGCTATGGCCGGGCGCCCGGCCAGCCACGCCGTCGGCACCCCGCACATGCCCCGGATCACCTGGGTGAGGTGCTGCGCCACCCGGGGATCGACGATCAGCACCGCGGCGTGCGGCGGAATCGAGGCGCATAGCTGCCGGACGGCGCTGATCTCCCCGGCGCTGGTCGGGCGCAGGGCCATGCCGTCGGCACTCGGCCGCAGGCCGCCGCCGCGGCCGCTGTGGCTCAGGTCCAGCCCGAACGTCGTTCCCGCCGTCGGCAGTGCCAGCGCCAGCACGCAGAACGCGCCGACTGCGGCAGCGGTCACCCGGCCCGCGCCGCGGGACCGGGCCAGCCCCGCCAGCCAGCTGGCGGCCCAGACGGCGCACACCAGCAGGCCAGGAATCACCGCCGACAGCAGCCGCCGGCTGGCCCACGGCTGGTCCGGGACGATGTCGGGCATCCACAGCACGGCCGCCGAGCCGATCGCGATCAGAGTCAGCGGCAGCCCCCAGTTCCGCCCGGCGCCGCTCGGGTCGTGCCAGGTCAGCAGCGCGCGCAGGCAGCGCCGCACGAGCAGGGCGAAGCCGAACCCGCCGAGCAGCACGGCCGGGACTCCGACGTACCAGATCACCCAGTACAGCGTGTCCTCGGCGTACA
>JBKQSL010000383.1:0-3787 GCA_052143655.1 Streptosporangiaceae bacterium | reverse complement strand
GCGCTGCCGCAGTTGCGCCGGGACGGCTCGGTGACCCTGGTCACCGCGGCATCGGCCCGGGCGGCCTTCGCCGGCACCGCCGGGATCGCCGCGGTCAACGGGGCGCTGGAAACGATGGTTGCCCCGCTTGCGGTGGAACTTGCCCCGCTGCGGGTGAACGCGGTCTCGCCGGGCGTTATCGACACGCACTGGTGGAACGCCGTGCCTGAGGACCAGCGGCGGGCCCACTTCGAGTCGGTGGCGGCCGTCAGCCCGGTGCGCCGGGTCGGCAGGCCGGATGACGTCGCCGAGGCCATCGTCTACCTGGCCGGCGCCGGGTTCGTCACCGGCACCGTCCTGGAGTGCACCGGCGGGCTCAACCTCACCGCCGCGGCCCTCGCCAGCTGAACCCGGCATCGCATCGGCCAGGCCGCGGACCGCGACCCCACATGGTCCGGGAATCGATGATCCCGCCCATGTCCACCGTAGCCGCCGGCGTCAAGGCGGTCATGAACCTGGCAACCGGACGCCGGCGGCACGGTCACCGGGCGTTACTTCGACGGCATGAACGAAGCCCGAGCACACGACGGAGCCTACGATCCAGCGACCCGGTCCCGGCTGCGCACGGTCACCGCCGAGCTGCTGGCACCCTTCCTGACCGGCAGCGACCAAGCCACCCCATAGCCGAGGCCCATCAGACCTACCCAGCCGCGCACACCACGAGCCAGCACGCCTACGTTCCACGGCGACACCATCGCATTCCTGTGGGGTGCCGCTATTCGGCTTATCGACAACGTAGGTCTTCTCAGTCGCGGTGAGGATTGCTCCCGCCGCCGATGTGGTCGGTGCGGACGTGCTGCGGCTTCGGCTCAGGCAGGTTGTGTCCCAGTTGACGTCCGGCCACTACGGTCCTGAATTCAGCCATTCACGCCTGCCCTCGCCTCGCCGTCAACCCTGCGACTGCGGTCTGCCCCATTAAGATCACTATGCTGTCGGGTACTCCAGGAGAGCTCGGGTGCCTCAGGAGAGGAAGGAACGGTGATGGCACAGCAGCCCTCTACCGCGGACGAGCATCGCGTTCAGTTCGACTTCGAGATCGACTTTTCCAACGGAGGGGGTATCCAGGGCCAGGACTTCCGGCTTGACATCGACGGCGACGATATCGCTGATGAGAAACTTGCCGTCTCTATCATCCGGGACCTGCGGCTGCTGATGGTCGGTGAAGTGCGGATCCTGAACAAGCGGATCATCCGCGAGCCTCACAAGCGTTCCCGCGGTACCGGGCGGGCAGGTCAGGGGAACGGGCGTGAAAGCATCGACCTCAGCCACATCGTCGAAGACGGGATGGTCACCTATCCGGGGCTTCCCGTGCCCGTCGTCTGCGACTTCCTCAGCCGCGAGCAGAGCCGTGCGCGCTACGCTCCGGGCACGGAATTCCAGATCGGCATGATCGAGCTTTGCGGGAATACCGGCACCTACCTCGACAGCCCCTTCCATCGTTATGCGGACGGAACCGACCTCGCCGGCCTGCCGCTTGAGCACCTTGCCGAGATTGACGCCGTCGTCGTCAACGTCAGCGGGCAAACCGGGCGGGCGGTCGACCGGAACCAGTTGCTCCCCTACGACGTCCGCGGCAAGGCGGTGCTCGTCCGCACCGAATGGGACCGCCACTGGCGCACCGATGCCTACTTCCACGGCCATCCGTTCCTGACCGCCGCCGCCGCGGAGCACCTCGCTGCCGAGGGGGCCACGTTGGTCGGCATCGACTCGCTGAACATCGACGACACCAGCGGGGGCGAGCGGCCGGCTCACTCGGCCCTGCTCGCGGCGGGCATCCCGATCTGCGAGCACCTCACCAACCTCGCGGCACTCCCGGTCCATGGGTTCCGCTTCACCGCCGTCCCGGTCAAGGTCCACGGCATGGGGACGTTCCCCGTCCGCGCCTACGCGACTATCCGCGCGGGCGACCAGGGCTAGCGGGCAAGGGAGCGCAGAAAGAGCGGCCCTTTGCCCACCCGGCAGTCTGTGGTATCTGCCGCGGCCAGACGGTACCGGCTAATGGATGCATATGATCGCAGGTACGGGGTTCAGCACAGCGCATTCGTGAACGTGAGCGCCTCTGCCGCGAGTCGTTGCGGGTATGCTTGTCCGGCACCAGCCGCCGGCCAGAGCTGGAACATGGAGCACGGGGTGCAGCCGATACCAGCGCCCGCACCCTCGCGTCTTCACACAGTCACCCATCCAAGGGCTGAACGGGCACACTGAACCCTTATAAGCCGAGGGCGCGCCTCTCGCGGGTTCGTCAGTGCCTCGTGGCAGGATCTTCCGCAGGGTCGAAGCCAGGGAGGTCTGCTTCGTGGGCAAGGCGAGCCGGCAGCGGCGGCTGAAGCAGGAGAGGGAGCGCAAGCAGCGGCGCGCGGCGCAGCCGTCCGCGTCATCGCCGTCCGGCCCGTCGCGACCGCCACACGAGACTCAGCGGCATGACATCCCGCCCGGCAGGGGCGCGGGACGCGGCGCGACATCCGGCACGAGCCGCCGCCCCAGGCAAAGCAGCCGTCTCAGCGGGAGCTTGCAGCCGTGGGTGTGGCCGAGGCCCTGCACGCCCTTGCGCACGGCCTGCAGGACCAGTTCATGGAGTGGGTGGAGGTGCTGGCCGGCCAGCAACAGGTGCCCGGCTGGGACGCTACCGTCAGCCGTGAGCTGGTCAGTTTCCTGCGCGTCTCGGTGACCGGCGCCTGGCGGCATGGCTGGCAGCCCGCTGAGCTGGTTCGGCATGCGGGCCGGGAGAAGGGTGACTCGCATGCCCGGATGGCCACCGACATGATCGCCGGCGAGATGCGCGGCTACGCCGCTGCCATAGTGGACGACCGCTGGCTGGCACAGCTGTCCGTCCTCCGGGCCGGGGTGTGGTGGGGGAGCGACGACGCTTACCTCGGCCGGTGGCGTGGCCGGGAGGGGGACAGTCCGCAGGCCACATTGATAACGGCGGTGGAGTTGCTCTTCGTGCTCGGCCACCTGCCGGTGCTGCCCCGGCTGTGCCCGCTGCCCGGTACGGTACGGCCCGGTGCCGCGGCCAGGCCGGGCGCTGCGGCCGGTGAGGAGCGGGCCGCAGACAAGCGGATGCTCGGCAAGATCCGTGCCCTCCTCGCGAAGGCGGAATCCACGGAGTTCACCGAAGAGGCCGAGGCGCTGTCCGCCAGGGCGCAGGAGCTGATGGCAAAGTACAGCATCGACCACGCGCTGCTCGCGGCTGAGGCGGGCAGGAAGGATGAGCCAGCCAGCCGGCGGCTGCCGGTGGACAGCCCGTACGAAGGGCCGAAGGCGCAGTTGCTCGAGGAGGTCGCCAAGGCCAACCGGTGCCGTGCCGTGTGGTACAAGAGCCTGGGGATGTCGGCAGTGATCGGCTTTCCTGCCGATCTCGACGCGGTTGAGCTGCTGTTCACCTCGCTGCTCGTGCAGGCGAACACCGCGATGCTGCGGGCCGGCGCGAAGCGGGATCAGTACGGCCGGTCGCGTACCCGGGCGTTCCGCCAGTCGTTCCTCATGTCCTACGCCATCCGGATCGGAGAGCGGCTGGCTGGGGCTACGGGGGGCGCGGAACGCCAGGTGGCGGCCGAGGCACCAGGCCGGAATTTGCTGCCCGTGCTCGCTGCCCGGCACCAGGCCGTCGACGACGCGGTCGGTGAGATGTTCGGCGACAGCGTCTCGTATCACCGGACCGGCCGCGTAAGTGACTCCGAAGGCTGGTATTCCGGCCGGACAGCCGCCGACACGGCGGCGCTGCACGGTCACCGTGAGGTCACCGCCG
>JBKQSL010000382.1:0-30650 GCA_052143655.1 Streptosporangiaceae bacterium | reverse complement strand
CGATCACGATCGGATGGCCGCGGCCGAGGAAGAAGATGCCGGGGTAGCCCCTGGTCCAGAACCCGGCGCTGGGGTTATCCCGGAGCGTCGAGTGCGCGATGCGCAGGGTCCCGGTGCGGTTGTCGCTCACGAAGAACAGCGCGCCGCCGCCCTCCCGGGCGTGATTGCGGGCGATGAGGGTGCCGCTGATCCGCACGGTGTAGTGATCGCCGTCGGTGTAGATGGCCCCGCCGCTGCCGCCGCCGGGGGTGCCGGACCTGGCCGGGTTCGCGCCCCAGCCGATCGCCCGGTTGTACCGGAAGACGCTGTTCAGCACCACCCAGGAGACGCCGATGCTGCTGAGAGCGCCGCCGTTGGAGCACCGGCCGCCGGTGAACGTGCTGTCGGTGACGTAGACGGGCAGCCCGCGGTACTCGCTCAGCGCCCGGATAGCGGCGCCGCCGAGATCGGGGCCGGTGGGGTCGCACCGGTTGCCGGTGAACCGGGCGTGCACCACCTTCAGCCGGCCGCCGCGGGCGAAGATGGCGCCGCCGCCACCGCCGTCGTAGTGCCGCCCGGTGGAGTTGCCGTCCGCGAACGTGATGTTCTGCACGGTGAGCTGCGGCCAGCGCTGGTCCTGGCAGTGCGATGTGGTCCAGACCTGGGCCGGGTCGCAGGTGTCCAGGTACAGGATCCGCCGCACCCCGCCGCCGCTGAGCGTGACCTTGCCGCCGCCGTCCAGGACTACCTGCCGGCTCGTGTTCCGGATCTTCGCGGTAGCCCGCATGACGATCGTGACTGGCCGCGGACCGCAGGAGAACGTGATGACCCCGCCCTTGGCCACCGCCGCGACGACGGCCTTCGACGTGCAACTGGCCGCCGTGCCCCGGCCGACGACGTGATCAGCCCGTGCGGTGCGCACCGCACGGGCGGCCCGCGGGACATAGACGTGCCCGCCGGGATTTCCGGCCTGGAACAAAGTGCCCGCGCCGGTGCGGCGCGCAGCCAGCCGGACCCGGGCGTGCCCGGCCGGGCTGTGGGCGGCGGCCAGGGCCGGAACCGCCGATCCGGCCACGCTGCCGAGACCGGCCAGCAGAGCGATCATGGTGATGCCGGTACCACCCGTAAGCCGCATAGCGGGCCATGCTAGCGACCGGGACGGTCGCGCGTCTGGCGCTTCCGGGCGGCCCGGCGTAGCGGGAGACGGCGGCCCAGGTCAGCGGGGCTGAATGAGCTCCGGGCCCGGCGGGTAGCAGCCGAGCGTGAACATCAGCACCATGCACCACACTCTGGCCGCCGTCTCGCGGGCGGCCCGGTGAGCGGCCGCTGGAGGAGCGGTACGGCAGCGCTAAGCACCCGGACCGGCCGGTGGCGCGGCGGCATCCGGCCGGGGTGACCAGCGAAACGATTAAGGCTCTGGGCAGGCTATCGGAGGCCCTGGAAGTCATCGAGCATGCCCGCGGCCTGCTCTACGGCTTCCACCGGATGTCAGGCATGGCTGACCTGACGCTGCAGGAGGCGGTCGGCATGCTGCGCGACGCCGGGCACGCCAGCCTGGCCGACGACATCGAGGAGACGCTGGTCGGCCGCGACATCATCGGCGACCGGTGGAGTTTCCGGCCCGGCCGGGCATCCTGAGGGGATGAACGATCCAGAGCGGCGCCTGCTGGACGCGTATTACGGCCGTGGCGAGGAACAGGACCGGCTTTCTGCTGGCGCCCGCGGCGCGCTGGAGTTCGAGCGCACCGTCGACATCGTGCTCCGCCACCTGCCCGCGCCGCCCACGCTGGTCGCCGACGTCGGCGGTGGCCCGGGCCGGTACTCGCTCTGGCTGGCCGGGCTCGGCTACCGGGTCGAGCACCGGGACATCATGCCGCTGCATGTCCGCCAGCTGGCGACCAGCGTCGGCCAAGGCGCGGCGATCACCACCAGGGTCGGCGACGCCAGGAACCTGGATCTGGCCGACGAGAGCGTCGACGCAGTGCTGCTGCTCGGGCCGCTGTATCACCTGCCGCGCCGGGCTGACCGGCTGGCCGCGCTGCGGGAAGCGCGCCGGGTTGTCCGCCGGGGCGGCCCGGTGTTCGCCGCCGCGATCTCCCGCTGGGCGCCGCGGCTGGACGGCGAGCTGTCCAGCCGACTCTACGAGCCGTACCCGGACCTGCGCGAACTGCTCCCGGCGCTGGAACGGACCGGCTGGATGGGCCCGCTGCACGATGGCGCGTTCACCGCGTACTGCCACCGGCCCGGGCAGCTGCGCCGGGAGCTAGCGGCCGCCGGCCTGCGGGTCGCCGACCTGGTATGCGTTGAGGGCGCCGCGTTCCTGCTCGGCGACCTTGACGAGCGGCAGGCCGATCCGCGGCACTGGCAAGTCGTGCTGGACGGGGCGCGGGCGACCGAGCGGGTCCCTGAGCTGCTCGGGCTGGGCCCTCATCTGCTGGCGACCGGGATCCGGCCCGCCGGACCCCAGCACCCAGAACAGGCCCGAGACTGCCCCGAGCTGACCCGCCTGAGCGTCTCGTCCTCGTGCCTCACGGGATGTTAGCGGAACCAGTCGAAGAGACGTGGACGGCCTTGGGGAAGCTGCACTCGGCCGGTCAGACCGGAGCCATGTCGACAAAGCGGCTGTAGTGCCCCTGGAACGCGACCGTAACCGTGGTGGTCGGCCCGTTGCGGTGCTTGGCGACGATGAAGTCCGCCTCACCTGCCCGCGGCGACTCCCGCTCGTAAGCGTCTTCTCTATGCAGCAGAATAACGACGTCAGCATCCTGCTCTATCGAATTATGCACGCTAATCCCATTTGCCACGAAATTAGCGGTTCCCGGCACGGTGGCGTCATAAACGGGCTGCTCACCCAGACTGGTTACCGATGCGATCTCGTCCCAGAAAACGTCGTTAGTGGCAAGCATCTCCAGGTCAGCGTCATCGAGTATGGACGCTACCCGAGCTAGTCTTTCCCGGGTCGGCGCATGTTTCCAACCATTGTTGATGCTGTATTGAGTACCGATCGCGGCGGCGAATTGCCGCCTCGTCATCTGACGCTCAAGCAGCACCTCCTTGACATGCTTCCAGACATCGCTAGGAACTGTGTCGAGCTTGGGAGCGCTGACAACCGTTCCCAACTTCCGCAGGCAGTCGGAAACGGCATCGGCCCGGACGCCATGTGCTCCCACCTCGCGCAGGAAGCGCAGCTGATTGTCCGATGCCTGAACGATCAGCTGATAATACGGGCGATAGTGCGCCTTATGAGTCTCTTTCACTCGCGTAATGATCCCGAATCGGAGCAGCAGTTGGGCTGTATCATCCACGAGCCGCCTGCTGGTAGAACCGTAATAAATTCGAGCCATCCCCGCAGTGGAGTCCCACCACACGCAGCCGTCGGTGGCCCACAGGTGCCGCAGGAACAAGGCGACCTGCTGCTTCGGTGCCGAGAAAATGCACGGCGGCACGAATTTCTCGTGGCTGCGCAGGCCGAACAGGCCGAGCGAGTCGAGCCAGGCGGCAACCGGGTTCCGCTTCCCGCGGGCCAGGCGGTACGGCGCGGGCAGCCGCAGTGTCGTGCAACGGGCCGCCGGGTAGTCGTCACGAATGGCAGTGATGCCGAAGTGCGCGGCGGCCTCGGTGACTGCGGCGAGGTTGGCCTCGTCCGTGCTCGCGTAACGCAGGGGCTGGTGCCGGACGAAGGAGCCGTCGCCGATCAGGTGCGCCAGCAGGATTACTTCCGGCTCGGGCAACGGCGTGCGGGTGACCGGCGGGGGAACATGGCGCGGGATCGCGACCCGCGAGCCGGGCTGCAACTCGGCCAAGGGCATCCAGCCGTCGTAGGTGAGGAACGGATGGTTGGCCGTGGCCTCGACTTCGCGGCCCGAGCGGAGCCGGACCCGGAACACTTCCTTCACACCGCTGCTGAACGCGTGCGTCAGCATGCGCGGGACCAGGTGCAGCCGGTCGTCGAGCGACCAGACGGGAACGTTGCGCGCACCGGACTCGATCAGCTCGCCGATCGTGACCTCGCTGCCGGTGTCGGCTCGCAGGATCCGCGTGCCCGCGGTCAGGCAGCCGCTTTCCCGCAGGTCGGCCAGCAGCGGGCGCTTGTCGGTGCGCTGCTCAGGGCCGCGGTTGAGCTGGGCTACGGCGATGACGGGGACGTCGAGTTCCTTGGCCAGCAGCTTGAGCGACCGGGACATGTCGGAGACTTCCTGCTGCCGGTTCTCCACCCGCTTCTGCGAGGACATCAGCTGCAGGTAGTCGATGATGACCAGCCGCAGGTCATGGCGCTGCTTGAGGCGACGGCACTTGGCCCGGATCTCCATCATCGACATGTTCGGCGAGTCGTCGATGAACAGCGGCGCGCTGACGACCTCGCTCATCCGGCGGGCCAGCCGGGTCCAGTCGTCGTCGGTCATCTGCCCGGTGCGCATCGAGTTGAGCGGTACCCGGGCCTCGGCCGACAGCAGCCGCATGGTGATCTCGTTCCGGCTCATTTCCAGGCTGAAGATCACCGAGGTCAGCCCGTGATGCACCGACGCCGCCCGGGCCAAGTCCAGGGCCAGCGTCGAGTTGTGCGTCGGCACCATGGACCGGCTGGCCAGGTACAGGTGGTCAGGGCTGTCGACCTGGACGCAGCGCACCGGCCCGCTCGGCACCGGGGTGACCGCCGTGATGTACCGGCGCCGGGTCTTCGGCGTCGTCGTCGCGGGCCGCCGTTCCCTGTGAGTTATCCGCTTGCGCTCCAGCCAGAACACGTCGTCACTAGTCGTGAAGGTGGCGGTGTAGGCCGTCGAGGTTTCGGGCAGCCGCCCGCGTACGGGCTTCTCGCTCCACCCGCACCGGTATCCCAGGCTGACCGCCAGTTCCCGGAAGTCGTCGGCGAGACGCCGGCTGGTGACGGCGAACTGGACTGAGCCGAACGGCGTCACAGTGCCGTCGGTGTCCAGCAGTCCCGCCAGCAGTGCACGCCGCTGCGCCTGCGATGCCCGCAGGTACCGCACCGGAATGTGCTTGTTCCCGAGCACTCCAAGCCCCCGGAGCGCGGCCTGCACCGAGCCGGATTCCGCGCGGTCTCGGCTCCCGAGCCAGACTCCGAGTACGTATGGCGGGAGTGGCAGGTCGGCGTGGGGAAGGTCTAGCGGGCCTGCGGTGGACACGACGTGGTTGAGGCGGCGGTCACCTCCGGCGCGCAGCGTGGCGGAGATTTCCCGGGTGGTCTTGACCGAGGCGAAGGTGCGCTGGGTCCGCTGACGGCTGTAGCCCGCCGCGGCGGCGGTGGCCGACTTTCGGGAGGCCAGCGTGTCAGTGAGCCAGCCGTGTTCCGCGTCGGCAGTGATCATCGTGCCGTCATCGAAGGTCACTTCGTAGCACGGCCGGCCCTGCATGACCTCGGTGGCGGCGACAACCCTGGTCGGCTTGCCGTCGGCGCCCAGCAGGTAGTCGCCCACGCGGACGGCGCCCATCGTGGTCCAGCCGCCGGGCGTGGGCAGCGGGGTGTCGAGGGCCAGGGCCTTGCCGATCGCTGGCCGGGCCGCGAGGACGATCATCTGGCCGGGGTGCAGGCCGTTGGTGAGCGAGTCCAGGTCGGCGAACCCGGTCGGCACGCCGGTCAGCGCGCCGCCGCGACTGCCGATCGCCTCGATCTCATCCAGCGCGCCCGGCATGATCTGCGACAGCGGCAGGTAGTCGTCGCTGACCCGGCGCTGGGTAATGCCGTAGACCTCAGCCTCGGCCCGGTCCACGATCTCGTCGGCGTCGCCGTCGCCGGTGTAGCCGAGCTGGACGATCCGGGTGCCGACCTCGACCAGGCGGCGCAGCAGGGCGCGCTCGCGGACTATCCGAGCGTAGTAGCCGGCGTTGGCCGCGGTGGGCACCGAGGCGATCAGCGTGTGCAGATAGGGCGCCCCGCCCACCCGGCCGATGTCGCCGCGCTTGGTCAGCTCGGCAGCGACCGTGATCGCATCGGCCGGCTCGCCGCGCGCGTACAGGTCGAGAATGACCTCGTGCACTATCTGGTGCGCGGGCCGGTAGTGATCCTCGGGCCTGATCACCTCGAGCACGTCGGAGATCGCGTCCTTGGACAGCAGCATCCCGCCGAGCACGCACTGCTCGGCGGCGATGTCATGCGGCGGCGTCCGCTCGAACTCCTCGCCGCGAGGCGCCATTTCGGCAACGCTCACCCGGACGCTCCTCCCCCTTGCGCGACCACCGCTCCGCACCCGGCCGCGGGTGCCAGCCCCACCGGGACCCTGGCCCTTGCCCGCCACGGCTCCCGCGTGGCCGGCTCTTCTGTTCTATCGAACGGCTCTGACATTCTCAGCGAGTCCGCCCAAGCGCCGTTCCGCGCTGTGCACAGGTTTGTGGACAGGCTGTGCAGACACGCCGCTGCCGCTGTGCGCAGCGTGGGGACGAGACTGTGGAAACAGCCGGGAAAAATGGCCTGGCGGTGGTCCTGCCTGCGGATTCATGATGCACCGCTTGTGTGCATAAGAAAAATCCGGGCGAGTCGGCCATGCACAATGGCCGTTACTTATCCACATTAGGAATTTGACGTCCAACGTCAGAGGCAAGATGCCTGCTCAGCGCGGTGCGATAGCGCCGAAAAGCAGATTTGCACGGCGGCCGGAAGGCCAGCCGGCTAGCCTTCGATTATGTGTTCGATACGGGGGGACCGGCTCGCCGAGATCGGTCAGGCGATCGATCAGCTGGCCGCGGATTACCCCGCGGCACTGCGGGACGGCCAGGACGATGACGTGGCCGGCCGGCTCGCCCGCATCTGGCTCATGATCAGCGATCTCGATCCCGAGCTGGCCCGGCGGCTGCCCGGCTACGGCCTGCCGACCTGAGGACCGCGGGCCGGTGACCGGCCGAGCCTGGCCCATCGCCCGCCAGGCCAAGCGCCGGCCAGGCCAAGCCACCTGCGCCAAGCCACCTGCGCCAAGCGAACCGTGCCGCGCGGCCAAGCTCGGGCTAAGCGAGCCAGGCAGCCCGCACGGGGCGGGGCGGGGCCGGACCGGCCTGCTGGGCGCGCGCACCGGGCCGGAACGCGAACATGCCAGTGCCCCGGCCCGCCGCGCAGGCAGGTCCGGGGCACTGGCATGCCGGGGATCAGGCCCCGACGACCTCGACCTCCAGGGTGGCCCGGACTTCCGGGTGCAGCCGCACCGCAACCTGGTGCGAGCCCACCGTCTTGATCGGGTTGGCGATCTCGATCTTCCGGCGGTCTAGTTCCGGCCCGCCCGCGGCCCTGACCGCGACCGCGATGTCGGCAGGCGAGACCGAGCCGAACAGCCGGCCGCCGCCGCCCGCGCGGGTCTCCAGGCGCACCTTCAGCGCGCCGAGCCGGCCGGCGGCATCCTTGGCGTCGTCCAGGCCGCGAATCTCCCGGGCCGAGCGGGCCCGCTTGATCAGCTGGATCTGCTTCTCCGCACCCCTGGTCCAGTGCATGGCCAGCCCGCGCGGGACGAGGTAGTTGCGGCCATAGCCGGGCGCAACTTCTACCACGTCACCGGGAGCACCCAGGCCGGAGACCTCCTGGGTCAGGATGAGCTTCATCGGCGAACCGCTCATCGCGGGTTTACCTCCCTCGGTCTCAGCGCGCAGTGCTGGTGTAGGGCAGCAGCGCCACCTCGCGCGCGTTCTTGATCGCCGTGGCGACGTCGCGCTGGTGCTGCGTGCAGTTGCCGGAAACCCGCCGGGCCCTGATCTTGCCGCGGTCGGAGATGAACTTCCGCAGCAGCCCCGTGTCCTTGTAGTCCACGTGCTTGATCTTCTCCTGGCAGAACAGGCAGACCTTCTTCTTCGGCTTGCGAATCGGTGGTTTGGCCATCGTGGTGCTCCTTAGCAGAGCCCCGCCCGCGGCGGGGATGGTCGGTTATGGGATGTACAGCGGACCGGTCGGCCCGCCGCTAGAAGGGCGGCTCGTCGGTGAAGCCGCCATCGGAAGACGCGTCAGACGCCCACGGGTCGTCGGCAGGCCGACTGCCGCCCCCGCCGGAGCCGCCCCCGCCGGAGCCGCCGCTGCCGAAACCGCCGCCGCCGCCCCCGCCGCCGCCGGACCGGCTGGACCGGGTGACCTTCGCCGACGCGTTGCGCAGCGAGGGCCCGACCTCGTCGACTTCGATCTCGTAGACCGTGCGCTTCTCGCCCTCGCGGGTCTCGTACGAGCGCTGGCGCAGCCGGCCGGAGACGATGACCCGCATGCCGCGCTGCAGCGACTCGGCCACGTTCTCCGCTGCCTGCCGCCAGACGTTGCAGGACAGGAACAGCGAGTCCCCGTCCTTCCACTCGTTCGTCTGCCGGTCCATGAACCGGGGGGTGGAGGCCACCCGGAAGGTCGCGACCGCCTGCCCGGTCGGGGTGTAGCGCAGTTCCGGATCACCGACGAGGTTGCCGATGATCGTGATGGTGGTGTCGCCTGCTGCCATCGGGTGCTCCTGCTCGCTGTGATGGATGCTCGCTGCGGCCGCTCGCCGCGCTCAGACCGTCGTCAGCGCGCCACGGGCGTGCTCAGTGCGCGTCCGGCCGCATGATCTTGGTCCGGAGCACCGCCTCGTTGAGGTTCAGCTGGCGGTCCAGCTCCTTCACGGTGTCCGGCTCGGCCGTCAGGTCAATGACGGTGTAGATGCCCTCGGACTTCTTGTCGATCTCGTAGGCCAGCCGGCGGCGGCCCCAGATGTCGACCTTGTCCACGCTGCCGCCCGCGGTCGTGACGACCTTGAGAAACTGATCGAGCGACGGCTGGATAGTGCGCTCCTCGAGCGAGGGATCGAGGATGATCATCATCTCGTAGCTGCGCATGCGCTTCACTGCCTCCTCTGGACTCACGCGGTCACGGTCTCTCCGTGACAGGAGGAACTGCGCCGGCCTGACGGCCGACTGCAGCCGCGCCAGCTTACCAGCCGGCGCCGACAGTTCCGGCCGCCGCCAGAACCCCTTTTCGATTCATAACGGGTACTCCCGCCGCATCACTCCCGGCGGCCGGCCTGCACCGGGCAAGGGCCGCCAACCCGGGCGCGGGCCAGCCACGGCCCGGGCGGGAGTCGCGGCCCGGAGGATTTTCTTCTGGCCGGTGCGGGAACACACTGGACACAGGCGACACCCGGACAAGGGAGGCAGAATGCCCGAGGCCATCGGATCCCTGCTGGCAGCCCGGTCACGGCACCTCACGCTGAACAGCGACGGCCGTCGGCACCCAGTGCTGAACGGCCTGACAGCCTTCACGTTCGTCGCCGGCATCATCTCCTTCGCGCTCGGGCTGGTCGTCTCGGCGCACCTCTTCGCCACCGTGCTCGGCGTGATCACGTTCGGCGTCGGGATGGGCGCGCAGATGATGTCGGCCACCCGGGAGGAGCGGATCTTCATCATCGCCGGGGTGATCGCAGCCGGCGTCGGCATGGGAATGGGCCTAGCGCACGGCGGTTTCGGCTAGCCGTCCCGCCACCTGGTTCTGGCCCCGGCGCCTCGGGCGCAGCGCCCCGGGCGCCCGGGCACGGTGCCGCCTGCCTGTCGGATGCTCCCGTTAGGCTCGGGGCATGATTCGCCTTGGCGCCCACATTCATGACGGTGACCCGCTCGCGCAGGCGCGCGCGCTGGGCACCAACGCTGTGCAGTTCTTCCTCGGCGATCCGCAGGGCTGGAAGGCGCCGGTGCTGCCCGGCGAGGCGGCGCAGGTCCGGGCGGCCTTCGAGGCCGCCGGCGTGGACGCCTACGTGCACGCGCCCTACGTGATCAACGTCGCGTCCCCCAACAACCGGATCCGGATCCCCAGCCGCAAGCTGCTCGAGCAGCACCTGAAGGCAGCCGCCTCGATCGGCGCCCGGGGCCTGATTGTGCACGGCGGGCACGTGACCGCCGGGACCGACCTGCAGGAGGGATACGACAGCTGGCGCAAGGCGGTCGAACGGATCGACCGGCCGGTGCCGATGCTGATCGAGAACACCGCGGGCGGCGACGGCGCGATGGCACGCGGCCTGGACGCGGCTTCCCGGCTGTGGGACGCGGTCGCGGGCGCGGCCGATGGCGGCGGCGAGGTCGGCTTCTGCCTCGACACCTGCCACGCGCACGCGTCCGGAGAAGACCTTTCCAAAATCGCCGAAAGGGTACTGGCCATCACCGGGCGCATCGACCTGGTGCACTGCAACAACTCACGGGACGAGTTCGGCTCCGGCCGGGACCGGCATGCGGGCCTGGAGTCCGGGCAGATCGACCCGGCGCTCATCGTCGGCGTGGTTCGCGCAGCGAGCGCACCGGTCATCTGCGAGACCCCGGACCCAGCCGCCGACATCCGCTGGCTGCGCAGTCAGCTCAGCGGGTAGTCAGTCAGCTCGGGGCGGCTAGCTTGTCCGCGGTGCGGCCGGGGCTATTTTGCCGCCGGCCGCAGCAGCACGACCGAGGGCGGCTCGTCGGCCAGCGCGAGGGCCGCCACGCTCAGCGGGGTCAGCGAGGTCGCCGCGGTCGTGTGCGCACCGGGCGGCCCGAACGAGTGCGTCGGCGTCGGCGTCGGGGTCGGCGCGCCGGTGATGGTCGGCGTCGGCGTCGGCGTGTGGCAGATGATGCCGAACCCGCAGCTGGGGCTGGGATGCGGCACCGGTGACTGAGACGGGCACGGGTGCCAGAACGCATGGCCGCCGCAGGACGGGCTTGGCTTCGGCCTGGGCTGCGGCTTTGGCTTGGGCTTGACCTGCACCCACTTAACGAACCCGGTGAAGTTCGGGGTCGGCATCTGCAGCACCGGCAGGCTGGCGAATTCCCGCTGCATGTACGCCTGCCAGATCGTCGTCGGCCAGGCGCCGCCATATCCGCCGGCCTGCCCGTTGATCGTCGGCAGCACATTCAGCGTCTGCCCGCCCGCCAGCTCGTTCTGCTGATTGGTGAACATCCCGATGGCCAGCGAGTACTGCGGGATAGCGCCGATGAAGAACGCCGACTGTGCCTGGTCGGTGGTGCCGGTCTTGGCGATGGTCGGCCGGACCGGGTTCAGCACGCCGTTGGGGTAGGCGGTGCCGTAGACGGTGTCGAACGACAACGCGTAATCCACGTCCGCCGCCTGCGCCGGCGTGAGTACCCGGTGGTGACTGACCTTCAGCGGGATGTTCTTGCCGGCCTTGCTCAGCTGAGCGATGACGTGCGGGGTGTAGTACATGCCGCCGTCGGCGAGGGTGGCGAACGTGGTCGCCTGCTCCTCCACCGTCAGCGAGGCGGTGCCGAGAGCCATGCCGACCTGCCCGACCTTGTCCTGCAGCCCGGAGCCGCCCTTGGCGGTAGATGCGACATCGACCCCGAACGACTTGGCCAGGTTGATCGTGTTCTGGGTGCCGGCTCGGTGCACGAGATCCTCGAAGGCCGGGTCGGAGGACAGCGCGGCGGCCTTCGGCACGCTGACCGCGCCCATGTTCTCGCCGGCGATGTTCACCGGGAAATAGCCCGCCGGGCAGTTCACTGACTGCAGTGAGAGAGTCAGCGGCATCGTGTCGGGCGGCACGCACATCGGCTCGATCGCGTTCAGGACGCTGTCAGAGACGTTCATGCCCTCCTTCACCGCGGTGGCGAGCACGTAGGGCTTGAACGAGGAGCCGACCAGATTCCGGCTCTGCATGGCCATGTTGTACTGGCACTTCAGTCGCGCGCAGTCCTTGGCGGTGTAACTCGGGCCCGCGTACATGGCCAGGATCGCGCCGCTGCCCGGCTTCTCCAGCACGGCGCCGACATGCGCGTACCAGGGCAGCGCGCGCCCGTCCGCCTTCATCTGCCGTTTCTCGGCTGCGACCGTCTGGTACAGGGCGTTCATCTTGGCCCGGCTGAACGTGGTGACGATCTTCAGGCCGCCGGTGTCGATCTCCTGCTGGCTGAAGTGGTAGGTGGACCTCAGCTCAGTTTCGACCGCCTCCATGATGTAGCCGCGGTAGCCGGTCCAGCCGTTGTCCAGCGGCCCCGGATTCAGCGCGGGAAACTTCAGGGTGGCCGCCTGCTGCCGGCTGAGCGCGCCGTCCCGGACCATGTTGCCCAGGACATAGGACCACCGGGCCTTCAGGCCCCGGTAAGGCGCGCCTGAGCTGGGGTCGGGGTTGAAGTAACCCGGCTGGTTGACCATCGCGGCCAGCATCGCCGCCTGCGAGACGGTGAGCTTGCTGGCGGGACGACTGAAGTAGGTCTGCGCTGCGGCGCCGACCCCATAAGCGTTGTCCCCGAAGTAGACGGTGTTCAGGTACTGGGTGAGGATCCACTGCTTGGACTTCTCGTGCGCCAGCTTGATCGCGACGAAGATTTCCTTGATCTTCCTGCTGATCGTCTGCTGGGTGCCGATGCCCGCATAATAGTTGCGGACGAACTGCTGGGTGATCGTGGAGCCGCCCTGCAGCCCGCCGCTGCCGAACACGTCCTCGAACGCGGCGCGGGCGGTCCCGGTGATCGAGATGCCGCCCTCGGTGTAGAAGTGCCGGTCCTCGGCGGCCACGATCGCGCTCTTCATCAGCGCGGGGATCTGGCTGGAGGTCAGCATCTGCCGGTCGATGCCGGTGGTGAACGTGCCGACCTGGCTCTTGCCACCCGCGAAGTACACCTCGGACGACTGCTGCAGCGCCGCCTCGGTCGCGTCGGTCGGGATCGGCGTGTGGTTGTAGGCGTAGAGCACGCCCGCGATTACCACGACCAGTATGACCAGCCCCAGGCTGACCAGCACGCCCAGCGCTTTCTTCCAGGTCCAGTGCCGCCACCGGCGACGGCGGCGGCCGCCGTCGCCGGTGCCGCCGCGGCGGCCCGCCCGGCGGCTGTCTGGTGCGGGGCGCGGCGTCCCAGGACCGCCCGGAGCCCGGCCCCGGCCTGCGGTGCCCGGACGGCCCGGCGGCGCGGCGTAGCCGTTCGGGCTGCGGCCGCCTGCGGCGTAAGCCGACCCGCCGCCGTCCGGCAGCCCCAGCCGGCCGCGCAGCTCGCGGACAGCCTGCGCACCGCCCTCGTCGCCTGCCGCAGGAAACTCCCGGCCGGCGCCGTGCGATGAGCTGCCGTGATCCTGCGGCGGTGTGCCGACGGCCCGCAGCCCGGGACCACCGTTACCGCGCGCGGAGCTGCCCCGGCCAGAAGCGGTGCCCGGAGCGCCGCCGCGACCGCGGGCGCCGCTGCCGTACCCGGCACGGCGGCCGCCAGGCGGATCCTGCCAGTACGGCCCGGGATACTCTGGACTACTCACGCGTCCTCGCTGATCGGGGTCAGGTGGTCGCATAGCCGGGCAACGCCGCCCAGGCTGGGGCGCGCCCTACGTTACCCGGAAGTATCTCGCGTAACGCCCTGATCTTCAGGCACAACCGTTGCATTAGCCGTCCTGGCCGGGCCGGAAGCGCCGCACCGCCGACTGCGGCGGCCGCGCTACTCGCTGGCCCTGGCCCGGCGGCGGCGCTTGGCGGGCGCCTCGCCGGTGCCGAGCACGTAGGACGACGCCAGGTGGTTCCAGGCACAACTTTGGCAGACCTCGACCACGTACACCTGGAACTCTGTGTATTCGTTGGCCATTTCGTCCAGTTCTGGGCCCTGTTTGACCCTGCCTTCATACCGGCCGAGCTCGTCCCCGTAGACGTAGGTGACGTGGGTGAGCTTCACCCGCCGGCAGATCGGGCAGCTGGTGTCGGTGGGCTCGCCGTGGAACTTGGCGGCGCGCAGCAGGTACGGGTGGGCGTCGCAGACGTCGGTCATGGTGGTCCGGCCTGCGAAGACCGACGCGAGCGTCGCCCGCCGCGCCAGGCCGTAGTCCACCACCGATCTCCTCACTCCGACAGGTTACGACGGAACCGGCCGCAGGCCGAGCCCGGAGTCGGCGGCCAGTGCCGCAACACGGCCGACGGCGCCGCCGGCCCGGCCGACTTGCGTTCCCGCCTCGCTAGCACCTATCTTGTCGATGTATCGGTTCGATACATCGAGCCGGTACACAACGGCTGCGGGCAGGCTGCAGCCGGAGCGCCGGATGCCCGGGCAGGAGGTGCGGCTGCAGTGACGAGCCAGCGGTCAGGCGTGCTCGAGCTCGCCGTGCTCGGGCTGCTGCACGAGACTCCCATGCACGGCTACGAGCTGCGCAAGCGGCTCAACGCCGTGCTCGGCGCGTTCCGCGCCTTCGGCTACGGGTCGCTGTATCCCTGCCTGAAGAAGCTGCTGGCCGAGGGCCTGATCGCCGAGGAGACCCCGCCGGACACCGCCAAGCCGCTCGCCGGGCGACGATCGAAGATCGTCTACCGGCTGACCGCCGAGGGCAAGGAGCGGCTGCAGGATCTGCTGTCCCAGGCGGGGCCTGCGGCCTGGGACGACGACGGATTCGGCGTGCGGTTCGCGTTTTTCGGGCAGACCCGCGCGGACGTCCGGCTGCGGATCCTGGAGGGGCGGCGCAGCCGACTGGAAGAGCGGGTGGAGTCTTTCCGGGGCGCGCTGTCGCGGACCCGCGAGCGGGTGGACAGCTACACCCTCGAGTTGCAGCGGCACGGCCTGGAGTCGGTCGAGCGCGAGGTCCGCTGGCTGAACGAGCTGATCGCCTCGGAACGGGAATCGGGTCACGAGGCCGGCGGCCACGCCGGCGATCCCACCTAGGTGGTGCGACAGACCAGGCCGGGACAGTCCGGCCGGCCCCGCTGCATCGCAGGAGATAAGGAGCACACTGGTATGGGTTCGGTACGCGTAGCGATCGTGGGCCTGGGGAACTGCGCCAGCTCCCTGGTTCAGGGCGTCGAGTATTACCAGGACGCAGACCCGGCTGCCCGGGTCCCTGGCCTGATGCACGTGCAGTTCGGTCCGTATCACGTGCGGGATGTGGAGTTCGTCGCCGCGTTCGACGTGGACGCCAAGAAGGTCGGCCGGGACGTTGCCGAGGCGATCGTCGCGAGCGAGAACAACACCATCAAGATCTGCGACGTGCCCCCCACCGGCGTCATCGTGCAGCGCGGGCCCACCCTGGACGGTCTCGGCGAGTACTACCGGGAGATCATCACCGAGTCGGACGAGGAGCCCGTGGACGTGGTGGCGGCACTGCGCGACGCGCGTGCCGACGTGCTCGTCTCCTACCTGCCGGTTGGCTCGGAAGAGGCGGACCGGTTCTACGCCCAGTGCGCGATCGACGCGGGCGTGGCGTTCGTCAACGCGCTCCCGGTCTTCATCGCCTCGGACCCGGCCTGGGCGCGCAGGTTCGCCGAGGCCGGGGTGCCGATCATCGGCGACGACATCAAGTCGCAGGTCGGCGCGACCATCACGCACAGGGTGCTGGCCAAGCTGTTCGAGGACCGCGGGGTTGAGCTGCTGCGCACCTACCAGCTCAACTTCGGCGGGAACATGGACTTCATGAACATGCTGGAGCGCAAGCGCCTCATGTCCAAGAAGGTGTCCAAGACCCAGTCCGTCACCTCGCAGATCCCGCACGAGATGGAGAAGGCCGCGGTGCACATAGGGCCGTCCGACCACGTGCCGTGGCTGGATGACCGCAAGTGGGCGTACGTGCGGCTGGAGGGCCGCTCGTTCGGCGACGTGCCGCTGAGCCTGGAGTACAAGCTGGAGGTCTGGGACTCGCCGAACTCCGCCGGGGTGATCATCGACGCGGTGCGCGCCGCGAAGATCGCCAAGGACCGCGGCATCGGCGGGCCGGTCCTGTCCGCGTCGTCGTACTTCATGAAGTCGCCGCCCGAGCAGTACAGCGACGACGAGGCCCGGCAGAGCGTGGAGCGGTTCATCCGCGGCGAACTCGACCGCTGACACTATCGCTGGGCACGTTATCGCTGCGCGCTGACGGGCGGCAGCGCGCCTGCTGCCGGGGGCGGGCCACCGCGGGCTGGTGCCCCGCCCCCGGCGTTCGCGTGCCCGGGCGCCTTGCTCGCGGCCGCGGCCCAGGCCGCCGGGACCGGGAGCCCGCCGCGCCTCAGCCGGACGCCGGCTGTTCAGCGGCACTCCACTGCCGGGCTGACGCGGCGGCTGGATCCGCGCCCTAGGCTGAGTGCGTGCCATCACCGGCGCCTGGCCGCCTGCCCCGGTTCCGCCGCCCGTCCCGCTCCGCCGGGACCGCGGGTAACCCGGGCGCGGGCGGTGCCGATGCCCTGGCGCCGGACGGCCTGGCCCCGGACGGCCTGGCCCCGGACGGAGCGCCTGCGGACGGAGGGTCCCCGGGGTGCGGGCCGTCACAGCCACCGCCGTCGTTCGTGCGCGATCTGCGCACCGTGCTGGCCGAGCGCGACTTCCGGCGGCTGTTCGCCACCCGGCTGGTGTCGCAGACCGGCGACGGCCTGTTCACCGCGGGCCTGGGCACGTACGTGTTCTTCAATGCCTCGTCGTTCCCCGACCCGGCGGCCGCGGCCGTCGCCTTCGCCGTGCTGTACCTGCCCTACTCGCTGATCGGCCCGTTCGCCGGAGTCTTCATCGACCGCTGGTCGCGGCGGCAGATCCTGGCCTGGGCGCCGCTGCTGCGAGTGGTCTTCGCGGTTCTCGCCGCCGCCCTGGTCGCCTCGGGCAGCCTGGGCGCCCCGCTCGCGGTCAGTGCCCTGCTGGTGCTCGGCGTCAACCGCTTCTTCCTCTCCGCGCTGTCGGCGGCCACGCCGCACGTGGTGCCCCGGGACAAGCTGGTCACGGCCAACTCGGTCGCGCCCACGTCCGGCACGATCATGACCGCGGTCGGCCTGTTCGGCGGCACGATCGTGCACCTGGCCACGGGCGGCGGGCGGGCCGGGTCGACGGTCACGCTGCTGTGCGGCGGCGCGTGCTACCTGACGGCAGGCCTGGTCGCGATGCGGATGGACCGGGACCTGCTGGGGCCGGCCCGGCCCGAGGGCGGCCGGAGCCGGCCCGGGCTTCTCGCCGAGCTTGGCACGGTGGCCTCCGGCCTGGCCGCCGGGATCCGGCACATCGCGCACCGGCGGCGGGCCACCGCGGTGCTCATGGCTACCGCCGTCCAGCGGTTCCTGTACGGAATCCTGCTGCTGATGTCGATCCTGCTGTACCGCAACTACTACTACGCGCATGCGGGGGCGAACACCGCGCTGTCGCACTACCTGATCCTGGGTGTCAGCTCGGCGATCGGCTACGGGGCGGCTGCGGTCGTCACTCCCGTCGTCACGCGTCGGCTGTCGATGTCCGGTTGGGTGACGCTGCTGCTGGCCGGCGGCGGGATCCTGACCGGCGTGCTCGGCGCTGGCCTCCGGCAGGCCGAGTTCGTGCTGCTCGGCTTCGTGCTCGGGCTGGTGGCCCAGGGCATCACGATCGCGACCACGACGATCATCCAGGAAGAAGTCGACGACGGCTTCCTCGGCCGGGTGTTCTCGCTCAACGACATGCTCTACAACGGCTCGTTCGCGCTGGGCGCCGCGGCGTGCGCGGCGTTCCTGCCGGTGAATGGCCGGTCGTACTCGATGCTCTGGCTGGCGGCGGCAGGCTACGTGGCCGCCGCGGCCGGGTACTGGCTGCTCGCCCGTCAGCCGTCCGCGCCCGGCACGGCCAGCCCCTCGGACGCGGCCCAGCGCAGCAGTTCGGCGGTCGCCCGCTCGGTTCCGAGCGGGCCGTGCTCCAGCCGCAGCTCCAGCAAGTATGAATAGGCCTCGCCGACCAGCGGGCCGGGCCGGATGCCGAGCAGCCGCATGATCTCGTTGCCGTCCAGGTCGGGCCGGATGCTGGCCATCTCCTCGCGCTCGGCCAGCTCGGCGATGCGCTGTTCCAGGCCGTCGTAAGCCCGGGCCAGCCGGGCGGCCTTGGCCTGGTTCCTGGTCGTGCAGTCGGCGCGGGTCAGCGCGTGCAGCCGGGTCAGCAGCGGGCCGGCGTCGGTCACGTAACGGCGGACAGCGGAGTCGGTCCACTCGCCGTCGGCGTAGCCGTGAAACCGCAGGTGCAACTCGACCAGGCGGGCCACGTCGGCGCAGACATCCTTGGGAAAGCGCAGCTTGGCCAGCCGTGCCCGGGCCAGCTGCGCGCCCTTGACGTCGTGGTGATGAAACGCCACCCGGCCGTCGGGCAGCTGCGAGCGGGTCCTGGGCTTGCCGATGTCGTGCAGCAGCGCCGCGAGCCGCAGCACCAGGTCCTGCTCCAGCTGGTAGCGCGGCTCCAGCGCGATGGCCTGGTCCAGGACTGTCAGCGAGTGCCGGTAGACGTCCTTGTGCCGGAAGTGCTCGTCGATCTCCAGCCGCAGCCGGGGCACCTCGGGCAGGAAATGCTCGGCCACCCCGGTGTCGACGAGCAGCGCGATCCCGGCCGACGGGCCGCCAGGCCGCGGCGACAGCATGAGCTTGGTCAGCTCCGCGGCGATCCGCTCGGCCGACACCTTCGGCGGGCTCAGCCGGGAGGCGAGCCTGGTCATCGCCGCCCGCAGTTCCGGCACCGGGGTGAAGCCGAGCTGGGCCAGGAACCGGGCCGCCCGCAGCATCCGCAGCGGATCATCGGCGAGCGAGTCTTCTGCCAGGCCCGGCGTCCGCAGTACCCCGGTCTGCAGGTCGGCCAGGCCGCCGAACGGGTCCGCCAGCTCGTAGCCCGGCAGCCGCGCGGCCATCGCGTTGACGGTGAAGTCGCGCCGCCGCAGGTCCTCGGTCAGCGACGTCCCGTACTGGACATCGGGCTTGCGGGAATCAGCGGCGTAGCGCTCGCTGCGGTAGGTGGTGATCTCGAAGTTGCGCTCGTCCTTGCGCAGGCCGACCGTGCCGAACTCCAGCCCCACCGGCCAGACGCTGTCAGCCCAGCGCCGGCCTATCTCCAGCACCTGCTCGGGCCGCGCGTCGGTGGTGAGGTCGACGTCACCCGGCTCCCGGCCCAGGAACGCGTCCCGGACCGCGCCGCCGACCAGCGCCAGCTCGTGACCGTGCCGCGCGAACAGCGCTCCCAGGTCAGCGGCCTGCGGACCGGCGGCGGCGAGCAGCGCAGCGGCGGCACGCCGCGGCGGTTCGGGGATGGCAGAAGCGGAGTGCGGCACGGCCCTGAGCGTAGGGGCTGCGCGTAAGCTGTGGAAAATCGGGGAGCCTGCTCCCCGGTCGGCAGCATTAGCCCGGCTCACCGATCGGCTTCACTAGCATTCCGCCATGATCCGACTGTCCACAGCCAGCTGCCGCCAGGGCCCGGCCCCCGGCGGGGAACCCGCATGAGCTGTCGGGCCCGAATCGCGGCCGCCGCACTCGCGGCGGCCGCAGCCGCCGTACTGGTCCTGGCGGTCCCGGCCGCTGCCAGCCTGGCGCAGACGGCCCAGCCGCGGCATTCCGGCGCCAGCGTGCCGGTATCGCTGGCGATCACCTCGATCAGCCCGCAGTACGCCACCCCGCATCATCCGATCACCGTGACCGGCCAGCTCACCAACAGCTCGGCGACCGCGATCAGCGGCATGTCGGTTCAGCTGCTGGCCTCCGGCAGCTATTTCTCGGGGCGGGACATGCTGCTGGGCTATGCCGACGGGCAGGACCTGATGCCGGGCACGCCCGCCCCGGCTGGCAGCTGGCAGCTGGCCGGCTCGGTGCCCGCGCACGGGACCGTCCAGTGGTCCATCCGGGTACCGGCGCAGCGGCTGCCGCTGACGGCGTTCGGCGTGTACCCGCTGGCCGCCCAGGCCGTCAGCGCCGCCGCCGGCGTCGTCGCGACCAGCCGCAGCTTCCTGCCGTACTGGCCCGGAGCGCACAGTGCCTATCCCCGGTCGAAGCAGATGCCGCTCTCGTGGCTCTGGCCGCTGATCGACAACCCGGACCAGTCGGTCTGCCCGGGCCTGCTGACCGGTGGCCTGGCCGGCAGCCTGGCCCCCGGCGGCAGGCTGGCCGGGCTGCTCGCCGCCGCGGCGGCGGATGGCAGTCAGGCCGGGCTGACGTGGGTCGTCGATCCCGCACTGCTGGCCAGCGCCCAGACGATGACCAGCAAGTACCGGGTCAGCGCCAGCGCGAGCTGCGAAGGCGGCCAGGTCCGTCCGGCCAGCAAGACCGCGGCTGCCTGGCTGGCCGCGCTCCGCTCGGCGACTGCTGGTCAGCCGGTGATGGTAACCCCGTATGCGGACGTGGACGTGGCCGCGCTGACCGGCGACAGCCTGGACCTGGACCTGGCCCGGGCGTTCCGGCTCGGCCGGTCCGAGGCAAGCGCGGTGCTGCACCGCAGTTTCAGCACCGGGGCGGCCAGCGGGTCCGGGGATCTCGCCGGATACGCCTGGCCGGCTGACGGCATCGCGAACTACCCGGTGCTCGGCGTCCTGGCGGTGAACGGCATCCGCACGGTGGTGCTGGCCGCCCGCACGATGCCGCCGAACCCGCCGCAGCCGAGCCTCACCCCGAGCGCGGTGACGAGCACGCCCGACGGCGAGAACGGTGACATGCACGTCCTGCTCTCCGACGACACGCTCACCCAGATCCTCAGCTCAGCCGATTCGCCCGGCAGCCGCAAGCCCGGCACCGCGTTCGGCATCGAGCAGCTGTTCCTGGCCCAGACGGCGATGATCGCCGCGGAGGCGCCGAATACGCCCCGGGCCGTCGTGGTGGCGCCGCCCCGGCGCTGGGACCCCTCCTCGAGCCTGGCCAGCGGCCTGCTGGCGGAGACAGCGAGCGCGCCGTGGCTGCGGCCGGTCACCCTGAACCACCTGGCCGCAGCATCGCCTGCCGCCGGGCAGGTGCGGCGCGGCCCGCCGGCCCTGTCCAGTTCCCAGGAGCTCAGCCGCAGCCTGCTGGGCGGCGTCCGCAAGCTCGACCGCCGGGTCGGGCTGCTGCAGGGCATGCGCCAGCAGCCTGACCCGGCGCTCTATGAGGCGGTAGCCGGGGTGGAGTCGTCGGCCGGCCGCGGCCGGGACGGCCAGCAGCGCGCCGGGCAGATGCTGAGCCAGGTCTTCGACGCGGTTAACGACCAGCTGGCAGACGTGACGATCATCCCGGCGCTGCGGGTGACCCTGGGCGGGCTGCGCGGCACCGTGCCGGTGTCAATCTCCAACCGGCTCAGATATCCCGTCCGGGTCCGGCTCGCGGTCAGCGTGCCCGCCGGCGACCGGTTCACGATCACGCACCAGCCCGGCATCATCACCGTGCCGGCGGGGCAGATCAGCACTGTGAAGCTGAAGGTGCACGCGGGCGCCGTCGGATCCACCACGGTGAGCTTGCGGCTGCTGACCGCGTCCGGGCGGCCGGTGCCCGGTGACGGCCACGACGAGAGCGTGACGGTCCAGGCCACCCAGTTCGGCACCGTCGTGCTGGTCATCGTGGCCGCTGCGCTCGGCGTGTTCATGATCTCGTCGGCCGCGCGGGCGATCCGCCGCGGCCAGGATGCCCCGGCCGGGGGCACCGCTGGCCGGGGCAGCGCGCCGGACGACGCCGTCCCGCCAGGCGGCACCGCGGGCGCCGCGAAGCCGCCCGGCCAGCCTGGTCAGCCGGTCCAGCCGGGTCAGTCCGGGCAGCCCCGCGAGGCTGGCCCGGCGAGCGCTGTATCCCGTTCGGCCAGCGGCCTCCCCGGTGAATCCGGCCAGCATGGCGTGGCCAGCTACCTTGCCGAAGCCGATAGCGTCGAAGCTAGTCAGGTCGGCCAGTACCGGGTCGGCCGCGGCGAGACGGATCCCGACGTCCTGCCGCAGCACGCCGGAACGGAGGAGACGGATGACTACGCCCCGGCGCCCGGCTGGTCGGACCGGGGCTGACCAGCCCGCCTCCGACCGGACCGGATCGGGCCGGGACTGGCCCGCGGCGGACCCGGCGGCGGACTCCTGGGAGGACGAACAGTACCCGGCGCAGTCCTGGCCGGCGGACAGCTATCCGGCGGACGCCTACCCCCCCGACCCTTACGCCGGCCGCCCCGGTGACGGCCGGTACGACGACGCCCAGCACGGCCAGGCCCAGCACGGCCAGGCCCAGCACGGCCAGGCCCAGCACGACGAGAGCCGGTACGACGACGGCCGTTATGACGACGGGCAGTATGACCAGGGCCGGTACGGGGAGGGGCGGTACGACGACGCCCAGCACGGCCAGGCCCAGTACGGCCAGGCCCAGCACGACGAGAGCCGGTACGACGACGGCCGTTATGACGACGGGGGGCGCCAGCCAGGGCGCTTCCCGGCTCCGCCGGCCGGGAACAGCCACCGCCCTGCTGCCCCGTATCCGGAAGATCCGGCCGCGGAAGATCCGTACGAGCACCTGTTCCGGCCGGACCCGGAGAGGGAGACCGGCCGCCGGTCGCGGATCAGCCGGCGTGGCCGCGGCGGCCGGCGGCCGGGCCGCGGCGGGCCGGACAGGCGGCCAGCGGACCAGGACCCGCCCGGGCCGGCGGCGCAGCGCTACGCACAGGCTTATGAGGACGCACGGGCCCATGACGCACAGGGGAACGGCGGCGACTGGTACCGGGACGACCCGCAGCCGCGGGACCGGTATCGCGAGGCCGGTGACCCGGGCAACCCGGCCGGGGGTCCGGAGGACCGGTACCTGCCGGCCGGACCGCCCGACAGCCCGTACCGCGACGACCAGTACCGCGATGAGCAGTACCGCGATGAGCAGTACCGCGGCGGCCCGAGCTCAGCCGATCAGTTTCCGACGGCCGCGTACCAGCCACCTCCGCGCCTGGGCGACGGTCACGGCGATTCCTCGCCTGGGCAGTACGAGGAACCCCCGGCCGGACCAGATGTGCCGGCCGGCCCGGCCGACCAGCCCGGCGAGCCCGGCCGGGACCGGACCGCGGCGGACCGGTTCGGGCGGCGCCGGCGGCAGCGGGAGCGGGAGCGGGACTGGTACGCCGCTGACCTGAACCGGGACCCCAGCCACGCGCCCGACTGGCGCAGCGCCGGACCGGGCCAGCGCGACACCGGGACCTTCCGGGTGCCGCCGTCGATGATCGGCCCGGGCTGGTCCGCCGCCGTCGACGAGACCATGACCGGCGAGCTGGCCCGGATCGAGTTCGGCGCGGCCGAGCCGGGGCCGGTCGGCCTGGACGATACCGGGGCCGCGCTGGCGGCCGATTCCGCTGCCGCGGAGACCGGCAGCGGCAGCATCCTGCGCTCCAGCGGCGTGATGGCAGCCGGCAGCCTGGCCTCCCGGCTGAGCGGGTTCGTGCGCACGATGGTACAGGCGTATGCGCTCGGTGCCGCGGCCCTGGCCGACGCGTACAACAACGCGAACACGCTGCCGAACGTCGTCTACAACCTGATGCTGGGCGGCATCCTGACCAGCGTCATCGTGCCGCTGCTAGTCAACGCGGCCAAGCGCAACCGCGGCCGCAACGACGCCTACGACCAGCGGATGTTCACCCTCACCACGCTGGCCCTGGTCGTGCTGACCGTGGTCGCGACGGCGGCGGCCGCGCCGATCGTCTACCTCTACAAGGGCGACATCGAAGGTCCCGAGCTGCACCTCATGGTGATCTTCGCCTACTTCTTCATCCCGCAGATCCTGTTCTACGGGGTCAGCTCGATGGCCGGGGCGATACTCAACGCCCGAGGCCGGTTCGCCGCGCCGATGTGGACGCCGGTCATCAACAACATCGTCGTGATCGTCGTGCTGCTGCTGTTCCTGGCGGTGGCGCACCCGGGCGTATCGCCGGCCACGATCACCACCGGCGAGGTCCGCCTGCTCGGCTGGGGCACCACGCTGGGGATCGTGGCCCAGACGGTGGCGCTGATCCCCGCGCTGCGGCGGGCGGGCTTCCGGTGGCGGCCGCGGTTCGACTTCCGCCGGGACGAGGTCGGCGAGATCGGGCGGATGGCCGGGTGGATGTTCGGCTACATCGCGACCACCCAGGTCGCCTTCCTCGTCACCACCCGGCTGGCCAACGACGCCGCCGAGAGGGGCGAGGGCAGTCACATCGGCATCGGCTACACCGTCTACACCTACGCCTGGCAGCTGTTCCAGATGCCGTACGCGATCGTCGGCATCTCGGTCATCACCGCGCTGCTGCCGCGGATGAGCGCGCACGCCGCGGAGCGGCGGCTGTCCCTGGTCACCGACGACTTCTCGCTCGGGGTACGGCTCTCGTCGGTCATCGTCGTCCCGGCGGCCCTCGTGCTGGCCGTGCTCGGCCCGAGCCTGGCCCAGGTACTGCTGGCGCACGGAAACACCAGCCTCGCCGACGCCAGCTACATCGGCGAGGTCTTCGGCCTCTTCTGCCTGGGACTGGTCCCCTACATGCTGTTCCAGCTGCAGCTGCGGGTGTTTTACGCAATGCACGACAGCAGGACGCCGGCACTGATCGGCGTCGCGACGATGGTCGTCAACATCGCCACGAACATCATCGCGTACCAGCTGCTGCCCCCTGACCAGGTTGTGGCCGGCCTCGGCGTGGGCTTCGGGCTGGCCAACCTGATCGGGGCGGTCGCGGCCTGGCGCATCCTGTCCCGGCGGCTGCACGGCCTGGACGGCCGGCGGATCGGCGCATCGCTGCTGCGGATGCACGCGTCGGCCATCCCGGCGGCGATTTTTGCCGTCGCCGCGGGGGTGCTGATCAACGTGGTGATCGGGCCCGGGCACCTGCGCGCGCTCGTCATCTCGGTGCTGGGCGGCGGCGGCGCCCTGTTCTTCTATGTCCTGTTCGCCCGGGCGCTCGAGCTGCCTGAGCTGACCGACCTGACAGCCACCATCAGGGGCAGGATAGGCCGCTGACCATGCCCGCAGCCGCGCTGCGGGGCGTTCGCCGGTGCTACGGGGACGTCTCCAGGCGGTAACGGTTTGCGCCAGGCACGCGGGCGGGCCGGTCGAAGGGCCGCGCTGGGCCTAGCATGTAGTGCAGCACCATTGTCTATCTAGTCCTGTTGATCACCTACGGGCCGCGGAGGGAGGCCAGGGCCGACCGACCCGTGGCATGAGGCCGTCTGATCAATGAGCACCTTTATCTCCGAACCGGGTACCAGGCTCGGCGGCCGTTACCGGCTGGAAGACCGCATCGCCGCGGCCTCTGGCTGGGCTGCCTGGAAAGCCATCGACGAGATCCTGGCCAGGGCGGTCACGGTGTTCACGTTCGCGCCGGGATTCCCGCGCGTCCAGGAAGTCATCACCGCCGCCCGGGCAGCCAGCAGGCTGACCGACTCCCGCCTGGTGCAGGTCTTCGACGTCGAGGATGACTGGGACCGGGCCTACATCATCATGGAGTGGGCGGTCGGCGACACCCTGGACGACCTGCTGGCCTCCGGCCCGCTGGAGCCCGCGCTCGGCGCGCGGATCGTCGCCGAGGCCGCCGGGGCCCTTGCCGCCGCGCACGCGGCCGGGCTAGCTCACCTGAGCCTGACCCCGGGGTCGCTGCGAGTCGGCCACGGCGGCGGGGTGAAGGTGGTCGGCCTGGGCATCGACGCGGCGCTGTCCGGCGTCACCGACGAGGACCCGGCCCTGGCGGACACCGTCGGCCTCGGCCGGCTGCTCTACGCCGCCCTGACCGGCCGCTGGCCGGGACCGGACTATCCGGCCCTGCCGCCCGCGCCGGTGGCCGACGGGAGCCCGCGGCGGCCGCGGCAGGTGCGGGCCGGCGTCCCGGCAGCGCTCGACGATGTCACCTGCCGCGCCCTGCAGCTAGGCGGGCACGACAGCGACACGGCCCTGCGCCGGCCAGGTGACCTGGCCAGCGCGCTGCTGGCTGTCATCCCGCCGCTCCCCCCGCCGCCAGCCACGCCCGGACCGCGGCCGGCCCGGGCGGAGCCGGCCCGCCGCGGCCAGCCGGCTGCCCGCGACACAGACGCCCGCGACAGGTTCGCGACCGGCCCGGATGCGCCCCGGCCGGCTACGCAGCGGACGGCCCCGGCGGCCGGCCCGGCACGCAGGCGGCGGTCGCCCGCCAAGGTGGCGGGCATCGTCGTCCTAGTCCTGGTGGTCGCGGCCGGCATCGTCGCCGCGACCTCGCCGTTCTGGTACTCGTCCAGATCGCCTATGCAGACGACGACCCAGCACGGACACCATTCCGGCACCAAGCCGGCGGCCTCGGCCAGCGTCATCACGCCGACAACTGCGAGCGGCTTCGATCCGCTCACCTCGGTCAGCAACGATCCCGGCAACGAGAACAGCCGGTCGGCTCCCGCCGTGCTCGGGAGCAGTCCCGCCGCGTACTGGAGCACCCAGTACTACGACACCGCGGAGTTCGGAAACCTGAAGAAGGGCAGCGGCCTGATCCTGACCATGCCCGGGAAGATCAGGCTCAGCTCGATCCAGGTCGAGTTCGGCCAGGAGCCGGGCGCCGACGTGCAGATCATGGTCGGCAATTCCGACGTGCGCAGCCCCAGCGCGCTGGGCAGCATGACGACCGTGGCCCAGGCCAGCGACGTCTCCGGCACCCATACGTTCACGACCAGGAGCACCGCCACCGGCCGCTACGTGCTGATCTGGTTCACGAAGCTGCCGCCGTCGCCGCCGCAGATCAGCAGCGGCCAGTTCCTGGCCCAGGTATTCCATGTCGTGGTCCGCGGGTCATCGGCCTGACCGGCCCGTGCGCCCTCGCTGCCGCCCTGACCGCCGTACCGCGGGACCGGCGCTTTCCGGCCCGATAGCCACCGGCCCGCGGCCGCCGCGCCGGTGGTTAGCGGGCCAGGCTATCCACGCGGCAGGCGCCGGGACGGCAGGCACATCCGGGGTACATCCCGGCCTGCCACGGCCCGGCGAGACGGCCGCCGCGGCACGCCGGGCCGGCGAGCGTCGAGGTGACGGTGACCGGTCCCGCTGACAACCGGCCGCAGCAGGCGAGCGCGGACGGCGCGCCGGCCGGAGTGGCCGCAGGCGCGAGTCCGGCCGACGCGAGTCCCGTCGGCGCGAGCGATCCCGGGCCGGACTGGCCGGCTGCCGGGCCTGCCGACGCCGAACTGCTGCGGCGGCACGTGGCCGGGGACGCCGAGGCATTCGGCCAGCTCTTCGCCCGGCACCGGGACCGGCTCTGGGCGGTGGCAATCCGAACGCTCGGCGATCCGGAGGAGGCTGCGGACGCACTGCAGGACGCGATGATCTCCGCGTTCCGCCGGGCCGACAGCTTCCGCGGCGACTCCGCGGTCACCACCTGGCTGCACCGCATCGTCGTCAACGCCTGCCTCGACCGGATCCGGCGGCGGGCGTCCCGGCCGCGGACCGCGGGCACGGACGAGCGGACCCTCGATGCCGTCGCCGCCGGCCGGGCCCGGCCGGATCCCGCCGCCGACAGCGACACCGCGCTCGACGTGATGGCCGCGCTGCGGACGCTGCCGCCCGAGCAGCAGTCGGCGCTGGTGCTGGTGGACATGCTCGGCTACCCGGTCGCGGACGCCGCCGAGGTGCTCGGCGTCTCGCCAGGCACGGTCAAGAGCCGGTGCGCGCGGGGGCGCGCCCGGCTGCTGCCCCGGCTCGCGCACCTGCGCGGCACTGCGGGGCCGCGCAGCGAGCCGCGGAACCGTTCCGGGCCGCCTGACGTCCTACCTGAGCGGGAAGGACGTGAGGATTCGTGATGCGGCGGCGGCACGCCAGTGCCGAGGAGATAGCCCGGCTGGCCGAGGAGGACCTGAGCACGCGCCGGGCGGCCCGGGTCCGGGCCCATCTGGCCGCCTGCCCGCGCTGCCGAGCCGTCAGGGACCAGCTCGGCGCGGTCACGGCCGCGCTGGCCGCCGCGCCCGCCCCGCCGATCCCGGACTACCTGTCCGCCCGGATCACCGGCGCGCTGGCCGACGAGGCCGCCCAGCGGGCCTCCGCCGGGGCAGGCCGGGTCACCGGGCAGGCTCCCGCGCCCGCCCCGGACCGCCAGGCCGGGCGCCCGGCGCAGGACCGGACACGATCGCGGTCGCGGCTGGCCAGCCCGGTCGCGCTGCGGGTGCTGGCGGCCGCCGGGGCCGTGATCGTGGTGGCCGGCGGCGGTTACGAGATCGCCGCCCACCTGGGCAGCAGCCCCGGAGCGAACCAGTCGGCGAGCGCGTCAGTGCCGCACAGCGCTAGCTTCAGCCCGCGATCCGCGGCGGCCGGGCCACGGGCGGCGGCTGGCAGCTCGGCGCCGCGGAGCCCGAGCCGCGGCCCTGAGCTACGCTACGGCCCTGACAGCCAGGCGGCGTCCTTCACCCCGGTCGCGACCGGGACCGACTACCGGCCCGGGCAGCTCGGCGCGCAGATCCGGCAGTCAATAGCCGAAAGCGGCCCGGCCAGCGCCGCCAGCCCGGTCCCGTCCGGCCATGCATCCGCACCGCAGCAGGCCCTCGGGCTGCCCGCGACGGCGCTGGAAGGGTGCGTCACCCGGATCGCCTCCGGCGGTCATGTGCTGCTCGTTGACGTGGCGAAGTACGAGGGGCAGCGCGCGACGGTCGTCGCCACCCAGACGCCCGGCGCGAGCAGCATCCGGGTCGACGTCGTCGGGCCCGGCTGCTCGGCCGGGGGCAGCGACCTCATCGCCAGCCAGGTCATCCCGGCAGGCTGACCGCCCAGCGTCAGCCCGGCGCGCTGACTCGCCAAGCGGGGCATGACCGCGCCCGGCGGGAATCTGCGGGCCATAGGATCGGTTGACGCCCGTGCAGAACGTGAGAGGCAGGATGACGTGACTGACGTCCGGGATGTGATCGTTATCGGCTCCGGGCCGTCTGGGTATACCGCGGCCCTGTACGCCGCGCGGGCGCGGCTGAACCCACTGGTGTTCGAAGGCTCTGTCACCTCCGGCGGTGCGCTGATGAATACCACCGACGTGGAGAACTTCCCCGGCTTCCCCGACGGGATCCTCGGGCCCGACCTGATGGACGCGATCCGCAAGCAGGCGGAGCGGTTCGGCGCCGAGCTCGTGGCCGAGGACGTGACCGAGGTGGACCTCGCCGCGACGCCGAAGGCGGTCAAGGCCGGCAGCGACACCTACCTTGCCCGCACCGTCGTCATCGCGACCGGCTCCCGGTACCGGGAGCTGGGTGTCCCCGGCGAGAAGGAGCTGTCGGGGCACGGCGTCTCGTGGTGCGCGACCTGCGACGGCTTCTTCTTCCGCGAGCAGGACATCGCCGTCATCGGCGGCGGTGACTCGGCTATGGAAGAGGCGACGTTCCTGACCAGGTTCGCGCGCTCGGTGACGGTCGTGCACCGCCGCGACACCCTGCGGGCGTCGAAGATCATGCAGGACCGGGCGGCGGCCAATCCCAAGATCCGGTTCCGGTGGGACAGCGAGGTCACCAAGATCCTCGGCCCCGACCGGGTCAGCGGGCTGCGGACGCGCAACGTCCGGACTGGCGAGGAGAGCGTGCTGCCGGTCACCGGGTTGTTCATCGCCATCGGCCATGACCCGCGCAGCGAGTTGTTCACCGGCCAGCTCGAGACCGACGACGAGGGGTACCTCAAGGTCGCGCACCCCACGACCCGCACGGCCATCGACGGCGTTTTCGCCGCCGGGGATGTGGTGGACCACATCTACCGGCAGGCGGTCACCGCGGCGGGCACCGGCTGCGCCGCCGCGCTGGATGCCGAGCGCTGGCTGGCCGATCACGAAGGCTGACTGCTGACCACTGCTGCAGGCCGCCGTAGTTCACCGACAAACGGAAGGAAGTCCGCCAGATGGGCGCAACCAAGGCCGTAACCGACGCGACGTTCGAGGCCGACGTGCTGAAGAGCGACAAGCCCGTAGTCGTGGACTACTGGGCCGAGTGGTGCGGGCCGTGCCGCCAGGTCGCTCCCGTGCTCGAGGAGATCGCCACCGAGTATGCCGACAAGCTCAGTGTCGTCAAGCTGAACGTCGACGAGAATCCTTCAGTTACGCAGCGTTATGGAATCCTCAACATTCCCACACTGAGCGTGTTCAAGGGCGGCGAGGTCGTCAAGGAGATCGTCGGAGCGAAGCCCAAGTCCGCCCTGCTGCGCGAGCTGGCCGACTACATCTAGGTCGTTCCGCTCCAGGCTCTGTGACGGGGACGGCCGACTCGCGCGTGCCACGGCTGGCTGGCCCCGTTTCCATGCCGGAGCGCTCCGTGCTGGACACGCGGCCACCCGCTGGCCCGGCGCGGCAGGTCAGGCCAGCCGGAGCGCGCGCTCGGGCGTCATCGAGCCCAGCAGCCGTTCCAGGGCGACCTCGACGTCCTCCCGCCAGGACAGGGCCGTCTTCAGCTCCAGCCGCAGCCGCGGGTAGCGCAGGTGCGGGCGCACGGTCTTGAAGCCCACTGCCAGCAGGTAGTCAGCCGGCACGACGCAGCCAGGGCCGTTCCAGTTCAGGTCGCCGAAGGCCTCGATGGCCTTCACGCCGCGACGGGTGAGGTCCTTCGCCAGGCCCTGAATGAGCACCCGGCCCAGTCCGCCGCCGGCGAACTCCGGGATCACGTGCGCGGTCATCAGCAGCACGGCATCGGCGCTGACCGGACTGGTGGGAAAGGCGAAGGACCGGGGCACGAACCGCGGTGGCGCGTAGACCATGAACCCGGCGGGCACCCCGTCGACGTAAATGATCTTTCCACAGGCCCCCCATTCGAGCAGGACCGAGGAGATCCAGGCTTCCTTTTCCAGCGCCGGGTCGCCCTCCTCCAGCGTGCGCGCCTGGCTGACCGGGTCAAGTTCCCAGAAGACGCAGCGCCGGCACCGCGAAGGCACGTCGCTGAGGTTGTCAAGCGTGATGTTCGCAAGACGGCGCGGCACTGGCACCTCTGTGATCGGATCCGGGCCATATGGGCAGCGGGGGCTGGCAGCTGCGCTAGCCGGGCACGGGCAGGCAGCACGTCGGCACTATGGTACTCAGCGCCGGCCCGTGACGGAGGATGCGCTGTCAGGATGCGCTGTCACGGCCCGCACCGCCCTGCCGAGGCCGGGACAGTCAGCGCTAGGCTCGCCGGGGTGACAGACGGGCGCAAGAGCTTCGGCAGTGACAACCATGCGGGCGCG
>JBKQSL010000381.1:0-2634 GCA_052143655.1 Streptosporangiaceae bacterium | reverse complement strand
TGCCCGAGGTCAGCCGGTCCCGTTCCAGCAGGACGACGTCGCCGATCCCCAGGTGCGCGAGGTGGTAGGCGACCGAGGTCCCGATGACACCGCCGCCGACGACGACAACGCGGGCACGGTCAGGGATAGCGGCGGTGCAGGGCATGCTCATGCAATGTGGTTCCGATCGGTCAGCGGTTGTCGCGATGCCTCGCCTGCCCTGCCGGGGCAGGCTGCCGTCGCCTGAGCATAGGGCGTCCGGGCATCACGCGGGCCGCCCCTGCCCGGCGCTCTCGGCTGCCGGCGGCCGGGCATGCCAGCATGGAGCGGGGCTCCCCCAGCCTCGCCCGTGCCCTGGCCGAGCTCGGCTGGGTGATCAAGACCCTGCACGTGCTCGAATACGCCCACGACCCGGCCTGCCGGCGGACCATCCACCACCTTCTCAGCCGCGGTGAGCGGCGCAACTCCCTGGCCCGCGCCGTCTTCCACGGCCAGCGCGGCCAGCTGCGGCGGCACTACCAGGCCGGGCAGGAAAACCAGCTCGACAGCCTCAGCATCATGATCAACGTCATTGTGCTGTGGCAGACCGTATACATCCAGGGCTGACCAGCCAGGTCACCTGATGCCACGCGAAAGGCCGCCGCTACGGGCGGGCATCGGCTGAAAGCTGATCATGAGGCAGCCGGTGAGATTCCGGCGTTCCGCGTCGGTCCTGTGGTGATCGCCGGGCGCCGGTCAGGCCATGGGCCAGCAGCCCGGTGAGGGTGTCGATCGCCTCGTTGTCGCTGAGGGGCCGGCCGATCGGCTCCCCGCCCTCCGCGATCCAGGTGGCGCAGAACCCTTCGAGCAGGGCATTGAATGCCGAGGCCAGCACGGCCGGATCGCCGGGTAGCCGGTAGCCGGCGGCCCGGAGCCGCTCGAGGTGCTCACGCATGGTCTGCAGCTCCGCGTGCCTGATCTGCGCGAGCTGCGCCGCGAAGGCGGGGCTGACGTGCGCTGCCTGTGCCAGGGCGCGGATCTCCGGGACATGGGCCCGGTAGGTGTGCCAGTACACGGCCACCCGGGCGCGCAGCGCGGGTTCCTCGGACAGGTCGCTGCCCGCTTCGTGACCGGCCAGTTCCGCACCGGCCTGGGCGTTCCAGTCGGCCAGCAGCGCCTGAAGCAGCTCCTCTTTACCGGCGAAGTGCTTGTAGAACGAGCCGACGGAGCGGCCCGCTTCGGCCGCGATGTCGGTGATCTTCGCATCGAGGTAGCCGCTGCGGGCGAACACCCGGCGCCCGGCCTCCTTCAACGCGGCCTCGGTCTGCGCCGCCATGGCCCTCCGGCTGCCACCGCCCGATCCTGGCCCGGCCACCGGCAACCCCCTTGACATGCCTGGCCCATTCGATGAAACTCAATTCATCGAATGTAAATTCATCGAATCCTGGTTCGGGAACAGTCTAGCTCCCCGGGAGGCAGGGCCATGAAAGCCGCGCACAACAAAGAGATCGTGATCGCCTACGAAACGTCCGGGCCGCCCGACGGGGTGCCGCTGCTGCTGATCAGCGGCACCGGTGCGCAGATGCTGATCTGGCCCGAGGACTTCTGCGCGGCCCTGACCAGCCGTGGCTTCCAGACCGCCAGGTTCGACAACCGCGACACGGGGCTGTCCACCCATCTCACGGGCACACCGGCACCCGGCTGGCTCAAGACGATGCTCCGGCCGTCCGCCGCACCGTACCGGCTGGAGGACATGGCAGAAGACGCCATCGCGGTGATGGACGCACTCGGCTGGCCGTCCGCGCACGTCGCCGGCGCCTCCATGGGCGGCATGATCGCCCAGGCGCTTGCCATCAGGCACCCGGCCCGGGTCCGCACCCTCACCTCAATCATGTCCACGCCCTCCGCCCGCATCGCCACCATGCCCACGATCGCGGCGATGCGGGCGCTCGCCCGGACGGCCGGCACCCCGCTCACCCAGCCGGATCAGGCCGGGGAAGAAGCGGTCGCGCTGAAAAGGGTCATCGGTTCCCCCGGCTATCCGCCCGACGAGCCGACGGTGCGCGACATCGGCCGCCGGTCCTTCGAACGCCACCCCGGCACCGGGCAAGACAGCCTGCGCCAGCGCGCCGCGATCATCGCCTCCGGAGACAGGAGAAACGCGCTGGCGGGCCTGCGCATCCCCGCGCTCGTCATCCACGGGGAGCAAGACCCGGTGATCCGGCCCAGGGGCGGCCGCGCCACAGCCGGCGCCATCTCCGGCGCCAAACTCGTCACCTACCCCGGCATGGGCCACGACCTGCCCAGAGCGCTGTGGCCATCCATCCTGGACGAGGTCCGCGCCCTGACCGCAAGAACCGAGACACAGCCAACCGCCGCCCAGCAGCGTACAGCCACAGCCGGAGATGGACCACGCGAGCGATAAGGCCCCGGCCCCAAACTGGACGATCTGCACGCCTCCCAACCTCGAGCCTGCTTAGCGTGGCGCCGACCGTGGGACTGTAATTTCAACGGCTCTGTCTCACTCGGCGGTGCGGGTCCGCCACCCGGTGGCGACGCTCCAGAGCCAGACGATCTGGGCATGGCGACCAACGCGCCGCTAGTCCTTCTCGTGGCGGTCGAGGAACTCGAAGACGTCGGTCTCGTCGACGCCCGGGAAGCTGCCGGTGGGCAGGG
>JBKQSL010000380.1:0-10375 GCA_052143655.1 Streptosporangiaceae bacterium | reverse complement strand
GAGGCCGCCTGGCGCGCCGCCCAGCAGGGAGGCTGCGCCGACGGCCTCTGGCTGGAACTGGCCCGGCGCCGGGCGTCCACCCATCCAGCCGACGGTGTCACAGTGTTCCGCCAGCAGATCGAAGCCTCAGCGGCACTCACCAAACGGGACGGCTACGACCGCGCGCTGAGCCTGCTGGCCGAACTGAGGACCTGTCACAAGCGGACGCCTATCGCCAATGTCGGGTAGCCGCGCCGTCGAATTGATCTCGATGCGCGGATACGGCGTGGCTGCGCGTCGCCGTCGTTCAGGACGTGGGCTGTCCCGGCAGGACATAACCGAGCTTCAGCAGCGCCTTTCGGAACTTCAGCTCCTGATCGAGCGGAACAGCAAGATGCCGATCTCCGATCGGGCGGCAGAGCGTGCGGAGTGCGCGATCGCGGGCGACGAGCGCGGCCACAGCCGGATCGCCGCATTCGATCACACGGGCATGACCGAGGTCGGTCAGTTGCGCCGCACGACGGGTGACATCGCCGATCAGCTTGGTCAGCGAGCCGGGTAGCTCGAGTTCGGTGCGCCGGGATAGAAAAGCGGTGAATCCGGTGAGGCTGCGGCCGGTGTCGGTCGCGGCTAGCAGGCTCGCCGCGGACACGGTCCACACCCGGTCCGAGGTCTGCCGGGCATAGGCGGACAGCAGCAGCTGATCCCCCACGGAAATGGAACCGGTGGCAACGATGTCGAGGTTGGGTAGGACCTTCAACAGCTGGGCTTGCGTCTCGTCGGCAGGTGGCTGATAGGTGTCGGTCAGGCCGAGTGCGTAACGGCCCAGCGCGGTGAGCCGGATCGCTTGGAGGCCGTCGTAGCGGCTCAGCGCGTCCATGCCGTCGCCGCCCCAGTTGTTCTGGAAGTCCTCGCGCGCCCCGGTCGGGTGGACGTAGTCCAGGTCGAGCAGTCCCAGCGTGCCGGCGTACTCGAACAGCACGGCGAGGGTGTAGCGGCCCTCCAGGATCTCCCAGGCGTGGAAGCCCTCGTAGCCCAGGCTGCCGTACTGGGAATCGACGAGGTAGAGCTTCCACAGCGCCATCTCGCTGCGGGCGATGGCGGGGCTCATGTTGCCCCGTCGCATGGTCGTGAACAGGGTGTCCACGCCGATCCAGTCGTCGGACGGGCACGTGGCCAACGCCGTGCCGACAATCTGGCGCCGGGCCTTGGCCGCGGTCAGGACATTGCTGGCGCGCTGGCCCTTGATCTCCTCGATCCGGCTGAACTCGTCGATCACCGCATGAGTCAGCCAGCGCTGCCACAGCTGGCGGATGACCTCAGCCGGCGGCGTGCGCAGCGCGGCACGGCCCTTCGGGGTCAGCCTGAGCCGCCCGCCCTCGATCTTGGCAAGCCCACCGGCCTGGATCAGCAGCGGCCACGCGAACGCCGCGATCGGGTCGTCACCGTAGAAGTCGCCGTGCGCGAGACACGAGTCGACGGCGCGAACGGTCACCGCGGAGGGACGGCGGGTCTTCTCGCTGCACCGCAGCTCACCCTCCGCGCACAACTCCAGCACCGTGCGCAGGTTGAGCTGGGCTTCCTGTTCCATCAGGCGCACCCGGTGCTCCCCGATGTCACGCAACGGGCTTGTGTCGCTCATCGAGCTTGAGTCACTTCCCCAGTGGCGGTATGCCTCGATCCACTCCGCGCCCCCAGGCGGTGGTGGGCAACGGCAGATCCAGGATAGGGATGCGCTGTCGCGACCGGCCCCTAGCGCAGACCGCCACGATCTGCTCGTCCTCGGTCAGGCCGATGCCTGTCACAGTAGCCTCGACCCCCAGCACCACGGTCTGGAACGGCATGTCGAGATGCTCGTCGAGCACGGTGCAGAAACCGGTGATGCACTCGCTGTCGTTGTAGCAGTCGACCGTCGCCTCCGCGATCATCGCGTCCGATCCCGCACGATTCGATGACATCACGGTGCCGAGGCTAGCGCGACGCGACGCTCGCGTGGCGAGGCAATGCTGCCGTCTGCCGCCCTGCACACCATTGATGACCTATGCGCGTAATCACCGTGCTGGCGGTTGCCCGCCGCCGTGACGCCGACCGGCCACGATGGCCAGCTGCCGCGGTGAACCGGGCCGATCGGTACCCCCGACAGCAGCCGAAGCGGCAGGTACGGGTGAGCCGCCCGGCGCCAGCTCGCAAGCGCTCCAGGGTGCTGCTTCAACGCCAGGGAACCGGGCGGACACATGCATCCGCGCGGCCGTGCCCAGTCGGCCGCGCAGCGAGTTCTGGGTCCCATGGGCTGGCCGTCGCCTCCATCACATCCGCGACGGTCGAGCCCTCCCGCTTCGACTGCCGATCCTGACCGGACACGAGCCAGAAACTCGACGTTCAGGATCCCCGGACCGCACAGCCCCATCCCACGAGAGGCCGACATGACCGCCGCTGATCGGGATTACCTGGCCGATCGGTACCCCCGACAGATGACAGAGCAGAAGGTGGGGGCGATCGGAGGGTTACCGACGCTTCGGTGGGCCGTACGCGCCGGCATGCAAACCGCGAAATCCTGATCGAAGGTGACCCGCTGCCGGTGCGTCTGCGCAGGTCAAGACCCAGGAATCAGGGCTCAGTGAGCTACCGCCCGGCCGTGCAATGTTGATGACATACACGAGAGGTACATATCATCAACAGCGCGGGGTGGCTGATGGCGCTGACCCAGATCGACATTGACGAAGACGCCCTCGCCGAGGCCATGCGGCTGTCCGGGGCGAAGACGAAGAAGGAAACGGTCAACGTTGCGCTGCGGGAGTTCGCCGCCCGGCACCGCCGGATCGCGGCCCTGGAGCACTATGCGACGCTGGCGGCAGGGTGGGATTTCGAGGGGCGGGAGCAGCGCCGGGCGGCTGAGAAAGACCCGGCGGCGTGATTCGCTACCTGCTCGGCTCGTCTGCCCTGTGGCGGATCCTGCGGGACCCCGCGCTGCGGGCGGCCTGGGCAGAGGTCGTCTCCGCGGGCGCGATCAGCTCCTGTCATCCCCAGCGCGTCGAGTTCCGCCGCTCGGCCAGCACCATCGACGAGTACGAGCAGATGTCGGGAATGTTCGAAGCGCTCTACCCGGATGCGGCGATCCCCAAGGGAGCGCGGCGGTGGATAGAGTCCGCGCAATACCGCCTGCTACGGCAGGGAGCGCACCGGGCATTGTCGGCCGCGGACCTGATGATCTGCGCCACCGCAGCCCAGCACCACCTGGTGGTGCTCCACGACGACAAGGACTTCGCCACCGCCGCACGGCACCTCCCCGACGTGCGCGAGCGCACCATCCACGACGCCCCGCAACCCGGCTAAGGCCCTGCCCCGACGGGGCAGGGCGATGCCTGCGCCGGGGCGCGGGGCCTCTACGCCCGTAGCGCGTCCGAACGGCACTCCCCGCGCGGACCAGTCGCTGCCCGGCCCTGGGAACGTTCGCGTAATGGCCCGGTCTGGCTGCCGATTGGTAGCCCCAGCAGGTGGCGCATCAGCAGGCCAACGCCCCTGCAGAGGGTACCGACGCTTCGGTCAGGTGGGCCGAACGTACCGCCATGCTAACCGCGAAGTCCTGATCGAAGGTGACCTGCTTCCGGTACGTCTGCACAGGTCACGGGCCAGGAGGGTGTCGTGAAGCCGCGGGATGCCAGGGCTGCTGTCATGGCGCCCGCGTAACATGGAGCATGTGAGCGAGTCAGCGTTTGCCGTGCAGGCCGAGGACCCTCCGTCCTGGGCGGAGATCGTGCGCCATGCTGAGCACGGTGAGTCAGTATCCGTGATCGCGCACGGCGACCATGTGGCTGAGATCGTCCCGTCGGGGGAACTCGACCGGCTCCGCGAGACGATCGAGGTTCTGTCGGACAGCGAACTGGTCCGTGACCTGCGGGAGGGACTGGCGGACGCACGCGACGGACGTGTGTTCTCCGCCGACCAGATCGCCGCTGACCTGGCCGCGCGCCGCGCTGCCGGCGGATGAGCGGATCGTCGCCGTACGCAATCGACTTCGCCCCTGCTGCCCGTCGCGGGTTAGCGAGGCTCCCGCTGTCGGCTGCGACCGCTCTGCATGAGCACTTGACCGGTCCGGTGGCCGGTAATCCGCACCGGCTGGGCAAACCGCTGGAAGCACCCTTTGACGATGTCTGGACAACCCGGCGCGGCGACTACCGCGCCCTGTACTCCATCGACGACCGGAAGCACGCCATCACTGTCCTGGCGGTTGCCCACCGCCGTGACGCCTACCGGTCACGGTGACGAACAACCGCATCCTGCTGTGGTGAGCCGGCCGATCGGTACCCCTCTAGATGATCAATTCCAAGGGGGTCAGTGGTCATAGGCCACCAGCGATCGCAGGACTGGCCGGCCAGCGGTGTCGTTGTGCCAGATTGCGGTGGTCAGGGCGAGGATGCGCTGCAGGACGCGGACTATCACCCCGCCAGGTGTGTGGCCGCCGTGTTGTTCGAGGCCGGGCTGGCCTTTGAAGGTCTCATTGATCGACTCGATGATCTGGCGCAGTGGCCTGAGCAGGTGCGCGCCCGCCCGCGCGGGCTCGCCCTTGCGGGCAGGCCTCAGAAGCGTGATCCCCGCGCCGGCGATGGTGGCCTCGAAGGCGGCGCCGAAGTAGCTCTTGTCACCGATGAGGGTCTGGCCGGGCCGGGCAGTGACCAGGTCCGGGCCGGCGGTGAGCATGCCGGCCAGCACCTCGCGCTCGCCGGCCCTGGCGCCGGCCAGGGCGAAGGCGACGGGCAGGCCCTGCAGGATGCACACCAGATGCAGCCGCAGGCCCCAGAAGTAGCGCGAGTGGCTGGCGCAGAACCCGTACTCAGCCCATCCGGCCAGGTCCGAGCGCTTGGCGGTCTCACGGGACCGGCCGCACTCGACCGGAGTGGAATCCACCACCCAGACATCATCGGTCCATGCGGTGGTGCCGGCGGCCAGCGCCCGGACGGCATGCCGGATCAGCGATGCGGCGCCGCGCAGCCGCTTGCTGTAACCGGGCTGCTGGGGCAGGCAGGGGAACAGGTGCCGCAGGTGAGCGCGGGCATGCCGCAGCCAGCGGGCCTCGGAGGTAAACCCCGGCAGGGCCCGCATGACCGCCAGGGTGACCAGCTCGGCGTCATTCAGGCGCGGGTGATGCCAATCGCAGGCCGCCACCGTGCGAGCTGCGGCGATTCCTTCAGCAGGTCATCGGTCCTGACGTACAGTGCGGTGGCGAGGGTGTCCAGGTTTGTTGTCACAAACTGATCTTGGACGCCCTCGCCTCGTCTCCGCAGCCACAGCCACCCCTTGGAATAATCGATCATCTAGGCCGCGTAGCGGCAGGTGAGGGCCACCGCAAGAGTACCGATGTCTCGGTGGGGCGGGTGGGGCTCGAACCCACGACCGGCGGATTATGAGTCCGAGCCGCCAGCAATGCTGAATGTTGCCGCTGAACTGGGCTAACGTGCGAGTACGCGATCTTGTTCAGCCCGCTTTCGGCACGCATTAGGCATGATCAAGCTCGCTCGTGCGTCTGAGCACTGCCGGAACTGCGAAGCGGCTAAGGGTTCAGCTCTCAGCGGTGTCGCCCTCGTCTGCAAGCACGGCAAGAACGGCGCGAAGGTCGTCGGAGAACTTCGGCAGCTGCTCGTTCGCCGTGGTGTGCAAGATCTCGATATCGATAGACCAATAGCCATGCACAACCCGGTTACGCAACCGCGTCGGCTGCTGCCATTGCACCTGCGGAAACCGGGTCTTGGTCGCATCGGACAGGCGCGCCGCGGCCTCACCGAGCACGGTGAAGTTCCACAACAGCGCATCGCGGCGTTGCCGGTCGGCCTCCAGCTCGGCAGCTGTGACGCCGTCGGCCAGCTGCTGCGCCTGCTCGGCAGCGTCAATCATCTCGGTGAGCAGCAGCAGGTCAGGCCGCATACAGCGTCCTAGCGTCGGCGAGCACCGCGCGGCGCAACAGTGGATGCAGCGCCCGGCGTGACACCAGGTCGACCGGGCGCCCTAGCAGGCCTGACAGTTCGTCGGCCAGGTCATCGATCTCCCAGCCGAGCCGCCTACCTGGCCTGACGGTGTACAAGATGTCAATATCGCTGCCCGGCCCAGCCTCGCCGCGCGCCGATGAGCCGAATACTTCTAGCTCAGCGATGCCGTACCGATCACAAAGCTCGGCAAGGCGGTGCTCGTCCACTTCGACACCGGCAACGCTGGTCATGACATTAGGCTAGCGGCGCCATGGCCCTCCGACAGCACTCCCGCGTCAGGTCAGGCATCAGCGCCTGACGAAGGTACCCCTGCCCTGAACCCGATTGACCAGGCCCTCTTCCACGAGAGCATCGACTGCTTTTCGGACGGTGCCACGAGCGAGGCCATGCTCCTGCATGAGTGTGGCCTCCGACGGCATGACCCAGCCGGGCGGCAACTCGCCCGACTTGATCTGACCGCGGAGAGTGCTCGCAAGCTGCGGGCTGGGACCGACAAGGTTGACCTGAGCAGCCGCACCTGGAGTACTTGATGTGATTTACATCATATTTGCCTTTGGCGCTGACGCTCAGCATCGGACGATAACAGTCTTCTGCGGACGCCTGCGGACTATGGCGGTCGCTGAGGGTCGCGGTGTATCGAGCGGGCGGTGGTTGCACGGTTCCGGTGCTTGTTGCACAGTGGTGGGCGGAGCGGCGAAGAGTTGCCGAAGGCGCGGGGTTGAATGCCCAGGGCGTCGGCGAGATATAGAAGATCATTTTGTGCGGAAGCGGTCCGCACCATCCCGGGGAATCAACCCGATCGCTACGGCAAATGCCTGGCGTCCAGCCTTATGTAGCTGAGATCGAGCTAGGCCATTTCGAGGAGCCCGTTGGCGGGCCAGTCCTTGTATCCGGATGCGCATGTAACCAGGCGGGGTCTTGCGCTCCCGGTGCTCATCACCGGAAGGAGGACCACCATGGACGAACGGCTGTGCCTATCAGTTTGGCAGTGTGCGCCAGATGATCGGTGCGGCGTGGCAGGGCGGAGGCCTCGACATGCTCGGCACTGAACAGGGCCGCGGTGCCCGGGAGCGGGACAAGCTCACCATTGCGGAGGTGTGCGCCGATCTCGGCATCAGCCGCCGGACGTTCTACGAGTGGCGGGCCAAGGGACGGGCGCCCCGGTGCATCACGCTGCCGAACGGCAGCCTGCGCGTCCGCCGGTCGGAGTACCAGCGCTGGCTAGCCTCCCGCGAGGAAGCTGCCTGATGAGCGAGGGCACGACCTACGACGTCCGGGTCTACCGGACCGAGGTCTACAAGGGCAGCGAGGTCACCACGTACTGGGTCCGCTGGAAGGTCGGCGCCAGGCTGTGGAAGGAGGCCTTTCGTAAGGCGGCTCAGGCCGACAGTTTCCGCAGTGCCCTGATGACCACCGCGCGCAAGGGCGAGGCATTCAGTCTCGGCACCGGACGGCCGACGGCCTGGGAGCGGGCGAAGGCCGACACCACCTGGTACGAGTTTGCCTGCGCGTACGTGGACATGAAGTCGAAACTGGCCTCGGCCAAGTACCGGAAGGACATCGCCCGCGCGTCGACGGCGGCGACACCAGCGATGCTGACCGACGCGCGAGGCCGCCCCCATGATCCGAGCATCCGGCGGGCGCTCATGCGCTGGGCCTTCAACACCAAGCAGCGCGACGAACCGCCCGCCGACGTCGCCGACATCCTGTCGTGGGTCGCGCGCAACAGCACTCCCCTGTCGGCCCTGGCCGACGCCACGGTCGCCCGGCAAATACTCCACCAGGCCACAGCGCGCCTGGACGGCACGATCGCGGCGGCGAGCGCGGCTCGGCGGCACCGCACGATCCTGGCCAGCGCCATGGACTACGCGGTCGAACGGAACCTGCTCGACTCGAACCCAATCCGCGCCCTCAAGTGGACGGCACCGAAGGTATCCAGTCAGGTGGACCGGCGGTGCGTGGTGAACCCGCGCCAGGCGCGGGCGCTGCTCGATGCGGTTCGCGCCCAGCAGCCGAGCGGGCCTCGGCTCGTGGCCTTCTTTGGGCTGATGTACTACGCCGGTCTTCGTCCCGAGGAAGCGGTCAGTCTCAGCATTGACTGCGTGAGCCTGCCTCCCCAGGCCCAGGAGGACGACTGGGGCGAAATTCACCTCCGCAACGCAACACCGGACACCGGCCGTGACTGGATCGACGACGGCAGCGCGCGGGAGAGGCGGCAGCTGAAGCACCGCGCCGATGGTGACAGCCGGATCGTGCCCGTCCATCCCGAACTGGTCCGGCTGCTGCAAGACCATCTCGGGCAGTTCGGCACTTCCCCTGACGGCCGTTTGTTCAGCGGTGTCCGCGGCCGCGAGCTGGCTACCGTGACCTACCGGCGCGCCTGGATCAGGGCCCGCCAAGACGCCATGACCACGGCCGAGCAAGCCTCACCGCTGGCCCGGCGGCCCTACGACCTGCGGCACGCCTGTCTGTCCACCTGGCTGAACGGCGGCGTCTACCCCACCCAGGTCGCGGAGTGGGCCGGGCACAGTGTCGATGTGCTGCTGCGCATCTACGCCAAGTGCGTCGTCGGCCAAGACGAGCTGGCCAAGCGCCGCATCAGCGAAGCGCTGCGCCAGGCCTGACGCCAGCGCCGCCGCCCGCTCCACCGAAAGCCCAATTGATCTTGGTCTTCGGCACGTATTTCGGCACAGCGACCTGCATATCCCGGCCTCTCGCTGCGCACAACCGCACAAGCGCCCGTCGGCCAAGATCGAGATAGTGAGACGTACTTGCAGGTCACAGCGCCTTGACCAGCACATCGGATGCGTGGGCGGGTGGGGCTCGAACCCACGACCGGCGGATTATGAGTCCAGGCCGCCAGCAGGTCCCGGCAGTATGCCTGAAGTGCGCAAACGCGACTGGGCGCGAGTCACCTGGGCGCCGTTTCGGCACGTATTGGGCATGATCAAGGCGCCGGCTGGTCCGCGTGCTACCGGCGCACGAAGGTGCCGCGTCCCTGGACACGGTTGACCAGGCCCTCGTGAACCAGCGCGTCGACCGCCTTCCGGACGGTGCCTCGCGCCAGGCCGTGCTCCTGCATAAGCGTGGCTTCCGAGGGCATGACCCGGCCGGGCGGCAGCTCCCCGGACTGGATCTGGGCGCGCAGGATGCTGGCAAGCTGCTGCCAGAGCGGAGTTTCCGCATCGTGGTCGACGGACACAAGATCAAATGTAGGCAACCGTGCGCGGCCCGGAGCAGTCAGAAATGACCTTGGACAACCATGGACGACTTTGGTTAAGCTAGATGCATGGCTAACGTGCGGGATACTAGAAGCAGCTGCGGGGTGCCACCGGGATTTGTCCGGGCTGTGATCGACGATGCCAGCTACACCGATTCACTACTCGATCTACTGGAGGCGCGGCTCGTGGCTCTGGAGCAGATTGCCGCGGCGCGCGGGGTCCGGCGTGTCGCCCTGGCGTCACGACTGGGCAGGGCGCTGCGTGACTCAGTGCGGCCCTTCGCGGGCCGGTCGTTCGCGGAGCGCCGTCGCGAGGCTGCCACCGTTGACTGGCTATCGCAGCCAGGGCAGGCTAACCGCCTGAATCTCTTGATCACGCGGTGGCACGTGCAGAATGAGCGGAGCGTTACTGTAGAGCACACAGCCGCGAAGGAGGGATGGCAGGGATGAGCGTCGCTGACTTCGCAGAACCAGAGCCCGGCTCGTACTCCGCTGAGCTGGCCGAACAGGCCCGGCGCAAGGGCGTGCGGCCGGTCGCTTCGATTGGTGAGCTGCGTGCCGATGTTTTCGAGTCTGGCGAAGAACTCGACGAGTTTCTGGCTGATCTAAGGGCATTCCGGCACAAGCACACGGGTAGGCCATGGCCTGAGTAGTCCTCGCGGAACCTGAATCTTCTGACAGCGGGGCATGCGACAATCAGCCGGGAGGTGATGACTATGTCCTCAGGGCACATTGAGCCAGCATCTGCGCCGCCAGCAGCCGATGAAGTGTCGGTGGAGGAGTTGGCCAGCCGCCAGGGCGTCCGACCGGTGGAGTCGGTAGACGACATGGCGCGCCCGGCGCTCTTCGACTCCGATGAGGAGTGGGAGGCCTTCTTGGCCGACCTTTACGCCTCCCGGCGATCCGGCTTGGCGTGAGCTTCGTCGTTCTTGATACCGATGTCGCGTCGGCCAGCTTGCGCGGCCGACTATCTGACCCGCTGCGGGCTCGGCTAACCGGGCATACGTGGTGCATCTCGTTCGTGACCGTTGGAGAACTGACCAAGTGGACGGTGCTGCGGAGCTGGGGGCCGCGCAAGCTGGCTGGGCTGGCGGATTGGCGGCACGATGTGGTCTTGCTGCCGTTCTCAGAGCAGGTAGCCATCCGCTGGGGCGAGCTTCAGGCCCGGGCTGAGCGGAGAGGCCGACCTCGCCCG
>JBKQSL010000379.1:0-5889 GCA_052143655.1 Streptosporangiaceae bacterium | reverse complement strand
ATCCAGCGCGGCCCGGTCGATCGTGCCGCGCTCGTAGGCGATGAGGACGTTGGTATCCAGGATCAGGCGCCGGCCCACGGGTCATTCCCCTCGCTGGAGATCAGGGCTAGCGCGTCCGCGATGTCGGAGGCAAATCGATCATCAGGAGGCGGGACGTCCTCCAGCGCAGCCCGCAGCCCGGCCCCAGTTCGGCGCTGGGCTGGCCGCATCTCCGCGACGGCATGGTGGCCGCGGGTAATGGTCACGGTCTCGCCGCGCTCGATCGCATCGAGGAGATCGGAGAAGTTCCGGGATGCCTCGGTAGCTGTCATAGTCCGCATGCCATGATTATATCTGATTATCAGATCATCTTGCGGTCCCATCGTCCGGCCCATCAGGTGGCCGGGCACCTGCCGGATCCGGCCGGCTGGCCGGAGCGCCGGGTGCGCTTGCGCAGCTGATCGCGCCCGCGATGCCCGCCAGCCCGGCCACGGTCACCCCGGCCGCCGCGCGGAAGCAGGTGTCCGCCCGGCCCGCAGGCGCGGAAACTGCTCCCGGTGGAGCCTGCGATCCGGTGCCGGCGCGGGTCATCGCCCCGCCTTCCGGGCCGGTGACCTGCGCAGACATACCGGCAGCGGGTCACCTTCAACCAGCACATCGCGGTTCGCATGCTGTTGCGCCCGCCCCGCCACCTGAGACATCGGTATCCCCTACGGGGCGCTGAACAGGTGATACGCCTCACCTAAGGGATACCGATCGGCCGACGACCACAAGATCGCGATGTGCCACCGGGGCCGCTTGATTGTCGGAGGCAGCGCTTAGGTTGGCTCCATGCCACCACTGCCTCGGATCACAGGCCGGGAAGCCGTCCGGGCGCTCGGGAAAGCTCGGATGGAAGGTTGTGGTGCAGCAAGGATCTCACGCGCAGCTCAAGCACCCGAGTCGTGGCGGCCGCGTGACGGTGCCCCTCATGCTGGTGAGACGATCCGGCCGGGCCTGCTCCGATCGATCTTGAACCAGGCGGGTGTTACCGTGGAGGAACTCCGCAATGTCTTGTGACAGGACTGAGCTGATGCGCACTTACACGATCGTGGTGGAGCCCGACGAGGGCGGCGGCTACTTCGTTGCAGTCTCCGCGCTCCCGGGATGTTTCACTCGGGGCAGCATGGTCGAAGAATGCCGTGAGCGAGCCGTCGAAGCGATCGGCGTTCATATCGCCGGCCTGCGGGCTGACGGTGAAGCCGTCCCCGAAGAGGTCGGCGCACCGCAACTGCTAGCCGTCACGGTTGCCGCGTGACACCCCGGTGCCGCCCGTAGCCTCTGGTTCGCCGCGCTAGAGCTGAACTCCGGTTTTGTCGGTGCTGGTCGCGACAATCACGGGTATGAAGCTGCGGCTGCTACGCATCGGTGATCACCTCGACGAGGACACCGTGCTCGTGCGTGGCGGTGAGCTTAATGCGGGCGTGCTCAGGGCTGATGCGCGGCGATATCACGAGGTGTACGGGGCCTACGGGATCTCGCTCTTCGCCGTGCGCGGCATGGCCCTTGATGAGATGGCACAGCAGGTGCCGCTGATTCGCTTCCGTGGCCTGACCCTGGTCACGGCCGGAGAACTCATCCGTTCCGGGTTGCGCTTAGAGCCCACTGGGCGGAATCCGCGGCACTACACGGTTGGCTTTGACGACCTGGGTCAGGGCGTGAAGGTACTCACTGACTGTCGGCATCAGGTCATGACCAACCCGTATTACGACGGGTAGCCTTATCAGCAAGGAGGCGCGATGGAGCCGGAGATCGACCTGGTAGCTGACCTCAACTCCGAGGACGATGATGGGCTCGGCTGGTCGAGCTTGAGCGATGCCCGTGATGCTGCTCAGGTGCGGCCTGGGGTGATGCTGGTCGCGGGCAACCGCTTCGGCAAGGCAGTGGTCCGGGTTATGGCCGTAGACGAGGACGGCCAGGTGCACTTCACTGTGCTCCCTGGGACGCTGGAGAAGAATCGCCACCTCGTCGGCCGAGCGCTGGCCTGAGGAGTCCTACCGGGCAAGGGAGCCATTGCCCCTTCGCCCCATAAGCTCGGGCGGGATGCTGCAGTTGAGCGGCGCTGGGGTGGCCACGGGCCTCTGCGCGGACACTGGGAGCGTCGGCAGCGGTAGGCATGATAGTGGCATGAGTGAGAATCAGGCCGGTGGCACCGACACCCGTCCGGCCTTGGGGCCGTGGTTCTTGACCAAGGGACCCCTGGTCGACGTCGACCCCCAAGCCCACCTGTGGTGAGTGGGCGGGGGCCGGTCGAGCCGCGACGGCTGGGTGATATCTCAACGGCGAATCCCACGCTGACGCTGCTGGGGGCCTACAGCCGGGACTGGGTGCTCCCTTTGTTCGCTGAGCACCTCGAGCCTGTTGAGGGGTCGGTGTCGGCGGAGTGGTTCCACGAGCGTGTCGCGGAGGCTTTGCAGGAGGCCCGGGAGGATAAGGAGTGGCAGGGGGACAGGTCTCCGAGTTCGCGTTGCGCGTGGTGGGTCAAGCAGCGGTGGCTGGACACAGAGATGAGCGACTCCGGCGCCCGGTATCGCCTCTCCCCGTACTCGTTGCGGGCGCTGCGGTTCGTGCGGGAGATCGCCGAGGGGGAGAGCACGGTCTCGGGAGCCAGGCTAGGCAGCATTGCATACGCGGTACGGCGTCTGGCGGACATGACCAGCCCGGACCGGCTGGCGCAGGCGCAGCGCATCGACGGGGAGATCGCCGAGCTGGTCCGAGCCCACCTGCCGAAGCTGCCAGGTTCGGCATAGATTGATAGTGAGGACGTGGGCCAAGTGAACCCCGGGGTCCCGACTCCCGGCGGAACCTGCGCTCCGGTGCCGGCGCGGGTCATCGCGCCGCCGTACTGGCCAGTGACCTGCGCAGACGTACCGGCAGCGGGTCACCTTCGACCAGTACATCGCGGTTCGCATGCTGGGATGTTCGCCCCACCAAACCAGAACCGCACATTAGGGTCTGTGACCTGCGGGAATGCATGTCAATCGTGATCTTGCATGGCTAGCCTGTTGTGCGGCTGTATACCGCCAGGGGCGGCCAGATGCAGGTCGCTGTGCCAATTACGTGCCAAATCCAAGATCGTTAATGTGATCCACCTCAGTCCTGCCGCAGCGCTTCGCTGATGCGACGCTTGGCGAGCTCGTCCTGGCCGATCACACACTTGGCGTAGATCCGCAGCGCCCTTCCGGGCAGCGGTCCGCAGCGCGCTGCGGCAGCTGTCGGCCTGCGCGGCGGTACGGAAGCCTTCCCGCCAGAGCTTGGTGCCCGCCTTCCACCGCACCCGGTAGGTGGTTACCGCGCTGCCCTTGTAGACCTCGATCCGGTAGATCCGGGCGTCGTAGGTCGTTCCGTCGTTCATCAGGCAGCCTCTTCACGAGCGGCCAGGCAGCGCTGGTACTCAGACCGGCGGATGCGCAGGCTGCCGTTCGGCAGCGTGATGCACTTGGGCGCCCTGCCCTTCGCCCGCCATTCGTAGAACGTCCGGCGGCTGATATCGAAATCGGCGCACACCTCCGCGATGGTGAGCTTGTCCCGCTCTCGGCCGCCGCGATTCTGGTCAAGGCCCGGCATGACGCTGCCTCCGTGCTGCTGTGCCGCACCGGCCATTCGGCTCAGTCCGAGACCCAAGCGCATGCCGCCAGTTTCGGAACATCAGGAGCCAGCAAAGCCACCAGGCCCGGCGCAACGAGTGACCCGCCTGTCTGCACCTCGGGTGCTCGAACGGACCGAACGCCTCCGGCGCACGCGGGACGAGGCAGGGTGGAACTCGCGGAGCTGATCGACCATGCCGTCAGCCGGCCGGGCCGTCCGCCTCGTGCCGGGCATTCTCTCGCCGCGTAAAGATCACCGTCTAGCGCGCCCAAGGGCGCGTCCCTGCGGGATGGCGCAAGCGCCGCCCTAGACACTGATCTTCCACGGCAAGACCCGGCGCCAATCAGGCGGACTGACAGCGGACGGAGCAGAGTCGATCAAACCCGCTGGCTAGCGCTCCGGGCGCCCGCCGCTGTTGCAGAGTCCCCGAAAAGTGATATCATTTTGATAGGTGATCGGGTGGCCGACACCACAGGTGACAGGAGGCATCCCGATGCACGCACCCAATGACAACACCGCTCCCAAAGGTCTGGGCGGGTGGTGGGCATCTCCCCCGCGATCCGGCATGCGACGCCTGATCGTGCCATGGGAGTACCGCCACCTCCGCTCCTTTGGGGTCACGCGCATCGCCGGTGGCAGTGTCGCGGCCGCCGCGGGCGTCGTGTGCCTCTCGTACGGCGTCTACGGATGGGCAGCCTTCTTCCTGATTCTTGGGGCGCTGAATCTCGCGGGTGGCTGCTGGTACATCACTATCGCTCGCTCCGCATCTGCCCAGACCTGAGCCTGCGCGACTCGTACTGGGCCTGGCGGGTGCTAGACGAGCTGGCTTCGGAGCAGAAGGCCGAGCGCACCCACCTGAGCGCACGCGCATCAAGGCGGCGGCGCAAGCGCCGACGCGGGCCTGTCCAGCACGGGCCTCCGGCCTTGGGGAGGCCCGGCCTGGCGCGCGCCAGGCCCCACCGACCTCCGCAGCCATCGACCAGGACGGCGCATTCGACATCCGCCCGTGACGCGCTGACAGCGCAGACACGGCGGGCGCGGTCACACTGCCGGCGAGTCGCGGCCTGGCTACTCCTGGGCCGACATCGCCGCCCGCCTCGGCGTTAGCCGCCAGGCCGCACAGCAGCGCTGGGGGGCACCAGCCATGACCGGACGGCCGATCGTCCTCGACTGGCGACACGCCACGTTCAGTCACCCGTTATCTTGCGGGGAGCGGACCCTCGCCGGGGTCCACGACCAGGCCGCGAGCCTGCGCGTACTCCAGCCACTCCCGGTTCCACCGCGGCTCCAGCCGGTCGGCCTTGTCCACCACCGGCTTGAGGTTGTCCGGCACCAGCACCTTGAACATGCCGCCGTAAAACGCCCACGCCGCCTCGCAGCCCGCGATCACCGCGGCCGTCGTCTGCGAGAACGTCAAGAACACGAAGCAGTACCGGGAGAACACCGCGGTGAACACCAGCGCGTGCAGCCTCCGCCGCCGGTCCCCGTCGGGGATCATCCCCAGGTAGCCGAAGTCGATCTGCACCTCCTCGCCGGGCTCACCGTCGGCCACCGGCACCGTCACCTGCTGCCGGCACGAGGAGTAACCGCACTCGGCCGCGGCGAACCGGGCCAGCGTCCGGTACGGCACCACGATCCCGCGGCGCTCCAGCAGCTCCCCGATCTTCACCAGCGTCAGGCCGTCCTTCACCCACCCGGTGACCTCGGCCTTCACCGGCACCAGCGCCTCCCACGACCCGCCGTGCCCGGCCGGGCGGGCCGGGCGCACCGCCGCGACCACCTGCCCGAGCAGCTCATCGGTCAGCTGCGACTCATCCCCGTCGCGGACCACGCCCGCCGCCTGCGCCGCCCTGATATACCGCACCGCGGTCTTCACGTCCACGCCCGCCCGCCTGGCCGCCGGGCGCTTGCCCGCCCCGGCCAGCCACGCCCGCAGGACCTCTCTCACCTGCGTCACCAGAACCTCCCGGAACGCCATCCCCTGCCGTCTCTTCCAGTCCGAAATGAACCGGAAGATCACAGCAGGGTGGTCCATCAACTGGCAAACCAGGTGGTCCCATGACCGTGGCAACAAACCTCAGCAGGTGGTCCCATGCTGATGGCAGACGACATCTCAGGTTCTGCGGCCCTTGAAGATCGTTCGTGGTTGCAGTTTCGTTCGGCCGGTCTCCTGGCCTGATCCGCTGTGCGGTCAGCCCCAGAGGGCTTCGGACATGCGGTCGGCGGCGTGCTGGCTGAGCGCGGTGGTGACGTGGGTGTAGCGCTCGGTTTGGCTTAGCTGGG
>JBKQSL010000378.1:0-28536 GCA_052143655.1 Streptosporangiaceae bacterium | reverse complement strand
CCGAATGACTAACTCTCCAGGTCAGTGCGTTGCAGCCCGCCGGTTCTGGGCGGACTTGACCGCGTTACGCCGGCTGCGAAACGGGCTACCTCGGCGGCGGCGGCCCGGCTACCGTCAGGTTATGGCTGACCCGGTCGAGATCCCGGGGCGCGACCAGCGCACCCGGCCGCTGCTGCGAGAGGTCATCGGCCGGGTGCTGCGCCGGACCCGGCGGGAGCAGGGCCGCACCCTGCACGATGTCGCCAGGGCCGCCCGGGTGTCGCTGCCGTATCTGTCCGAGCTGGAGCGCGGGTGCAAGGAAGCGTCCTCCGAGGTGCTGGCCGCGGTCTGCGGCGCGCTCGGGATCGAGCTGACGGACCTGCTGGCCGGGGCCGGGCGCGAGCTGGCCGCCGACCGGGCGCTGGCCGCCGGGCGCGGCCGCCGCGGGACCGTCATCCGGCTGGCTGGGCCGGCCCAGCCGCCGCAGGGCTGCTGGCCGGTCGATAACGGTGGGCCGGGCGAGGGCAGCGGGCCGGCTCAGGCCCGCGGGCCCGCTGACATCCGCTGCCTGCTGGCCGCCTGACCGGCCCCGTCACCGGGACCGCCCGCGGGTCCGCCGGTCGTATCACCGGCGCCGATGGCCCTGTCACCAGGTCCGACTTCCCTGTTTCCGGAGCCGATGGCCGTGTCACTGAGGCCGGCTCCGTCAGCAGCCATCTTGCGACTGCGGATCACCTCGTCGGCCAGGCCGTACCGGACCGCCTCACGGGCGCTGAACGTCATGTTCCGGTCGGTGTCCTGCCGGATCCTGGCCACCGGATGGCCGGTGTGCCGGCTCAGGATCTGGTCTACCTCGGCACGCACCCTGGCCACTTCCTTCGCCTCGACGGCCAGGTCCGGGAGCGTGCCGCGGGACTGGGCGGAGGGCTGGTGCAGCAGCACCCGGGCGTGGCTCAGCACGCCGCGCCGACCCGGCGCGCCGGCGGCGAGCAGCACCGCGGCCGCGGAGGAGGCCTGGCCCATGCAGATCGTGGCGACGTCAGGCCGGATGTACTGGATGGTGTCGTAGACCGCTGTCAGCGCGCTGAACGAGCCGCCCGGCGAGTTGATGTACAGGCTGATCTCCAGGTCCGGACTCACCGACTCCAGGTGCAGCAGCTGGGCCATCACCACGTTGGCGACGCCGTCGTCGATCTCGGTGCCGAGGAAGACGATGCGCTCGGCCAGCAGCCGGGAGTAGATGTCGAAGGCGCGCTCGCCGGCCGCGGTGCGCTCCACCACCGTGGGAATCGTGTACTGGCCCATGGTCACAGACCTGCCGTCCGGCTCGTCGGAGCGGGCAGCACCTCGTCGAGCCGCTGCACGATGTGGTCGACGATCCCGTAGTCACGGGCCTCGGCTGCGGTGAACCAGCGGTCGCGCAGGCTGTCCTGCTCAACCCGGTCGGCGGGCTGCCCGGTGTGCTCGGCGATCAGCGCGGTCATCATGCGCCCGGTGCGCTCCAGCTGCCCGGCATAAATTTCCACGTCGGCTGCGGTCCCGCCGAAGCCGGCCGAGCCCTGGTGCATCAGCACCTGCGCGTGCGGCAGGCTGAACCGCTTCCCGGCGGTGCCGGTGCACAGCAGGAACTGGCCCATGCTGCCGGCCAGGCCCATCGCCAGCGTGCGGACGTCACCTGGGATCAGCCGCATCATGTCGTAGATGGCCAGCCCGGCGGTGACCGAGCCGCCGGGGGAGTTGATGCACAGGGTGATGTCGCCTCGCGGGTCCTCGGCCGACAGCAGCATCAGCTGGGCGCAGATGCGGCTTGCGGCCCGGTCGTCGACCTCGGTGCCCAGGACGATCACCCGCTGGTAGAGCAGCCGCGCGGTCAGCTGCTCGTCGAGCGTCCCGGCGAGCGCGGTGTCGGCACCAGGGGCCTGGGCAACCGCGTTATGGGCGACGGCGGTCTCGGCAACAGCGCTGTGCATGGTCCTCCCGCTTTCCGGTCCGGTGCCGGCATTCCCGGCGGCAGGCTCCACGATCGCCCGCGGTCGGGCCGGGGGCCAAGGCAATCTGCTGACAGCAGAGGAAGCCGCCGCGGGTGGCCGGCCCAGGTCAGCCGGGGATGCCGCGGCTGACCTGGCGGACGCTGACCGGGTCCAGCCGCAGCTCGGCGAGCAGGTGGCCGATGACGGCCTCGCCGTCGATGGCGCCGCAGCTGAACAGGTCGATCGCGATCAGGTCCTCTTCCGGCCAGGTGTGCAGGCTCAGGTGCGACTCGGCCAGAATGAGCACCAGGGTGACTGCCCCGTTGGGGAACACCACGTGGCTGGTGTCCAGCACGTGGCCGCCGCCCGCGATCACGGCCGCGGTGGCGATGGCGGTGAGCGGGACCAGCGCGGTGACGGACGAGTCCGGCGGCACGGTGCCGTCGACGGTGTAGAGAACCTTGGCCGAGGCGGCCTCATCGCGCCGCAGGCCGGCGAATTCGCGCGCCGCCTGATTGCCGAGCATGATGTGGCAGGATACCAAACGGCCCGCTGATCAGGCTGTGCGCAGGAAGCTGCGCTGACACTGACGAAGCTGCGCTGATCAGGCTGCGGGCACGGGCCGCCAGATCTGTACGGCCGCCGCACCCGCCGGGGCCGCCGGAGCCGACATGGACGTGGACGCAGTCGTGGCTGCGGTGGCCGCGGCTACAGGGCTGGCCGAGGGGCCGTCGGGCGTCCAGGACGTGCTGACCGCGATCAGCCGGTCTGAGCCGGCCGCCGTGCGGGAGGTCAGCCGGCTGGCCGAGCTGCCGGTCCCGATCGTCGCCGCCGTCTGCAACGAGCTGCGCGCACGCGGGGTCGTGGACAAGACCCGGCCGGTGCGGCTGACCGAGGCCGGCCGCCGCGCCCTCGGCCCGGCTCAGCCGCAGCTGACCGCCGCGTGCCCGGCCTGCGACGGCCGGGGGCTGGCAGTGCCGCCCGAGCTGACCGGGCTGGCGGGCCGGCTGGAGGCCGCTGCCGCGGGCGCCCCGACGGCCAGGACCGAGCTCGACCAGACGCACTGCACGGTGCCCACCAAGATCCACCGGGTGCTGCGGATGCACGAGGCCGGGGCGCTGGCGGGCCGGCGCATCCTGCTGCTCGGCGACGACGACCTGATCGCGGTGGCCGTCGCCTGGTTCTGGGCCGGCACTGGGCTGCGCATGCCCCGGCTGACCGTGCTCGACACCGACCCCGACGTGCTCGGCTGGATCAGGGAGCAGGCCGCCGGCAGCGGCCTGGACCCGGAGCTGGTCGAGCACGACCTCCGCGACCCGCTGCCGCCGGGCCTGGCCGGGCGGTTCGAGGTCGCCTGCACAGACCCGCCGTACACGGTGGCCGGCGCCGAGCTGTTCCTGTCCCGGGCGGTGACCGCGCTGGCGGCCGGGCCGGGCCGGCACGTCTTCTTCTCGTTCGGCGCCCGGCGGCCGGAGGAGACGCTGCGCACCCAGCAGGCCATCGCCGGGCTTGGGCTGGCCGTGCGCGGGCTGTGGCCGGGCTTCAACTCCTACGTCGGCGCGGGCATCCTGGGCGGTACCAGCAACCTGTACCACCTGCGCACCGCCGCCGAGGCCCGGCCGCTGATCACCGGCCCGCACGCGGGCCCGCTGTACACCGCCGAGCAGCGCGGGGGGGCCTCCCGCCCGTACCGGTGCGCCGGCTGCCGGGCGGTGCTCCCGGTCGGCCCGGGCGCCCGGTGGCCGCAGATCGCCGACCTGCGGGCGGCCCGCTGCCCGGAGTGCGGGGGAACCGTGTTCCGCCCGATGGCCCGGTCCGCGCCGGTGCGCGGCGCGCCCGGGCCGGCCGTGCCCGCAGGCACCGCGGGAAACACGGGCTCTGCGGCCGGCACCGGTCCTGCGGCCGGCACCGGCGCTGCGGCAGAGACCGGCCCTGCGGCTGGAGCAGGCTCTGCAGTGCGCACAGAAGCCCTGCCGGGCACGGGCGCCGCCGCCCAGTACGTGATCAGGGCCGCCGCCGAGGCCGACCTGGATGCGATCGCCGGCTACGAGATCGACATCGCCCGGGTCTCGTTCGGCGCGGAGGCGGTCACCGACCCTGCGCTGCACCGCAAGCGGGCGGCCGGCGCGCTGGGCAAGCCGGGCGAGATCACGCTGATCGCCGCGGCGGCGAGCGCGCCGGACGTGCCGCTCGGCTGGGCCTGGCTGTCGGCGCGCACCAACTCGCTGACCGGCGAGCGGTACGGCAACTTCCGGTCGCTCGCCGTCAGCGACGTCCCCGGCCGCAGCGCGCTCGGCGAACTGTTGCTCGGCGCCGTGCTCGAGGCCGCGGACGCGGCCGGGCTGTCCCGGCTGGCTGGCAAGGTGCACGCGCGCAACCTGGGTATGCGGACCCTGTACCGGAAGTTCGGCTTCGAGGCCGCGCACCTGACGATGGAGCGCCCCGGCCCGGATGCTGCGCCGCAGACCGGAACCGCGCCGGCCAGCCCGGGGCGAGGCCCCGCCTCATGATCAAGTGCGTGGTCTGGGATCTGGACAACACGCTGCTCGACGGCGTTTACCTGGAGTCCGGCCCGGACCATCGGCCGGCTGCCGATCCGCGGCTGCTCGCAGTGCTGCGCGAGCTGTCCGGACGCGGCATCGTGCAGGCGATCGCCAGCCGCAACCCGCCCGAGGCCGGCACCTACGCCGCGGCGGTGACCGGCCACGAGTTCGCCGCGGTGCGGTGCGGCTGGGACGCCAAGCCGGACGCGATCCGGGCGATCGCCGACGAGCTGGACATCAGCGCGGACGCCGTGGCCTTCGTCGACGACGAGCCGATCGAGCGGGCCGAGGCAGCGGCGGCGCTGCCGCAGGTGCGGGTGCTGTCCCCGGAGGAGGCCATGGAGGCGCCGGGGTGGCCGGAGTTCAGCCCGGCTGTGCTGACCGACGAGGCCCGGCGCCGCGGCGAGATGTACGCGCAGCGGCGCCGGCGGCAGGAGGACGGCCGGGCGTTCGGCGGCTCCCGCGATGAGTTCCTGCGCCGCAGCGGAACCCGGGTGGTGATCGGGCCGGCCGCGACGGCGGATGCGGAGCGGCTGGCCGAGCTGTCGGCCCGCACTCACCAGTTCAACTCGGCCGGCGAGCAGCTCAGCGCGGCGGACCTGGCCAGGCTGATCGGCTCGGACGCACACCGGGTCGCGGCGGTCTGGCTGTCGGACCGCTACGGCGACGACGGGCTCGTCGGCGGCTGCGTGATCGAGGCCGGCGCCGCGGCGTGGACCGTGCCGCTGCTGATGATGTCGTGCCGGGCGATGGGCCGCGGCGTCATCGACGCGCTGCTCGCCTGGGTCTGCCGGGCCGCGGCGCAGGCCGGCGCAGCGGCGGTGCGGATGCCGTGCCGGCTGACCCCGCGCAACGTGCCGCTGCGGATGGCGCTGGCCGCGGCCGGGTTCCGCGCCGACGGCGAGCCTGCCGCCGGGCTGGCGGTCTTCGCCCGGCCGCTGTCCGGGCCGCTGCCACCGCTGCCCGGCTGGGCGCGGCTGGAGCCACAGCCCGCCGGCCCGGCGGGGGAGCGGTGACCGGCCCGGCGGGGCCGGTCACCGACACGCTGCGCCGGCTCCTGGTCAGCATCACCGGCCGGGCGGAGCTGGCCGGGCTGCCGCTGGACGCGCCGCTGCTGCGGGACGGCGCGGACCTGGACTCGCTGTCAGGGACCCTGCTGCTCGCGGAGATCCGCCGCCGGCTGGGCGTCGACGTGGCCGCCGAGGACCTCAACCTGGACTGCCTGGCGACTCTGCGCACCCTGGCCGAGTTCGTCGCCGCCCGGGCTGCCCAGCCAGCCCAGCCAGGCCAGCCGGACCAGCGGGCCCGGCCGTGACCGGCGCCCGGCGCGACGGTGAACCGGCTGCGGGAATCGCCCTGACGGGACTCACCCGGGCTGTGCGGTCCCGGGCTGTGCGGTCCCGGGGTGCGGGCTGTCCGGCGGCTCGGCCAGCTGCGCCACCGCGGTCACCACGTTCCCGGCGGGCGCCGGGAACGCCGGCCGGTCTTTGCGGGCCAGGGCGGCCGCGACCGACGGGTAGATCAGGACTGACAGCACGCCGGCCCCGACCATCGCCGCGGCGTTCGACGGCAGCATGACCCCGTCCTGCTGGCCGATCTGGGCCAGCGCGACGAGCAGCGGCATCGTCGTGGCGGTGATGAAGGTCATCTCGACGCGCTGCCGGGCCGGGAGCACCCGGCGGTAGACCAGCAGCGACGGCATGCCCCGCACGACCAGCAGCAAGATGAGGAAAACCAGCAGCCGCAGCGGGTCCCTGACGATCGCGCCGATGTCCAGCGTCATCCCGGAGGCGACGAAGAACACCGGGATGAACACGCCGTAGCCCACCGCGTCGAGCTTCTCCTCCAGCGGCCTGACGTCCATGCCCATCCGGCGGGTCCAGCTGCGCAGCACGATCCCGGCAAGCATCGCGCCCAGCACCACGTCGAGCCCGAACCGCTCAGCGGCCACCAGCAGCGCCAGCAGCAGCACGATCGACCAGCGCAGGGTGGTCTGCGCCGTCGCCCGGCGGCCCTGCTCGACGAGCCGACCCAGCCGGTCCTCGCCGACCAGCCGGGGGAGCAGGGTCAGCGCCACCGCGACCAGCCCTATCACGACGAGCGAGCCGAGGGCCACGAACTCGCTGCGCCTGGTGAGGAACAGCGATATCGCCAGGATGGGGAACAGTTCCCCGACCGCGCCCGCCGCGAGCACGTAGCGGCCGAACGGGCCTGTCATCATCTCGTTGTCGTGCAGGATCGGCAGCAGGGTGCCGAGCGCGGTGGTGGTCAGCGCGAGCGCGATGGGGATGAAATCGCGGACCTGCCCGGCGGCGGCCAGGCCCGCTACCACGCCGATCGCGAGGCCCGCGGACAGTGCCCAGCCGATGATCGCCAGCCGCCCCGGCCGCTCGCGCAGCAGCCGCAGCTCCAGCTCGTAGCCGGCCAGCAGGAACAGGAAGCCCAGGCCCACGTCGGACAGCAGCCGGACGCTGCCGCTATCGGCCAGGCCCAGCCCGTGCGGGCCGATCAGCACCCCAGCCATGATCAGGATGACCACTTGCGGCACGCGCCCCTTGGGCAGCACCGACGCGATCATCGGCGCGAGCGCGGCCGCCACCGTGACCGCCAGCAGCGCTTCCAGCCCGTGCTTGTCCATGGTCCCCCCCGCGGGCTCATCCCAGGCCGAGCGCGTCGGCGCGCAGGCCGGCCCGCTCGGCGCCGTGGCGCCGGCGCTTGCCGCGGCTGCCAACAGCATTCCCGCCCGGCCCGCGCCATATCCCCAGCCGGCCAGGCAGCGAGCCGGCGCTGCCGCACGGCACCAGCCAGGCGCAGATTCCAGGCCCGCGTATTGTGGACCGTGGTCAGCCGCGAACTGGGTCGCCGGCGGGTCGCTCGGGAACCAGGGGGCCGTGACCGTGCAGCAGAACGAGATCTCGCCGGCTCCGCCGGGCCAGCGGGCTGAGGGCGCGCCGGGCCGCCAGGTCCTGACGATTCCCAACCTGATCAGCTTCGCCCGGCTGGCCGGGGTGCCGGTGTTCATCTGGCTGGTGCTGGGCGTGCGCACGCAGGCCGGCGACTGGTGGGCAGTCGGCCTGCTCATCGCCGCCGGCGCCTCCGACTGGCTGGACGGCAAGCTGGCCCGTGCGCTGAACCAGCAGAGCGAGCTGGGCCAGCTGCTCGACCCGGCTGCCGACCGGCTCTACATCGTCGCCACCGTGATCGCGCTGGCGGTGCGGGCCATCATCGGCTGGTGGCTGGTCATCCTGCTGGCCGCGCGCGAGCTGGTGATGGCGGTCACCCTGCTGGTGCTGCGCCGGCACGGCTACCCGGCACTGGCGGTCAGCTTCGCCGGCAAGACGGCGACACTGTGCCTGCTGTATGCGTTTCCGCTGCTCTTCCTGGGTACGCACCCGGCCAGTTACGCCTCGGTCGCGCGCATCGTCGGTTGGGGCTTTGTCATCTGGGGAAGTGCTTTGTACTGGTGCGCCGCAGTGCTGTACATGGAACAGACTCGGCGCCTGGCGCGAGCCGATCGCCTGTCACAGACTGGGGGAAGCAGGAAGGAGCGCAGGCAGTGAAGGCCGTTGTGATGGCCGGGGGCGAGGGCACGCGGCTTCGCCCGATGACCGCCAACCAGCCCAAGCCGCTGCTGCCCGTGGCCAACCGCCCGATCATGGAGCACGTGCTGCGGCTGCTGTGCTCGCACGGCTTCACCGAGACCGTCGTGACCGTGCAGTTCCTGGCCTCGATGGTGCGCAACTACTTCGGCGACGGCGACGACTTCGGGATGAGCCTGCAGTACGCCACCGAGGAGACGCCGCTGGGCACGGCTGGCAGCGTGAAGAACGCCGAGGACGCGCTGCGCGACGAGCCGTTCCTGGTGATCTCCGGGGACGCGCTCACCGACATCGACCTGACCGAGCTGGTCCGGTTCCACAAGGACAGCGGCGCGCTAGTCACCGTCGGCCTGACCCGGGTACCTGACCCGCTGGAGTTCGGGATCGTGATCGCCGACGAGGACGGCCGGATCCAGCGCTTCCTGGAGAAGCCGACCTGGGGCCAGGTCTTCTCCGACACGGTCAACACCGGCATCTACGTGATGCAGCCCGAGGTGCTCAGCGAGTTCAAGGCCGGCGAGGCCGCTGACTGGTCCGGCGACATCTTCCCCCGGCTGCTGGAGCGCGGCGCGCCGGTCTACGGCTGCGTCGCCGACGGCTACTGGGAGGACATCGGCACCCTGGAGAGCTACCTCAAGGCCCAGGCCGACATGCTCTCCGGCCGGGTGCGGGCGCAGATCGACGGGTTCGAGATGTCACCGGGCGTCTGGGTCGCCGATGGCGCCGAGGTCGACCCCGAGGCGATGCTGACCGGCCCGCTGTGCATCGGCGACTACGCCAAGATCGAGGCCGGGGCGCAGCTGCGCGAGTTCACCGTCATCGGCAGCAACGTGGTGGTCAAGGAGAACGCGTTCCTGCACCGGGCCGTGGTGCACAACAACGTCTACGTCGGGCTGGGCGCCACCCTGCGGGGCTGCGTGATCGGCAAGAACACCGACGTGATGGCCGGCGCCCGGATCGAGGAGGCCGCCGTCGTCGGGGACGAGTGCGTGATCGAGCCCGAGGCGTACCTGTCCTCGGGAGTCAAGGTCTATCCGTTCAAGACCATCGAGGCGGGCGCGGTCGTCAACGCCAGCGTGATCTGGGAGTCGCGCGGCCAGCGCACCCTGTTCGGCCCGCGCGGGGTGTCCGGCCTGGTGAACGTGGAGATCACTCCGGAGCTGTGCGTGCGGCTGGCCAGCGCGTACGCCACGACCCTGCAGAAGGGCTCGGTGGTCACCACCTCCCGGGATGTCTCGCGGGCCGCCCGGGCGCTCAAGCGGGCCGTGCACGGCGCGCTGAACGCCAGCGCGATCAACGTGGTCGACCTGGAGGCGCAACCGCTGCCGGTGGCGCGGTTCGAGACCGCCCGCAGCGAGTACAGTGGCGGCATCGCGCTTCGCACCACGCCGGCCGATCCGCAGTCTATTGACATCATCTTCCTGGACGAGCAGGGCGCTGACCTGTCCCAGGCGGCGCGGCGCAAGCTGGAGCGGGTGTTCTCCCGGCAGGAGTACCGCCGAGCGTTCCCCGGCGAGATCGCCGAGCTGACCTACCCGCCGCGCGTCATCGAGGGCTACACCCGCGAGCTGCTGCGCACCGTGGACATGTCCGGCGTCCGCGAGGCAGGGCTCAAGGTGGTCGTGGACTGCGCCGGCGGCACCGCCTCGCTGGTGCTGCCCAGCCTGCTGGGCCGGATCGGCGTGCACGTGCTGACCGTCAACAACCGGCTGGACGAGGCGTCGCCGACCCAGTCGCTGGCCCAGGTCCGCGCGGACATGCACCGGCTGTCGGAGCTGGTCGCCTCGTCGCGGGCCGCGTTCGGCGTCCGGTTCGACCCGGTAGGCGAGCGCATCGCCCTGGTCGACGACAAGGGCGCCATGGTCAGCGAGGACCGCGCGCTGCTCGTGGTGCTAGACCTGATCGCCGCCGAGCGCCGGTCCGGCCGGGTGGCGCTGCCGGTCACCACCACCCGGGTGGCCGAGCAGGTCTGCCGCTATCACGGGGTCGGGGTGGAATGGACGCCGACGTCGCTGCACGGCCTCTACGAGGCAGCCGCCGCGCCCGATGTGATCTTCGCCGCGGACGGCCGGGGTGGCTTCGTGGTCCCGGAGTTCTCCCGGTGCATCGACGGCATCGCCACCTTCGCCCGGCTGATCGGCCTGGTGGCCAGGACCCGGCTGACGATGAGCCAGATCGACGACCGCATTCCCGCGGCCAACCTGCTCCGGCGCTCCATGCCCACGCCGTGGGCGGCCAAGGGGATCGTGATGCGCACGGTGGTGGAGGCCGCAGGCAACCGGCCGCTGGACACCACCGACGGCATCCGGGTTTCCGAGCCCGGTCAGGGCTGGGTCCTGGTGCTGCCCGACCGGTCGGAGGCGATCACCCACCTGTGGGCTGAGGGCTCCGACGCCGACATCGCGCAGTCGCTGCTGGATGAGTGGGCGGCCGTAGTCGAGCACGCTGGCCGCTAACCGGGCAGATCCGGCATAGCCGGCCGGAGGGCGCTGAGTGCCGGCGCGGATGCCCTCCGCCGTGAGAGAATCTCGATCATCGCTAGCTGATCACTAGCAGGCTGTACACCAGCAGGCCGCACGGAGGTGTTGCCCGATGTGGCGCAGGCGTCGCGAGCGGGCGCAGGCGGGCGCGCCCGGCCAGCGCCCGGGTCGCCGCTCGCGGCGGGCGTGGCGCTTGGACCGGCAGGACCCGGCACGGGTAGCGTGGTTGGTGACACCCGATGCGGTCACCTCCGACCCGGTGTCGCCTGCCGTGCCGACCGACGCGGTGTCATCTGCCCCGGTGTCACCTGCTCACGTGCGCAGCGGCGTACCCTCAGGCCTGATTCCCGCCCATGCCGCGGGGCCGAGTAACGGGAGGCTGGGCAGCCACATGCCGAGCGTCATTTGCACCGCCTGCGGTTCGGCGAACCCCGAGGACGCGCGGTTCTGCTCACAGTGCGGCAGCCCGCTGCTGCGCGGCGGAGGCGAGCGACCCGGCGAGACTACCTCGACGATCTCGATCGGCGCCGATGCCGAGGCCGAGCCGGGCGAGGAGTCGCTGGCCGATGCCAGCACGCTGGACGCGCTGCCGGCCGGGACCGCGCTGCTGGTCGTCCGGCGCGGGCCCAACGCCGGAAGCCGGTTCCTGCTCGACGCCGACCTCACGCTCGTCGGCCGCCATCCCGACAGCGACATATTCCTCGACGACGTCACGGTGTCGCGACGGCATGCCGAATTCTACCGGCACGGCGGGTCGTTCACCGTCCGCGACGTCGGCAGCCTGAACGGCACGTACGTGAACCGGGAGCGCATCGAGGAGGCCGCGCTGACCGGCGGAGACGAGGTTCAGGTCGGCAAGTTCCGGCTGGTCTTCCTGCTCGGGCCGCGGTCAGGCGCGGACCTTGGAGCAGGCGCGTAGCGCTCGTGGAAGCCCGCCCCGCCCGCCCGGCCGGCGCGCGCCCGGCCGGGGCCGCCAGTCCTGGCCCGCCGCCGCGCGGGTATCTCGGCATCGGCGAGGTGCTCCGGCAGCTGCTGCCGGAATTTCCTGAGGTCACCATCTCCAAGATCCGGTTCCTGGAAGCCGAGGGCCTGATCGAGCCGGCCCGGTCGCCGTCCGGCTACCGCCGGTTCCAGGCCGCCGACGTGGACCGGCTGCGCTACATCCTGACCGCTCAGCGCGATCAATACCTGCCGCTGCGGGTCATCAAGGAGCAGCTGGCCCAGCCGCCCGGCGACGACGACAGCCAGCAGGCCCGGCCCAGGGCGAACGGGCCCGGCGTGCTGCTGAGCCGCCGCGAGCTGCTGGAGGCCGCGGGCATCGGCGCGGACCAGCTGGCCGAGCTGGAGGAGTTCGGGCTGATCCAGCGCAGCGGCCGGGGCTACGGCCAGGACGCGCTGGAGGTGGCCGGCACCGTCGCCGCGCTGGCGCAGTACGGTGTGCAGGCCCGCCACCTGCGCGCGGTGCGCGCCGCCGCCGAGCGCGAGATCTCGCTGATCGAGCAGGTAGTAGCCCCGACGCTGCGGCAGCGCAACCCCGGTGCCCGGCAGGCCGCCGGTGCCACCGCGCGGCAGATCGCCGCCCTGTCACTGCGGCTGCACCGGGCCCTGGTGGAGAAAGCGCTGACCGAGGCGGGCCTGCCGGCAGCCGATCCGGCCGGGCTGCCGCCCGCCCTGGGCGCCGGGCGGGACGAGATACCCGGTACGGCCGCCCGCCACGGGGCCGGCGGCGCCAGCGCATGACCGCCAGGGGGCGCGCCGAGACCGGCGATGACGGGTGTACGTTGAAAAAGGAGCACCCTGCCGCTGCGCCGCGACGGGGCTGCGCACACCGTGACAGCTGCGCGAGGACGGAGCCGCCGTGAGGCAGATGGAGGTCGTAGGCGTCCGGGTTGAGATGCCGACGAACCAGCCCATCGTCCTGCTGAAGGAGACGCAGGGGGAGCGGTACCTGCCGATATGGATCGGCCCGATGGAGGCGACCGCGATTGCGTTCGCCCAGCAGGGCATGGTGCCGCAGCGGCCGCTGACGCATGACCTTTTCAAGGACGTGCTGGAGGCCTTCGGCGTGCAGCTCACGACCGTGAACATCACCGCGCTGCGGGACGGGATCTTCTTCGCGGACCTGGTCTTCTCCAACGGCCAGGAAGTGAGCGCCCGGCCGTCCGACTCGATCGCGCTCGCGCTGCGCACTGGCGCGACGATCTTCGCCGCCGAGGAGATCCTGGACGAGGCAGGCGTGGCGATCCCCGACGAGCAGGAAGACGAGGTCGAGAAGTTCCGGGAGTTCCTCGACACGATCTCGCCAGAGGATTTCGGCCGGTCCACCTGACCTGCCGCCGGGCCGGGAGGCAGCCGGACCGGCCGTCCTGCCTGCTGCCGTTTGTCACGACTGGTAACCGTTATGGCGACGCGCCGCTGCGGGTCGTTGACGCAGTTACCTGCGGCGGCCTACCGTGCGAAGCGAGTACCCGGGCAGTTTGCTGCTGGGGCCGGAGGTGGGCGTGGCGGTAACCAAGGGTGGCGGTCAGGCACCCAAACTTGGCAGCGATGCAGCCCGGCATGCCGGGAAGCAGGGGCTGCTGTTCGGCGAGGACATCGAGAGCATCGAGGTCCGGCCGGAGGACGTCGGCTATCGCGGCCCGGCCGCCTGCCGGGCGGCGGGCATTACCTACCGGCAGCTCGACTACTGGGCCAGGACCGGCCTGGTCGAGCCCAGCGTGCGCCCGGCCAGCGGGTCAGGCTCGCAGCGGCTGTACGGATTCCGTGACATCCTCGTGCTCAAGGTGGTCAAGCGGCTGCTGGACACCGGCATCTCGCTGCAGCAGATCCGGGCCGCGGTGACTTACCTGCGCTCCCGCGGCGCCAGTGACCTGGCGCAGGTGACGCTGATGAGCGACGGCGTGAGCGTGTACGAGTGCACTTCCCCGAACGAGGTCGTGGACCTGCTGCAAGGCGGCCAGGGCGTGTTCGGCATCGCCCTCGGCCGGGTCTGGCAGGAGGTCGAGGGCACCCTGGCCGAGCTGCCGTCCGAGCGCGCGGCCACGGCCGAGGACGGCACGGACGAGCTGGCCCGGCGGCGCGCCCGCAAGACCGGCTAGCCGCTCAGAAGCTCACTGGCGCCGGGCCCGGGCCCGTGACCGCGCTCTCGCCGTCGCACGGTCGGCGCGCACCGGCAGCGCGAGGACGATCACGTCATATCGTGTTAATGTGTCGGCCGTGCCGGTCACCATCTCCGCCCGCGAACTGCGCAAGTCATACGGCAGCCTGCGGGCGGTGGACGGAGTGAGCCTGCAGGTCGAGCAGGGTGAGTTCGTCGCGATCCTCGGCCCGAACGGGGCGGGCAAGACCACCACGCTGGAGATCATCGAGGGACTGCGGCAGCCCGACGGCGGCGAGGTGACCGTGCTCGGCTTGCGGCCCTGGCCGCGCAACCCCCGGCTGCTGCCGAAGATCGGCGTGCAGCTGCAGGCGTCGTCGTACTTCGAGCGGCTGACCGCCCGCGAGCAGATCCACACGTTCGCCTCCCTCTACGGGGTGCCCGGCCGCCGGGCCGACGAGATGCTCGGCCTGGTCGGGCTGGCCGACCAGGCCGGCACCCGGACCGAGAAGCTGTCCGGCGGCCAGGCCCAGCGGCTGTCGATCGCCTGCGCGCTCGTGCACGACCCGCAGGTGCTGTTCCTGGACGATCCGACCGGCGCGCTGGACCCGCAGGCCAGGCGCAACCTGTGGGACCTGCTGCGGGCCGCGAACGCGCAGGGCCGCACGGTGGTGCTGACCACCCACCACATGGACGAGGCCGAGGCACTGTGCGACCGGGTGGCGATCATGGATCACGGCCGCATCCTGCAGGTCGGGCCGCCCGCCGCGCTGGTCCGGCAGCTGGACAGCCAGCTGCGGATCAGCGTCGAGGCCGGGCTGCTGACCGCGGCCGACGCCGCCGAGATCGCCGTCGCGGCTGCCGGCACGCCGCAGGACGCCGCCGACGACGGCGTCTCGCTGACCATCACCACCAGCGACCCGGCTGAGGTCCTGGCCGGCCTCGCCCGGCGCGGCGCGCTGGCCGGGCTGCGGGTGCAGGGCGCGACGCTGGAGGACGTGTTCCTCAGCCTGACCGGACGGGAGTACCGGGCATGAGAGCACCCGCACTGGGCAGCCTGAGCGGGGCGATGTTCCGCGGCTTCGTCCGGGACCGTGCGGCGATGGTGTTTACCATCCTCATCCCGGTGCTGTTCCTGGTGCTGTTCGGGTCCCTCTACAAGAACACCAGCTCGCCCAAGGTCAGCGTCATCGAGGTCGGCCGGGTGCAGCTGCTGGACGCGGCGACGGCCGGCGACCGCAGCCAGCTCGGCCGGGTGCTCACGATCACGCATAACCCGAGCCTGGCGGCGGCGGTCGCCGCCGTGCGCAAGGGCACCGACGACGCCGCAGTCCAGCAGCGCGGCCGCACCCTGCTCGTGCATTACTCGATCGCCGACCAGACCACCGCCGGCCTGGTGCAGACCGTGTTCTCCTCGATCGTGCAGCAGGCCGACCAGGCCGCGGCCGGCCGCACCGCCGCCTACCAGCTGACCGCGCACCAGGTCGAGAACACCTCGCTCAAGCCGATCCAGTACGTCGCCCCCGGCCTGCTCGGCTGGGCCATCGCCTCGGGCGCCGCGTTCGGAGCCGCGATCACCCTGGTCAACTGGCGGCAGAACAAGCTGTTGCGGCGGCTGCGGCTGGCCCCGGTCAGCACCGCGTCGATCGTCACCGCGCGGATCGGGGTCAGCGTGGGCATCGCGCTGATCCAGCTCGCGGTGTTCCTGGGCATCGCGACGCTGCCGTATTTCGGCCTGCAGCTCACCGCCTCCTGGTGGATGGCGATCCCGGTGGTGATCTGCGGGACGCTGGCGTTCATGTCCATCGGGCTGCTGATCGGCTCGGTCGCCAAGACCCAGCAGGCCGCCACCTCGATCGCGAACCTGGTGATCCTGCCGATGGCCTTCCTCGGCGGGGCGTTCATCCCGCTCGACTACGCGCCGAGCTGGATCCGGGAGGTCTCCTACGCCATGCCGCTGCGCTACCTGGTCACTGGCATGCAGAACGTGATGGCCCGCGGCGAGGGCCCGGCCTCGGCATTGCCGGCCATCGGCATCCTGCTCGGCTTCAGCGCCCTGCTGACGCTCATCTCGGTGCGCGTCTTCCGCTGGGACGACGTATAGTCCCAGCGCAATCCTGCCTGGGACGCCGTTGCCGGGGTACGCTCATTACTGCTGACGACATCGTCCGGGAGAGTTCTCGCGCACCCAGCGCGAGACGCCGAAGGGGCAACCTCCCCGGAACCTCTCAGGCATCAGGGACCGGACGGGACAAGCAGCTCTGGAGCCGATCGCGGCGACAGAGGGGGAGCCAGAATCTGCCGGCGGTACCCGGACGCCGCTCCCGCCTCAGGAGGCTCCAGTGGACTTTGCGCACCGACACATCGGCCCCGCCGACGAGCAGCAGCGGCAGATGCTGGCCGTGATCGGCTACGACTCGCTGGACGAGCTCACCGCCGCGGCGCTGCCGCCCGACATCGCCACCAGCCGCCCGCTGAGCCTGCCGGCCCCGCTGACCGAGGAGCAGGTGCTCGCCGAGCTGCGCCGGCTGGCCGCCGGCAACCAGCTGCTGACCTCGATGATCGGGCTGGGCTACTACGGCACCATCACCCCGGCGGTGATCCGGCGCAACGTGCTGGAGAACCCGGCCTGGTACACCGCCTACACGCCGTACCAGCCGGAGATCTCGCAGGGCCGGCTCGAGGCACTGCTGAACTTCCAGACCATGGTCGAGGACCTCACCGCGCTGCCGGTGGCGGGCGCGTCCATGCTCGACGAGGCGATCGCCGCCGCCGAGGCGATGACGCTGGCCAGGCGGGCCGCGCGGCACGGCAGCGTGTTCCTGGCCGATGCCGGGTGCCTGCCGCAGACCCTGGCCGTGCTCGCGACCAGGGCCGAGCCGCTGGACATCAGGCTGGTCATCGGCGAGGTCACCCCGCAGCTGATCGAGGCCCAGCCCGACGGCGAGCTGTTCGGCGTCCTGCTGCAGTACCCGGCGGCCAGCGGCGCGGTCACCGACCTGCGCCCCGCGATCGAGGCCGCCCGGGCCAGGGGCGCGCTGACCGCCGTCGCGGCTGACCTGCTCGCGCTGACCCTGCTCACCCCGCCCGGTGAGCTCGGCGCCGACATCGCCGTGGGCACCACGCAGCGGTTCGGCGTGCCGATGGGCTACGGCGGCCCGCATGCCGGCTACATCTGCGTCCGCGACGAGCTGAAGCGCCAGCTGCCCGGCCGCCTGGTCGGCGTCTCCGTCGACGCGGACGGCAACCCGGCCTACCGGCTCGCGCTGCAGGTACGCGAGCAGCACATCCGCCGGGAGAAGGCCACCAGCAACATCTGCACGGCGCAGGTGCTGCTGGCGGTGATCGCCGCCATGTACGCGGCCTACCACGGGCCGGACGGGCTGACCGCGATCGCCCGCCGGGTGCACGCCCGGGCCGCGGCGCTGGCCGCCGCGCTGCGCCAGCACGGCGTGCAGGTGCGCCACGGCGCGTTCTTCGACACGATCGCGGTCGCGCTGCCCGGCCAGGCGGCCGCGGCTGTCGACCGGGCCCGCGCCGCGGGCTACAACCTGTACCTGGCCGACGAGGACACGGTGCAGGTCGCGTGCGACGAGACCACGACCGAGGCGGACCTGCGCGCGGTGCTGGCCGCGCTGGCCGGCTCGGACACCGGCCTGCCGGGCGAGGCGCCCAGCGCGATCCCGGCACAGCTGGCGCGCAGCAGCGGGTTCCTGGCCCACCCGGTCTTCGCGGTGCACCGCAACGAGACCAGCATGCTGCGCTACCTGCGGCGGCTCGCCGACGAGGACATCGCGCTGGACCGGTCGATGATCCCGCTCGGCTCGTGCACGCTGAAGCTCAACGCGGCCGCCGAGATGGAGGCGATCACCTGGCCTCAGTGGGCGGGCCTGCACCCCTTCGTGCCGGCGGGCCAGGCGGCCGGGTACGCCGAGCTGATCGGCGACCTGCAGGACTGGCTGGCCGACATCACCGGCTACGACGCGGTGTCGGTGCAGCCGAACGCCGGGTCGCAGGGCGAGCTGTCCGGGCTGCTGGCGATCCGCGACTACCACCGCGCACGAGGCGAGCCGCAGCGTGACATCTGCCTGATCCCCGAGTCCGCGCACGGCACGAACGCGGCGTCCGCTGTGCTCGCGGGCCTGCGCGTGGTGGTCGTCAAGTGCGGCTCCGACGGCGCCATCGACCTCGGTGACCTGGACGCCAAGCTGGCGGCCTCCCAGGGCACGGTCGCCGCGATCATGGTGACCTACCCGTCCACCAACGGCGTGTACGAGGACACGATCCGGGCGGTGTGCGACCGGGTGCACGAAGCCGGCGGCCAGGTGTACATCGACGGCGCCAACCTCAACGCGCTCGTCGGGCTGGCCCGGCCGGGCGAGTTCGGCGGCGACGTGTCGCACCTGAACCTGCACAAGACTTTCTGCATCCCGCACGGCGGCGGCGGCCCGGGTGTCGGCCCGGTGGCGGCCCGGGCGCACCTGGCGCCGTTCCTGCCCGGCCACGCCGCGCTCGGGCCGGCCGCGCAGGACCGCCCGGCCGGCCACGACGGCCAGGCCGGGCCGGTGACCGCGGCACCCTACGGGTCGGCCGGGATCCTGCCGATCTCCTGGGCCTACATCCGGCTGATGGGCGCCGAGGGGCTGCGGCAGGCCACCCGGGCCGCGATCCTGGCCGCTAACTACGTCGCCCGGCGGCTCGACCCGTACTTCCCGGTGCTCTACACCGGCCGCGGCGGACTGGTGGCGCACGAGTGCATCCTGGACCTGCGGCCGATCACCAGCCGGACCGGCATCACCGCCGAGGACGTGGCCAAGCGGCTCATCGACTACGGGCTGCACGCCCCGACGATGTCGTTCCCGGTGGCCGGCACGCTGATGGTGGAGCCGACCGAGAGCGAGGACCTGGCCGAGCTGGACCGGTTCTGCGCGGCGATGATCTCTATCTCCGGCGAGATCGACAAGGTCGCGTCCGGCGAGTACGACAGCCACGACAACCCGCTCAAGAATGCCCCGCACACGGCCAGCATGCTGATCAGCGGCGAGTGGAAGCATCCCTACGACCGGGAGTACGCCGCCTACCCGGCCGGCGGCGACCGGCGGCCGAAGTACTGGGTGCCCGTCCGCCGCATCGAGGGCGCTTACGGCGACCGGCACCTGGTCTGCGCCTGCCCCCCGCCGGAGGCGTTCGAAGGCTGAGCCGGGACCGCACCAGTCAGCGCACGTGGCTGGGACTGCGGCGCAGCGCGCCGGCCGCGTTCCAGCGCAGCGCGCCGGCCAGGTCGCGGGCGTGCTCGGCGAGCGTGTAGTCGGGCTGGGCGCCGACGTCGCGCAGGGCCTCATCCAGGTCCAGGCCATGCTGCTCCAGCACGATGGAGAAGTCGCGGCGCATCGGGCCGAGCCGGTCGTAGCCGAACGACCGGTAGATCCGCGGGAACTGCGACCGGTACAGCCGGACCCGCTCGTGCAGGCCGCTGGAGTGCGACAGCGGGTTCTTCGGCCGCCGCCGCACGTAGTCGGGCAGGATGTCGGCGAATGCGTGCCGCAGGATCCACTTATCCTCGCCGTCGCGCTGCTTGAGCTCGATAGGCAGCCGCATCGCCAGCCGGACCAGTGCCAGGTCCAGGAACGGGACGCGGGCCTCGACGCCCTGGCCCATGCTGGTCCGGTCCACCCGCTGCAGCTCGGTCCGGCCGAGGTTGTGCAGCTTGTGCTGGAACAGGCGCATCCGCACGGCCGGGTCGGGCTGCCGGTACATCTCGTACCCGGCGAACAGCTCGTCCGAGCCGTCCCCGCACAGGACGACCTTGACCCCGCGGTCGCGGACCCGGGCGAACAGCAGCCGGGAGATGACCGCGTTGATCACGTCGCCGTACTCGGTCAGCTCGGACTGCCGGATGGCCTCGCGGATCTCGGGCAGCCGGATGCCGCCGGGGGACAGCTCGATCACCTCGTGCGCGACCCCGAGCTCGCGGGCCACCCGGCCGGCGTAGGCCACGTCATCGCTGCCCGGCGCCCCGATGGTGAACGCCACGCAGTCGGGGTGCATCTCCCGCACGTGCAGCAGCGTCAGCGTGCTGTCCAGTCCGCCGGACAGGATGACCCCGACGGTCAGGTCGGTGTCGAGCCTGGCCAGCATGCTGTCGGCCACCGTGGCGCGTACCAGCGCGCTAGCCTGGGCCACGTCGGTGACCGGTTCCTCGCCCTCGCCGATCGTCAGCAGGTCGACGTGCGCGGTCAGGACGGGATCGCGGGCCGGGCTGGCCCACCCGTGATGCCCGGGCGGCACCTCGCTGACCTGGCGGCCCGCGGGGACGAGCGCCTTCAGCTCCGAGGCCACCCGCAGCTGGCCGCCGCCGCGCGACCAGTACAGCGGCTTGACCCCGAGCGGATCGCGGGCCAGGTAGACCCGGTCGCCGGCCAGGTCGGCCACGGCGAATGCGAACTCGCCGCGCAGCCGGAACACCGCCCGCTCGCCCCACTGCAGGAACGACTCCAGCACGACCTCGGTGTCGCTGTCGCTGCGCAGCCGGCGGCCGAGGCTGCCCAGCTCGGCCCGCAGCGCGCGGAAGTTGTAGATCTCGCCGTTGTAGCAGACTGCCCAGCGGCCGTCGGCTGACGCCCACGGCTGGACCGCACGTTCCCGGTCGACGATCTTCAGCCGCTGGGTGCCGAGGCGGTGCCGGTCGTCGCAGAGCGTCTCGCAGACGTCCCCGCGCGGCGCGAGCGCCGTCAGCATCTGGTCGAACTCAGCCGTGCTCGGGCGCTCCCCGACGATCAGCGCTATCCCGCACATGAGTCAGCGTCCTTCCTGCCGAGCCGGCCCGCGGGCCGGCTGGCCGGCCGCGAACGCAGCCTCCAGCTCTGCCCGCGCGCCGGGGCTGACGCACACGTGCCACGCCTGGCCCTCGTCGATCACGTTGAGCTGGCCGGCCTCCTGCCGGTCGAGCAGCAGCCGGGCCAGCACGCCGTCGGAGTCGAACCGGCGGAACCACTGCATTTCCACGTCGCACGCGTAGCCGGTGCAGTGCGCGCTGGGCAGCACGGCCGAGTAGCCCAGGGCCCGGAGCCGGCGCTGATGCTCCACGCTGCGGACCATGCTCGTCACCCACAGCCGCGGCGTGCGCGGCGGGAGCAGCGCGGCCAGTTCCGCCGCCACCTGATTGACCAGGCCGACGACTGCGGGCCGCGCCTGAGTGAAGCGCAGCCCGGCGGTCCGCGGTCGCCGGGCCGGGGCCAGTTTCCGCCGCGCCCAGTCCCGGGCCCGGCCGGGCAGCCCCCGGGGCTGCATGCGGTACTGGAACTCCAGCCGGCCCGCCGCTCTCAGCGCGCTGAGGTCCACCAGCTCGGCAGAGCGGCACACGTCCGCATCGGCGACGAACGGCGCCCGGCCGCCCCACCAGGCCGAGTCGATCTGGGCCAGCAGGAACACCCGGATCAGCGACGGCAGGTCGTGCGCGGAGCTGCGGGCACTGGGCTGGAACCGGTCGAGCTCGGAGCGCAGGCCGGCTAGCACGCAGTCACGCAGGTCCATGCTGCCGCCGTCCGCCCTGCCACCGCCCGGGCTGCCCGTGCTGGCGTCGGCCGCGCTGCCGTTGACTGTGCCGCGGTCCAGCCAGGCGAGAACCGGCTCGAACTCCGGCCCGGCGAGCCGCCTGGCGATCAGTGTCTCGGCCGCAGCCGGTGACGGCTCGCCGAGCTTGCCCGCCGCCAGCACTGCGTCCTCGACCGCGGCCCGGTACGCCGCCAGCTGGGCCGGGAGAAGCACCGCATCCGCCCGGGTGGCAGGCGGCACGAGCCGCAGCGGCGGCAACGGCGTGGTGTCCTCCTCCGCGGCCTGCGCCCGAGGGGCGCGCAGCGAGCGGTGATCACGAGCGGCGCTGCCGGGGATGTCACGCCAGGCGGCGCCCGGTGCCGAGCCAGTTGCACGCATCGTTACGTAAGCTCACTTTCCGTATCCGCCACCGGGCATGCGGCAGCCATGCTGGCAGCCGACCTCCAGGGCAAGCTGACGTGACTTTACTGGATTGGCCGGGCGGATGCGGCCAAGCGGCCATCTCCGGCGGGGCATGTCGCGGCCGCCTCTTCCGGCAGTGCGCTGGGCCGCGTCCTGACGGTCTGTCTGGCAGCGCCGTCTGGCAGCGCCGTCTGGCAGCGCCGCCGACAGCGGCCTGGCAGCGGCTGGTGCGCGCGCTGGCCGCGCCGTCGCCCACGATGGCGATGACGACGATAACGACAGGCAGGGATCGATATGCCGAACGCGATCGAGGCCAGCGGCCTGGTCAAGCACTTCGGCGCGACGACCGCGCTGGCCGGGGTGGACCTGGTGGCCCGGCCGGGCACCGTGCTGGGGATGCTCGGCCCGAACGGCGCCGGGAAGACGACGGCCGTGCGGATCCTGGCCACGCTGATGCGGCCGGACAGCGGGACGGCCCGGGTCTGCGGCTACGACATCAGCCGACAGGCCCACCAGGTGCGCCAGCTGATCGGGCTGACCGGCCAGTACGCCTCGGTGGACGAGGGGCTGTCCGGAATCAACAACCTCATCATGATCGGGCGGCTGCTGGGGGAGTCGCGGCCCCGGGCGCGGGCCCGGGCCGGCGAGCTGCTGGACCGGTTCGACCTGGCCGACGCAGCGCAGCGGCCGGCGAAGACCTACTCCGGCGGCATGCGGCGCAGGCTGGACCTGGCCGCCAGCCTGGTCGGCCGGCCCCGGGTGCTCTACCTGGACGAGCCGACGACCGGGCTGGACCCGCGGAGCCGGACCAGCGTGTGGGAGATGATCCGCGGTCTGCTGGCCGACGGCGTCACCGTGCTGCTCACCACCCAGTACCTCGACGAGGCCGATCAGCTCGCGCACGACATCGTGGTGATCGACCACGGCCGGGTGATCGCGACCGGCACGCCGGACGAGCTCAAGAACAAGACTGGCGGGCAGGTGCTGGAGGTGTCCCCGGCCAGCCGGGCGGACCTGGACCTGGTCGCGGCGGTGCTCGGGCGCCGGGCCCGGGCCCGGCCAGGCACCGACCCGGCGTCGGGGATGGTGCGCGTCCCGGTCGCTGACCCGCTGGTGCTGCCCGTCATCATCCGCGACCTCGACGAGGCCGACGTGGAGCTCGCCGAGTTCTCCCTCCGCAAGGCCAGCCTGGAAGAGGTCTTCTTCGCTCTCACCGGCGACCAGGCCGGCCCCGCCGCCGGGTCCGGCACCGACGCGCGCGACACCGAGCCCGGTGAACTAGACAGGAGCCCGCGATGACCGCAACTACCGTTCCCGCCGCCTCGCCGACGCGGCTGAGCCCGGTCACCGGGCTGCGGAACACCTGCACGCTCACCTGGCGGAGCGTGCTGAAGATCAGGACGAACATGGAGGACCTGGTCGGCCTGAGCCTGCAGCCGATCATGTTCCTGCTGCTGTTCACCTACGTATTCGGCGGCGCGATCGCCGGCGGCACGCACGCCTACCTGCAGTTCGCGCTGCCCGGCCTGCTGGTCATGACCGTGGTGTTCGCCACCATGGGCACCGGCCTGATGCTCAACCAGGACATCGCCGGGGGCGTGTTCGACCGGTTCCGCAGCCTGCCGATCGCCCGCTGGGCGCCGCTGGCCGGCGCGGTACTCGGCGACATGGTGCGCTACCTGATCTCGGTAGCCGTAACGCTCGGGTTCGGGATGATCCTCGGCTTCCGCATCGGCACCAGCCCGCTGTCCGCGGTCGCTGGCTGCCTGCTGCTGCTCGCATTCGCGCTGGCCATGTGCTGGGTGTCGGCCCTCATCGGGATGCTCGTCAAGACCCCGCAGGGCGTGCAGATGTACGGCTTCCTGGCCATGTTCCCGCTGGTCTTCGGCAGCAACCTGCTGGTGCCGTCGCAGACGATGCCCGGGTGGCTGCAGGCGTTCGTGCGGGTGAACCCGATGACCGACCTGACCAGTGCCGAGCGGGGACTGCTGACCGGCGGGCCGATCGCCGCCCCGACCGCGCGGTCGCTGCTGTGGGCGCTGGGCATCTTCGTGGTCTTCGCGCCGCTGGCCGTGCGCGCCTACCGCCGCCGGACCTGAGCCGGCCCGGCCAGCCGGGCGGCGTCGCGGGCCAGGGCCAGGACCTCGCCGTAAGCCAGGTCCCGGCCCTGCTGGTAGGCGGCGTCAAAGGCCTTGCCGCCGAGCATCCGCCGGGCGGCCTCCCGGGCCGGCGGGGCGTCGAGGCTGCCGTAGTCGAAGGCGCCCCGCGCCGAGTGGGCGGCACCCAGCATGGTCGCCGCCCGCTCGGCGTCGGCGCGGTTGCTGTCAGCTCCGAGTGCCGCCGCAGCCAGGGCGTCCAGCACGGCGGCGACGGCGGACCGGTCCTGGCCGCCCTCCGCCAGCCGCACCGCCTCGGCCAGCGCGGAGCGCCCGTCCGCGGCGCTGCCGCCGCGCAGTTCCGCCAGCCCGGCGCGCAGCAGGATCAGCGCCCGGAAGGACCAGCTCATGACGGCGGGCCTGGCTGCCATCCGGTCATCCAGCCGCCGGCAGGTGACCACGGTCTGCGCCCAGTCGCCGCGCAGCCACGCCAGCTCAGCCCGGACGTGGGAGATATACAGGTCGCTCTCCGACTCGCCCTGCGCCGCGGCAATCCGCTCGGCGCGGTCCAGATCGGCGAGCGCGTCATCGCAGTCGCCCGCCCGGCTGCGGGCTTTCGCCAGGCTGGCGTACATCTGCGCGGTGTCTTCCCAGTCCGTCAGCTCCCGGCTCAGCCCGATGGCTTCCTCCAGCGCGCTGATCGCCCGGGGGAAGTCCCCGTCGAGCATCGCGAGCTCGGACTGGCCCAGCAGCGCCAGACCCATGCCCCACCGGTCGCCGAGCACCCGGAACCCGGCGAGTGCCGTGGCACACTCGGCGGCCGCGCCCTCCGTCCGGCCCGTGCTCATCCCGAAGAACGCGTGCATGAGCCGGGCACCCGACCTGGTCCACGGGTCGGGGGACTCGCAGTGCGCGGCCAGGATCCGCATCGACCAGGCGGGATCCTGCTTCTGGTAGAGCCCGAGCAGCGCGACGCCGGCCACGACGAGCGGATGCGGCGGGCGCTGCCCGCCCGCGCGGCCAGGATCCGCCGTCACCAGCGGCTCCGCATCAGCCAGCGGCTGGCCCGCCCCGGTGATATCCCAGCTCCCGTTGACGGCGGTCAGGGCGCACACGGCCCGGGCCTGCACCACGTCGAGGTCAGCGGCGTCGAGGCCCGCCAGCCGGCCTGGCTCGGTCATCGCCAGGATCTCCCGGGCCATGGTCGCGTTCTCCCGGTGCTGCCCGCGCAGCAGCCAGAACCAGCTCAGCGCCTGGCCGAGCCGCAGCGCCAGCACCGGATCGGGCCGGTCGATGGCCCAGCGCAGCGCCGCGTGCAGGTTGTCCTGCTCCGCCGTCAGCCGCTGCATCCAGGCAAGCTGCCGATCGCTGCGCAGCAGCGGATCGGCCGTCTCGGCGAGCCGGACGAGATACCCCGTGAACCCCTGCCATGCCTTGTGCTCTTCTCCGGCGTGCGCCAGGCGCTCCCGGCAGTAGGCGCGGACGGTCTCCAGCATCCGGTACCGCGGCTCGCCGCCTCCGTCGACGGCCAGGAACGACTTCTCGACCAGGCCGAACAGGGCAGGCAGGATGGCTTCCGCCGGCAGCGCGGCGTCCTGGCAGACCTGCTCTGCCGCGGCCAGCGTGGCCCCAGCGGGGAAGATAGCCAGCCGCCTGGCGAGCATCTGCTCGGGCTCGGAGAGCAGGTCCCAGCTCCAGTCCACGACCGCGCGCAGCGTCTGGTGCCGGGGCGCCGCTGTCCGGCTCCCGCCGGTGAGCAGCACGAACCGGGCGTCCAGCCGCTGCGCGAGCTGGGCCGCTGAGAGCGAGCGCAGCCGGGCCGCAGCCAGCTCGATCGCGAGCGGCATGCCGTCGAGCGCACGGCAGATCCGGGCCACGTCGGCCGCATTGGCGGCGTCGACGACGAAGTCCGGCCGGACCGCCGCAGCCCGGTCGGCCAGCAGCCGGACCGAGGCGTAGCCCGCCGCACCGCCGTCGGTCTGCGAGCCGCCGGGGCATGAGCCGACGGCGACCGGGTCGCCGGCCAGCCCGGTTCCGCCTGGCACGGCCGGCTGGTCAGCCGGCGCCGGCGGCGCCGGCGGCACGGGCAGCGGCGGCACGGGCCAGAGCGTTTCGCCGGGGATGCGCAGCGGTTCCCGGCTTGTCACCAGCACCCGGACGCCCGGGCAGCTGGCCAGGACCACGTCGGCGAGCCCGGCTGCAGCCTCGACGACATGCTCGCAGTTGTCCAGAATGAGCAGGTCATCGCGTTCGGCGAGGGCCGTCACCAGCCGCTGCGCCGGGTCGGCATGCGCGCCGCCGGTGCCGGCCCGCGCGATCACCGGGCTCTCCCGGATGCCGAGCGCGTTCAGCACCGCGTAGGGCACTTCCCGGGGGTCGGTCACCGGCGTCAGCTCGACGAACCACACCTGCCCGGTGGCCGTGCCCCGGCCGGCGGCACCTGGCGCATCGGCCGCCAGGCGTGCCGCGCTTTCCAGGGCCAGCCGGGTCTTGCCCGCCCCGCCCGGCCCGGTGAGCGTGACCAGCCTGGCTTCCGCCAGCATTTTCAGCACTCGCGCTACGTCAGCGTCCCGGCCGACGAAACTGGTGCGCGGCTTGCGCAGGCCGGGCGGCAGCGGCAGGGCACCAGGCGCCAGCTGCCCGGGCATGTCAGCCCGGTCGCCCGTCCCGGCCAGCACCGCGCTGCCGGGCGCGGCAGCACCGGGCTGCGCCGCATCCGGCACCGGCGCAGCGGGCTCGCCGCGGCCCGGCGCCGGACCAGGCGGCCGCTGCCGGCCGTCGTGCAGGTCGTGCCGGAGCACGTTCAGATAGACCTGCTCCAGCTGGGGAGAGGGATCTACCCCCAGCTCGCGAGCGAGCAGCTCGCGGGCCTCCGCGTAGACCGCCAGCGCCGCGGCCTGGCGCCCGGCGGCGTACAGGGCGCGCATGAGCAGCCCGCGCGGGCGCTCGGCCGCCGGATCATCGGCGACCATGGCCCGCAGCTCGCCGATCAGGCTGTCGCTCTCGCCCAGGGCCAGGCCCGCCTCGATCAGGTCCAGCGCCGCCCGGGTGCGCAGCTCGGCCAGCCGGGCGGCCGGCCCGGCCGCGAAGCGCGCGCCCGGCACATCGGCCAGCGCCGGGCCGCGCCAGACGCCGAGGGCTTCCCGCAGTGACCGCTGGGCCGTGACCGGATCACCGGATGCCAGGGCCTGGCTTCCGGCCCGCGCCAGGTCCTCGAACGCCACCGCGTCGACGTCGTGCGGCGGCACGGCCAGCCGGTACCCGGCCGGATGCGACTCGATCACGTCCCCGGACGGCCCGGCCTGCCGCAGCGAGGCACGCAGCCGTGACACCAGGGACTGCAGCGCGTTGCCGGCGTTGGCGGGCGGCTCGTCTTCCCAGAGCTGGTCGATCAGCGAGGCGGTGGACAGTACCCGGCCCGGGTCCAGGGCGAGCAGGATCAGCAGTACGCGCACCCGGGAGCCGCCGACCGGCACCGGCCGGCCAGCCTCGTCCTGAACCGCGAGGGGTCCCAGTAGCCCGATCCGCACCGCGCCTGCTCTCAGCGTCGCCTGAAGTGCACGCTCCATTGTCGTGTGCTGGGCCGCCCGCCGCGAATCCGGTCAGGGACGCGGCGCCCGGGCAGTGATCGTGCGCCCCTTCCACTCGCCGCCCCGGCCCGCCCGGTGCCGCCGGGCGGAGTCCACCGTCATCGCGGCGTACAGGCCCGCGATCAGCGGCAGCGTGGGCGCGCGCAGCGCAGGCAGCCGGTACAGCGCGAGCATCGGCATGAACGTCACCGACATGAGCGCCCAGCCGGCCAGGCCGGCGGCCAGCAGCCAGCCCGATCCGCCCGTCAGCACGACGGCGAGGCCGGCCAGCGCCGCGGCCGGCGGCAGCAGGTACAGCCAGGCCAGGCCGAGGACCGTCCCGGCCAGCGCGGCGGGGGAGTAGCGCAGCTGGGTGTAGGCGCTGCGGGCCACCATGTCCCAGACGTCGGCCAGCCGGGGGTACGGGCGCAGGCTGCGGACCTGCGTGCTGAGCCCCAGCCAGCACCGGCCCCCGGCACCCTTGAGCAGTGCCCCGAGCGCGACGTCGTCGATCCGTGCCGCGCGGATCTGCGCCAGCCCGCCCGCTGCGTCTAGCGCCGCCCTGCGCACGAGCATGCAGCCGCCCGCCGCCGCGCCCGCGCGGCCCCGGTTGACCCGGCGGAACGGGTACAGCTGGGCGAAGAAATACACGAACGCGGGCACGAGCACCCGCTCCCAGAACGAGTCGGCCCGCAGCAGCGCCATCTGCGACACCAGGTCCGCCCGCGTGCTCTCGGCCGCCCGGACCAGGTCGGTCAGCACACCCGGCGCGTAGGCGATATCCGCGTCAGTGAACAGGACGTACTCGGCGCCGCCCGCCGCCCGCAGGCCCTGCTCCATCGCCCAGACCTTGCCAGCCCAGCCGGCCGGCGTCGGCACCCCGGCGACGACGCGCAGTTCTGCCGCGCTGCCCGGGTGCCGCAGGCCGGTCGCGATCTGCGCGGTCGGGTCCGAGCTGTCGTCGTCGACGAGCACCACCGCATGCGGGCCGGGGTAGTCCTGCCCGAGCAGCGTCGGCAGCGTCTGCGGCAGGATGGCAGCCTCATCCCGGGCCGGCACGACGGCGGCTACCGCCGGCCAGGCGGCCGGGGCGGGGCCAGGCGGCAGCCGCTGATCGGTCCGCCAGAATCCGCCGCGCCCGGCCAGCAGGTACACCCAGGCGAGCGCCGCGACCGCGGCAAGAACGACAGCGATCTGCACCAGCACAGCCTGGCATGGGCATGTCGTGCGGGCCGCGACGGGCGGGC
>JBKQSL010000377.1:0-2959 GCA_052143655.1 Streptosporangiaceae bacterium | reverse complement strand
AATCCGTGACTGAGATTTCACACACACTCTGGGAAGCGAAAGGTCCCGGCTCACGAGCAGGTGCGAGCCGGGACCGGGATCCGTCCCCCCAGGCCGGCCGGATCCGGTTGTCCCCGGCAGCGCTGGGCCGACTGCGCACGGGCTCCGCTTCGCCGAGGGAGCTAACGGCGCCAGGGACAACGACGTGATCCTAGCGGTTAGCCATGCGGAGGATCAGGCAGCCCGCGCCGATGCCGGCGCAGCAGAACGCGGCCCACGCCCCGTAGAACCACAGGTACCAGCCCATGTCCCCTCCAGGCCAAGAAGCCCCGACCGCGCCCTGACGGGGAGTAAGGGACGCGACCGGGGCTCCGGCAAAAGGGTTACTCGTCGTGGCCAGCAGCCTAGCGGGGAAACTGCGCTCACGCAGGGGATTGACTTCGCTACGTTCCGCGCGCACCTTGACAGTGAGACGCTCTGTTGCTCGCAACGGAAAGGGGTGCGCTGTCCGGGTCAGGAACAGGCAATCCCCGCCCCCCAGCCTGACCCGGCCAGCCCTCACCGTTCCCACGCGCTGCGGCCGGGCCTGGCGAGCGGCCAGACATGCCCTGGGCCGTGACCAGGCTTCCCCGAGCACCACGCCTTGCCCGCGGACACGACCGGGCAGTGACCGGCTAGCACCCACCGGTCGTGGGCGGTGTAGTCGAAGGCCCCGGCTGGCTGGTACTCGCCGCCGCCCGGGTCGGTGGCGTAATGCCCGTTCGGGTGCCTCAAGCATTCCCCTCTGCTGCTTCCCGTGCCCGTAGCCCGTAAGGGTCCTCGTCGGGGGACTCGGCGCGGATGGCCTGTGCCCGCCTGGTCACGATCGGCAGCCACCGTGCCTTGTGGGTGTCCGTCACCCGCCTTGTCGCAAGAGTGCGGCAGGGCTTGCCGGCCGGGGCACCGCACTTGGAGCAGGGCTCCGCGAACCTCTCGTCGCTCATCTTTCCCCCTCGGGGGTATCCCCAGCCGCAGCCGGGACCGCTTCCAGGATCAGCGCGCACGCCTCAGCCTCCGGGATGCCCATCCGCAGCAGTTCGTCCAGGCTGCCGTAGGCCAGGGCTGACGAGTCGCACTGGCAGCCGTGCCCGGTGAGATCCTCGCTGTCAGCCAGCAGCCCGTACCGGCCGTCCTTCAGTCGCACCACGGTGTAGGCGGTGCTTTCCGTGGACTGCTTCGGGCCGCGCTCCCAGCCGGCGCTCGTGTCGCCATCCCAGACGGCGGCCAGGACCACGGCCACGTCATCGGGTGACCAGGCAGGCTGATGCAGGCAGCATTCCGCCAGTTCCCGGTATGTGTTGCGCAGGTCATCGATCGTGACGGTCATGACTCTGGTCCCGTCTCCTCAAGTTGCGCGATGGCGTCCGCGACCGCATCCAGTTCGGTGCGCATCGCGGCCATCTTCTCGTGCTCCGGGTAGTCGCTCACTTCTCCCCCTCGTGGGTGTCGTGCTGGTGACGGGACCGGTAGTCAGACAGGGCCTCGGCCAGTTCGCGGTGCTCCTGGAGCGCCACAAGCTCATCGCGCACCTCGCCCAGGCATCGCTGAAGCCGCTGCCATTCCTCCTCGCGGGGGGCAGAGACCTTCCGCATGCCGTCAACGAGGCCAATCAGGTAGGAGGTAGGGCTCGTGAGGGGATCCGGCTTCTGGCTGCCCGTAGCGGCGTCAAGCGCGGCCTGGATGCCCTCGTACCACCCTGCCGGCACGATGACGCCGGTCGGGGTGTCATAGCGCTTGAGCTCGATGTGCTCGCCGCGCTCTACGGCGGTGAGGATTTCCCGCATCTTGAGGCGGGCCTCGTTGGCTCGGTAACTCTCCATGTCTCCACTCTTGCACAACTCCGTGGACAGTGCAAGCACCTTCTGCGACCGTCCGGTTTCGCCCCGGATAACCGTGTGCACGTGGTGCACAAACTCGGCGGCCAGGGTAGTCATCTGAGCAGCTATGGCAGCAATGTCGGTGTGCATGACCTGCACAAGTGCATGTGGCGCACAAGTTAGCCTCGCTAAGTACCGGCCCTGACCTGCGCTGCTTGACAGCACTCGTGATCATGGGATACCTACAGGTTGTCCGGGGTTGCCAGCGGACTGCTGCCCGGCTCGCGCGTCGCCGAATAGGCCGCTCTCCTGCTCACGCCGCACCACTCGGCCAGCCGGTCAAGCTCCCCGCCCTTCGGCATCTCGCCGCACTCGATCAGCGCCGACAGGCGGTACACCTTCTCGACTTGGCTGATGTCGGCGTGCAGCAAGGCCCGGAAGTCGTCCACGATGCTGTCGACCTGCTCACGCGGCAGCGACAGGCAGCGAGCGGGCACGCCGCTGCGGATGAGGGCGTGGCGGGTACGGATCTGTGCTGCGTCCTTGCCGAGGCGTTCCTGGCAGGCGTGGCAGCACCAGACGACGGGCTGGTGGTCGCCTGCCGAGACTGTGAGCGAGCGCGTGGCGTCGGCGTGGCACGGTGCGAGCGCCGTGTAACTACGCCCGTTGTCGGCAATCTTGGGCTCGCGGAGCCAGGGCCGGACGTGATCGTGGACGCAGGCATCGCCTGCATCGCATCCCATGACGGCGGGTCAGGTAGCGGGATGGAGGGAGATTCTGGCGGGGCATGCCTGCAACATTGGCGTGCAGGGAGGTATTGTCATCGTGACGTCGCACCGCTTCCTCATCCGTTCGGTGTGGCTGCCCCTGGCCGCGGGTTCGCCTTCGCGGCCGGGGGCGCTTTTTTACGTTGCCGAACATGCTAACGCACGGTAAGCAGGCATGCGCGCAGCGTCGAACAGGCGTCCGGGGCTACCCGACCCCGTGGTCGTACCGTGACCCGGTAACGCTCAGGCCCGCAGCGCCTTCTCAAGGTAGGCGCGAACCGGCCGGAACATGTCCGGCATCAGCGCATCGATCTCGGCCAGCGACGCCCACCTGATCTCGGCCAGGTCGTCCGGGTC